>JAGOFG010000290.1 GCA_017997335.1 Flavobacterium sp. | reverse complement strand
ACGGCATTGGCATAATAAATCATTTCCCAATCGGCTTTGGCATCGCGCATTTCTTGTTGAAAGGCTGCAATTTCTTCTTTGGGAACAAAAGGATCATCGGCACCGTGACAAGCTAAAACTTTAGCTTGGATTGGAGTAGTGGTACGAGCTGCATCTTTACCTAAGCCACCGTGAAAGGATACCACTCCTTTGATGTTCATATTGCCTCGTGCGGCTTCTAAAGCACCTGTTCCTCCGAAACAAAAACCAATCACGGCAATATTATCAGCATTAGCGCCTGATTGAATGAGTTGTGCCAAGGCTAGGCTAATTCTTTTTTGATACAAATCGGTGTTCTTTTTGTAATAACCTGCATTTTTCCCAGCTTCGGCATTGTCTTTTGGGTAGTTTCCTTCGCCATAAATATCAGCAATAAAGGCGTGATACCCAAGATTTGATAATTCGATTGCGGTTTGTTTGGAATGGTCATCGATACCTTTCCACGCGGGAAGAATCAGAATTCCTGGTTTTTGGCTGCTTTTTTTCTTGGGTTGAATCGCAAAGCCGTTTAGTTTTTGATTGCCATCTTGATAAGAAATAGCTTTTAATTGGGCATTACTTGATAGACTACACAATAGTAGCGTCAAGAATAGGACAGTTATATTTCTCATAGGGTTAGTTTTTAACAAATATCAGTAATATTACTCAAAAAAAATACCCTCGTGAAAAATTTACGAGGGTATTTAAAATATAGATTGAGATTACTCACCTGGATGATAGGTTTTCTCAGCATTTTTTTGGACGTCTTCTTTGTAAAATAAAACGTCTTTGAATTGGGCGTTTTGATACATTTTGGCTTGGTCAAAAAAGTGTTTCGAGTTGGGGTCTCCCGAATTTCCTCCTGCCAATAAAGACTTGGCTTTTATTTTTGGACCAAATTCAACCGCACAAATAAAGCTGTTGCCGTTGTAACCGTATCGTTTTTTGCTGTTGTTTTGGTACGAACTTTTGAAAGCAGGCAAGCTTCCCCACAATACCGATGCGGTTCCCATTGCTAAACTTTCTTTATTGTCGTCATATGTTAAGTCTATATCTCCCGATGGACGTTGAAAACGGTTGATGTCGCCCCACGGAATTTCCCATTTTCCAAATTTGGCTTGCAATTCCTGAACAACTTCTCGCAATTGTGGTAACATATCATCAATGCCAGCAGTTTTGGCAAACTCGGACATATTCTCTACTTGGTCTTTTTCACCTTCGTCAATGTAGACTTTTTGCAAAATTGGATTCAATTTGAACGCCCATTCATTGGCCAAGGTAGTCGCTACAGAATTTACATTCGAATAATAATTCCAATTTTTCAACACTTGAATAGGAGCTTCTAAATCTTTGAATTTAGGTTCTTGAGCTTGAGCGTCTTTTTCAAAATTGTCAATCAAAGCAGGAAGTAACACTTCAAAAGTCGAAAGTTTGGTATCGTAACCATCCTTAATTAATTCGTCTAGCGTGTATTTTTTGTCTTGACTGAAAATACGAACGGCATTAACTCCTCTGAAGTTTTCTCCGTCAGGCGCCATATATGGCAAATAGTTGGATTCTTTTGGGCTGTTATTGCCTGCTACAGAATAGGGCGTGGAGTTGCAATTTTGTAACCAACCGTTACTTGGATTGTACAAATGCACGGTTTCAGATACTGAATGCAAACCTTTCCATTGGGTTTTGGATGTGGTTCCATCGACTACTTTGGCCCAATTGAGACTTTTGTCGCGCATTGGGATAAAGTTCCCGTGCCAATAGGCAATGTTGCCTTTGTTGTCGGCATACACCGTATTGTTGGAGGTGTTGGCTTTTAAATCCATTGCTTTTTGGTAGTCCTTGAAATCCTTTGATTTGGTTCTCACCCAACTTTGGACCAAACTTTCCATATTGCGGTTTTTGGATTTCAAACTGATCCATTTTCCATCTCGCTTAGCCATAATCGGACCGTGAATCGTAAAATAGGTCTTGATGGTTTTGGAAGTCATTTGTCCTTTGTCCAAATACTTAATGACGATGTTTTTTTCTTTTACTGGCAATAATTTTCCATCGTATTCATAAAAAAGTTTCCCTTTTTGGTCGACTATTTTTTCTGCATACATATCGGCTACGTCTACATTCGAAGACGTATGCATCCAGCCACAGTTTTCATTAAAACCTTGGTAAATAAAAAATTGTCCCCAAGTTACGGCTCCGTAGGCATTCAATCCTTCTTGGCTACTGATTTGGATTTCGGGTCTGAAATAAAAAGTTGTGTGTGGATTGATGTACAAAAGCGCATTACCCGTCACCGATTTTGAAGGAGCAATGGCAAATCCATTAGAACCCGTTTGCACATTTACATCTCTTTCAATGTAAGCTACTTTGTCGTTGTTGCCAGAGTAAAAAGCTTTCAGTTCGCCCGTACTTAAATCGGCGGTGCTAATTGCGCCAATACTACCATCGGTCCAAAGCAAAGGAAACCAAGGTTCAAAACGCGTCAGCAATAATGGTTTCACCTCAGGATGTTTGTACAAGTAATAGTTGATGGCATCGGCATAACTGTTCATTAATTTTTTGAGCCAAGGTGCTGCTTTTTTGTAATCGGCTTTGGCTTCTTCGGCGTCAATAAGTAAACGGGTTTCTAAATCGTTGTACAAAACGCCAGCGCCTTTTATTTC
>JAGOFG010000100.1 GCA_017997335.1 Flavobacterium sp. | reverse complement strand
CAATTATATAGAGAAAAGCCATTACATACAAATGCCAAGGTGAATTCATAACAAGTTGTTTGTTGCGAATTTATAAAAAAATTAACAGTTTGGTGGTGTTATTGAAAAATATTTTGGCTTTGATTACTTTTTTGAAGAATTGGTATTCATTATTATAATAGCAACGATGATTAAAACAATTCCAAACCATTGAAGAACGTTAACGTCTTCATTCAAAAGAACGTAAGCCATTGTTACAGAAACAGGTAATTCGAGGGCAGAAACTATACTGCCAAGTCCAATTCCAGTAAGAGGAAAACCTGCATTCATCAACAAAGGTGGAATAATTGTTCCGAAAAGAGCCAAAACAATTCCCCATTTCATAAAAATTCCCATTTGAAAAGGACCTACTTGGGTAACTAGCGCAAAACCAAACACGATGATGGCACCACCAAGCAGCATATATAAGCTTCGTTGAGCAGATGAAATGTGATTAGCAATATGATTTGCGGTAAACATAGTAGCGGTAAAAGATGCAGCTGCAAGCAGACCTAGTGCAATTCCTCTCCAATCCAAAGAAACGGTTGTAGCTATTACGTTGGTAGCCAAAAAAGTTCCTATTAAGACAATGATGACTGCGATTATTTTTTTGAGTGCTGGTAATTTTTTGTCGATGGCCATTTCTACGACTACACCCATCCAAACGGTTTGCATCAACAGTACAATAGCAATAGAAACAGGAATGTATTTTACAGCTAAATAATAAAAAACGCTAGTCATACCAAGTGAAGTTCCTGCTGCTATGAGTTGGAAAATGTTTTTGGGAGATGCTTTTACAACCGTATTTCCTTTTTTGTTTTTTTGAAATAAATTAATCAATAACATACCAAGAATACCAAGTACGAATTGAGCAGTCGTTACTTCTGGAGTCGAATAGCCTTCGTCGTAGGCCATTTTTACAAAAGTAGCCAACATACCATAACTCGTTGCACCTAATCCTACCAGAAAAACTCCTTTCAATACTTGATTCTTTGTCATTTTTTAATTTTTAAAAAGCGGGCAAAGATACGGCATTTCTTTTTGAATCGATGCTTAAGTAGGTAATAGGTTTAGAATAAACCCTGAAGCGGACTATTTTTGATGCCGATTCTCGTTGGGTCAAAGGCCAATTTCTGTTGTAAAAGAGAGGCATACACACTTCTAAAGTCGATTTGGTATTTTAAATCGCCTTCGTCTAAATCTGTCAAGTTTGGATTTTTTCCAATAACGTTGCCTTTTGTGTTGCCACCAATGACAAAAAGTGGTGCTGCTGTTCCGTGATCGGTTCCTTTTCCGTTGTCTTTTACTCGGCGACCAAATTCAGAAAAGACCACAATAGTTGTGTTTTGTAATACTTGTGCTTTTTTCAAATCACTATAACAACTAAAAATGGCATCATTGAGTTCGCTTAATTTATTTTGATGAATGGCCAATTGATTGTCGTGCGTATCAAATCCTCCGAGTGAGGTATAGTATACTTTAGAATTCAAATTTCCTTTTATCAGTTTAGCAATCCATTCTAAATTTTTGGCTAAACCAGTTTTTGGATAGCTAACTTCAGAAGGTGTACTTTTTTTGAGAGCATCTTGAATGGCATCGGCGCCTTCTGAAACAGAATTGGCAATTTTTCTAACAAAATCCAATTGTGGGTTGTTAGATAATTGATCTTTGGTTTCTGCAGCGTTACGGCTGTTGAACCGATTGGGGTCTTTTACTGTAATATTGTTGGGTTCTTCGCCTTTTAATGCTAATGTATCAATAGTATCGATGTTGATTCCTGCTGTGGGTTGGTGGTCATTGCATTGTAAATCTAAGTAGCGTCCAAGCCAACCTTGACTGAGGTATTCTTGATTAGTAGGAGCAGTTTGCCAAATTTCTTGGCTTCTAAAATGAGATCGGACAGGATTCGCATATCCCACATTTTGGATGATTGATAAATCACCATTTTGTTGTATCCTAGCAAAATCCTTTAGCGCAGGATGAAAGCCCATTCCGTTATTTCCAGCAATGACATTATGTTTCGCGATTCCAATTGATGGACGATGATGGTAGTACAACTCGTCTTGATAAGGAATGTAAGTATTGAGTCCGTCGTTTCCTCCATTCAACTGAATAAAAATCACGCATTCATTTCCTGTAACAAGTTGTTGTTGTACGCCAAAGGCTTGAAGAAACTGAGGTAGGATCAATGTTCCTCCTGTAAAAGTTCCTGTTAGGGCTAAAAAATTTCTTCTGTTCATAACTTGGATTTAAATAAGTTGAAATTCAGGTGATTTTATGATAGCATTAAAAAGCCGTAAAACAGCATCATTGGCTCCAAGCGATTGGGGGTCAAAATCGTACTTTAGTATTTTTTCAAGGTCTTGCTGTAAAGAGGTATCTGTAGAAAAAAGTAATCGGTCCGTTAGTTCTTTTATGATTTCTTTGTTTGTTCCTTTGGTATTCCAATCTAAACTGATAGAAAATGCCTGTTTTTTATTCAGAGTGTTTTCTCTCTCTAGTTTAGATCTTGGAATGCTTTTTCCGCTGCTAAGCAAGTCGGCAACATTGTTTCGCTGTAAGTAAATTTGTGAGGTAAGCCAACTTTTTCCGCCATCCCATCCTTTTACATTGGGAGGATTGAATAAATCCATTCCTTGTTGTTTTAAGAAAAAAGCAATAGTGGTAGATTCTGGTCTTTGAGTTTTTAATTCGCTAGTAAGCAATAGAATGTATTCTAATGGATTTTTAATTTTCGAGCCTGCTGTATCATTTTTAGCAAATTCTTCGGTAAAAATTTTGATTAATAACGGCTTAATTTCAAAATTGACTTTTCTAAAATAATCACCATAATGCTTTACTAAATTTTCTTTTGGTTCGTCATAAAGGAACCATTGTAAAATTTTTTGCGTCAGTAAATAGGGGATTTTTGGGTGGTCAAAAATGGCATCTACCATTTCATCTAGTTTTAAAACGCCTTTTTTGCCGAGATATTCAATCGGGTCATTGTCTTCTAAAAATCGGCGATACATCGCAGTGGTTTCTCCAACTCCTAATCCTGCCAATCCTTTGGCTCCATTTTTTATGTCGGCCTCAGAGTAATTCCCTATGCCGAGAGTAAAAAGTTCTAGAAGTTCTCTGCTCAGGTTTTCGTTTAATTTCCCTTTTTTGTTGTCAACATTATCGAGGTAGCGCACCATTGCATTAGTTTGCATTGCTTTTTTGGTCAATGTTTTAAAATTGCCAAAAGCATTTTCTCTAAGGAGTTGGTTCTTTTGGAAAATCCAATAATTGACTTTGACTTTTTGATAAGCTGTAACAAAATGATTCTCCCAAAAAAGTGTCATCTTTTCTCTCAACGGAAACTCGGTTGTTTTCATTTCATCAATCCACCAAGCTTTTAATTCATTCGAGGTTTGGATTTCTTTTTTTAGCAATTCTTTACCAGCTTCTGAATCTTCTTTTCTAGTTTGTCTGATTTTTTTGAGATCTTCTAATGACTTTGGACTGTCAGAAAGTAACTCAGGTATACTGGTATTGAAAGGTGCTTGAAACGATTGTTGAAGAAAACGTTCCATTCCTAATTTTTGAATTGCAAAGGCTTGTTGATTGCTAAAACCTAGTCGTTGAGACCAAAGAAACTCTTTTTTCATAGTCGAATCTATTTTAGCTTAAGACTCAAGCGGTTGATAAAAGTTTAATTCAGCATTAAATTGAATTTGTCCAATCAAATTTACTTTTGATGATATCTTGTTTGTATTCCTCTAAAAATGCAAGATAGGCCTTGGCTATAGGAGAGAAATTTTTGTTTTTGTGCCAAATTAAATTCCAAGTGGATTGAATCGGTAAGCCACGCACAGGAATGATTTGAAGATTACCAGTAGTGATTTCATTTTTTATTCCAATGATGGGCATAATCGAACATCCTAATCCTGCAATGACGGCTTGTTTTACGGCTTCATTACTTGTGAGCTCTAGTTTTTTCTTGACGTTCAAATTGTTCAAAAGCATAAATTGCTCCATACTTTGTCGGGTTCCTGATCCCATTTCTCGCAAAATAATTGGAATGTTTTCTAAAATGTTTTTGTCGTATATTTTTTCTGGAAACTCGGTAGCTGAGTTCGAAACTAGAAACAAGCGATTGGGCATTAGCTCTATTCGATTGACGGTTAAAGTCTCGGGTAAAATAGAAACCAAAGAAAAATCGACTTCATTTCTTTCTAAACTTTTAATCACTTTTGATTTATTGGTTACATCCAAAATTAATTCTACATCGGGATGCAATTTTAAGAAGTCGGCCAGAAAATAAGGCATAATGTATTTTCCAGTAGAGACGATTGAAATCTTAAGCCTTCCACTCAATTTTCCTTGATAGGCCTGCATTTTATAATTGATGGCGTGTACTTCATTGATGATTTTTTCAGCGGCTAGTACAATTTCTTTCCCGAAATCAGTTACATACAGTTTTCTGCCAATAATTTCTGTTAGCGGAATTTCAAATTGATCTTGGAAATTTTTGAGTTGAATAGAAACAGCGGGTTGTGTCAAATGCAGTTCTTCAGCTGCTTTTGTAATGCTTTGGCATTGCGCTACTTTTAGAAATACTTGCAATTGATGGAGTGTATAATTCATAAAAATATTTAATGATGTTTATTACAAATATAAATAAAAATTAATGACTTGAATTATTGAATTTTGCCACAGATAAAATAAAATTATGAGCCATCAAGAATTGACATTATTTCAAAAAGTGAAATTGACGGCAGTACTTATTGTATTAGTTGTTCTGCTTGTTTTTGCTTTTTTAGAACCTGAGAATTCCTTTTTTAGTGTACTGTTGGTAATTGGAATTCTTTGTGGTACTCAGATTTTGAAAGATTTAAAAATATAAACTTTAATTTAAATAGCCACTTTTTTATGGAAAATGACTTCCAATTTCAATTAATCGATGGGGAATTTACTCCAGCAGGAGCAGCCAAAGTGCTATTCCCTTTGATTAACAATAAGATTAATTATCATTCTTTGGAGAGTTTTAGTAATGAAATTCGGTTTGAGAAAGATGCTACCAACTCTAAGAAGAGAATTTCAGAGTTGCAAGAAGTACAGTTGCAAATTCAAGAATTATTAGAGAATGCAGAAGAAAACGGTTTTAAGTTAAAAATCACTAGCCAAATTAAAATTGAGTTGGACAACGCTAAATAGTTTCAAAGGGCGTCAGCTTGTGATAGCCACTATGCATCATAAAGAGCAAGTGATGGCTCCTATTTTAGAAAAAGGTTTAGGTGTTATTTGCACTACTCCAAAAGATTTAGATACCGATAGTTTTGGCACTTTTTCGGGTGAAACCGCTAGAACCTCGGATGCGTTGACTGTGGCACGTCAGAAATGTTTAGCAGCAATTGTAACCACAGATTGTGATTTGGCGGTAGCTTCTGAAGGTTCTTTTGGTCCGCATCCTTCCGCTTATTTTGCAACAGCAGATGATGAGCTAGTGGTGCTTCTAGATCGAGAAAATCAACTGGAGATTATCGGTCGTTCAGTAAGTTTTAAAACCAATTTTTCAGGTTCATCTATTACCACAGAGCAAGAACTTTTGGATTTTGCTGCTCAGGCTACATTTCCAAGTCACGGACTTATTCTTAGACCGAGTCAGTATAGTACCGAAGATATGGTCAAAGGAATTGTTTCTCCAGACGTTTTGTTAGAACAGTTTCATTACCTAAAAGCGAAGTACTCAACTGTATTCGTAGAGACCGATATGAGAGCTTTGTACAATCCTACCCGAATGGAAATCATTAGTATGGCTACAAAGCAATTGGTTCAAAACGTTCAGTCCTTGTGTCCAGAATGTCAAACTCCTGGATTTATCATTACAGATGTCAAAACAGGTCTTCCTTGTTCGTGGTGTGGGAGTGCTACTTCCTCTGTGTTGAGTCATATCTATAGTTGTAAAAAATGCGGCTTTACCAAAGAGCAGCTGTATCCTAATCATAAAAAAACGGAAGACCCTGGTTTTTGTAATTATTGTAATCCTTAAAGAATGAGTGATACTAAAGATTTAATAAAAGCAATACAATTGCTACAAAAGGAATCAGTAGTTGCTATGCCTACTGAGACTGTTTACGGTTTGGCTGGAAACATATATAGTGAAAAAGCCATCCGAAGTATTTTTGAGTTAAAGAATCGCCCGATGTACAATCCCTTGATTGTTCATTTGAAATCGTATACCGAATTAGAAAAAGTTGCTGCGAATATACCAGATAAAGCGAGATTGTTAGCTGAAACTTTTTGGCCTGGGCCATTGACATTGGTTCTTAAAAAACAAGATAATATTTCCGACTTGATAACTGCTGGTAAGGATACAGTTGCAGTTCGTGTGCCCAATCATCCTGTTGCGCTGGCACTTTTGAATCAGTTGGATTTTCCTTTAGCTGCTCCAAGTGCGAATCCATTTGGCTCAATCAGCCCTACCACAGCAGCACATGTTGCCAATTATTTTGATTCTAATTTAGTACATGTTTTAGATGGGGGAGCTTGTTCGCAAGGCATCGAGTCTACAATTGTTGGATTTGAAGAAGACCAAGCTGTTTTGTATCGAGCTGGTGCTACATCCATAGCGGCTATTGAAGCATTAGTTGGACCTTTAAAAATTTTCACAAAAGATGATGCAGCTCCTATAGCTCCAGGAATGTTATCCAAGCATTATGCGCCTTCTACTAGTACAATTTTCTCAGAAGATATTGAAAAAACACTTGCAACAATCACTGAAAAAAGGGTAGGGGTAGTGTCTTTCTGCAAAGAATATAACCACCCAGCTATTCATTATCAAAAAAAATTGTCAAGCAATGGTAGTTTAGAAGAAGCAGCCAGTAGATTGTATGCCACACTTCATGAAATGGATGCGCAACCTATTGATGTTATTATAGTCGAAAAAGTTCCTAACGAAGGCATTGGGGTAGCCATCAACGACAAGTTGTTAAGAGCCTCAGCGGTATAAATTTTAAAAAAATAAAGCAAAACCTATGAATTTAGACTTATTAATTGAAAACGTTACTAATCCTGCATTGCTTTTTTTTCTACTCGGAATCATAGCCGTATACTTAAAAAGTGATTTAGAAATTCCAAACAATACCTCCAAGTTTATTTCTCTTTACCTTTTGTTTTCTATTGGGTTTAAAGGAGGGCAGGAGTTGGCGCATAGCGAAATCAATATTGATATATTTTGGTCCATTGTATTTGGAATGGCAGTTTCTGTTTTGATACCCTTATACACTTTTTTCATCTTAAAGAAAAAATTTAGCATAGACAATTCAGGGGCTATTGCTGCGGCCTATGGCTCTGTGAGTGCGGTTACTTTTGTGACGGCGATTTCTTTTTTAGAGATGCAAGGTCATAGTTTTAGTGGACATATGGTCGCGGTTATGGCACTTATGGAAGCTCCAGCAATTATTGTGGGTGTAATCTTAATCAGAATGTATAGTAAAAAAAGCGCTACTGAACAGCCATCTAAATTATCTGAGGTTATTAAACATTCATTTACGAATGGAAGCGTATTGTTAATTATAGGTAGTTTAATAATTGGTTTGCTGGCTAGTGATAAAGCAGCTTTAGGAATCAAGCCTTTTACAACAGATATTTTTAAAGGTTTTTTGGCAATATTCTTACTTGATATGGGAATTGTAAGTGGTAGAAAACTAGGTGACTTCTTTAAAAGTGGTTGGTTCAGCTTTTTCTTTGCCATCATTATTCCTTTGATCAATGGTTGTATTGTTGCTTACCTGAGTCAATATGTTACAACAGATATTGGGAATCGCTTCATATTTGCCGTATTAGCTTCTAGTGCATCTTATATTGCTGTACCTGCGGCAATGAAAATTGCCGTACCTAAGGCGAATCCGGGTATTTTTCTGCCAATGGCTTTAGCAGTTACGTTCCCTTTCAATATTACTTTCGGAATGCCAATTTATTTGTCGATTGTATTAGCGGGATAGTCTTTTGTTTTTTCTTTTTGAGTCAAATCACTTAGATGCAATCGCAAAGCACCGACCGATATGTTGATTTCCCAAAACGATAATCCTAAGGAAAGCAATAAAGCCAATAAGCTAAAACCAAATAAGTAAATCCCAGCAATTTGCTGATTAAGATACAGCAATAACATCGCGAAAACAGATAGAAATAAACTCATTACGCCTGCCATTTGCATGTACCGAATTAGTGTTAACCGCAAATTTAGATTTTTGATTTCTAACAAAATCATGTTGTTCTCTTTCTCTTTGTAGGCTTTTTTTAACCCACGTATAATCGTGGCTAAAGTTAAAAACCGATTGGTGTAGGCCAATAAAATCAAGGAAGTTGCAGAGAATAGTAGTGCTGGAGTTTCTATTTGTAGTGTCATCTTTTTTTTTTACAAAGGTCGGATAACTTTGACTTGAATTCAAAAAAAAAATCTTCGTTTCAATTACTGAAACGAAGATTTTTTTTAATGAAGATTTTGAATTACATAGTTAAGTTAAAAACCACACCATTTTCATGGGTATAAGTGAATTTGTTGTCACAATCTCCATTTCCGTAATCAAT
>JAGOFG010000289.1 GCA_017997335.1 Flavobacterium sp. | reverse complement strand
GTTCTTCAGTTGTATCGATATCGGAAAATTCATAAACCATTGGATTACGAACTAACGTATAATCTTTAAAAGCAAAAGTACTTGTGTAATCTATACGGGATTGATAATTGGCTTCTGAATCATCTCCATCAAACATTGGTTCGCAAATATCAACACCTTCTGCAGAAAGTGCAATATCAAAGCTATCAGTAGCCGAACACATCGCAAACATGAATCCACCACCAATAACAAAATCTCTAATTTTTTTAGCAACTGCCAATTTCTCTTCCGAAACTTTATTGTATCCTAATCTCTTTGCTAAAGCTTCTGCTTCTGCTTTTTGTTGGATATACCAAGGTGTGCTTCTGTAATTTCCAAAAAACTTCCCGTATTGACCTGTAAAATCTTCGTGATGTAAATGCAACCAATCGTATAACAATA
The DNA here is from genome assembly GCA_017997335.1 of Flavobacterium sp. Taxonomy (GTDB): domain Bacteria; phylum Bacteroidota; class Bacteroidia; order Flavobacteriales; family Flavobacteriaceae; genus Flavobacterium. The sequence goes on along the minus strand of JAGOFG010000289.1, from coordinate 2,263 downwards.
GTTGATCAGACAAAACTTCTTCATCATAAACTTCGGTAAACGGAATTTCGGCATAAGTTAACACCATAGTTACCGCATCATCCCATGGTTGCTTACCTTTTGGAGTATAAACCGCAATTTTTGGTGCTTTTTCTAATACAACCGTTTCCATATTTTGTGATGGCGAACTAATTTCTTCTAAAATAGTATTAGTTGCCGCATCAGATAATACTTCAAAAGTTACGCCTCGAATTTGACATTCTTTTCTAATTTCTGGAGCATCAGGTAATAGAAAAGAACCTCCTCTGTAATTTAACAACCAACTAACTTTGTAACTTTTATCTAAAGCCCAATAGGTAATTCCGTATGCTTTTAAGTGATTTTGTTGTCCTTCGGCTTCCATTGGTAATAATACAAAGGAAGCTCTACTCGAAAAAGAGCAAAGAAAAAAAAGTACAATATATAAGCTGATCGCTTTAGACTTCATGGTTTACTATTATAATTGGACTAATTTATAACATTTCTAACAAATATCATTTATTGAAATGTTAAAGTCGCACCCCCGTAAAAATACCTGGTTACCCCCGTAAAAATACCTGGTTTGAAAATCAGGTATTTTTACTCTTACACAGAAATATTTTTTGCTTTAGTTTTGACTTATATCAAAATAATAAAAAAGATGAACACAAACAGTAGTAATTTATCGTTAATAAACTCGAAAGAAATGAAATTGTTAAAAAGAATCGGATATATTGTACTTGTAGTAACTATCCTAGTATATTTTATTTTAGTTTTTCAGTTCTGTAGAAATTATTAATTTCCGCTAATTTATTAAACGATTTAAGACTCAATATCATTATTAGAGTCTTCCAAATTTATGATTTTATTTTGTATGGCAAATATGACTAATCCTGCCATATTTTTTGAGTTTGTTTTTAGTAACAAGTTGTTCCTATGACCGTCTACGGTGCGCGTACTCAAACTTAACATATCACCTATTTCAGCTGAACTATATTGTTTGCAAATTAATTCCAATACTTCTTTTTCTCTTTCCGTTAAAAAATCTTCATCTAAAACTGTTTTTGAAGCTACATTTGAAATCATATTTTGATGAATTACTTCCATCACAATTTCGTTGTAGTAAAATCCTTTTTGAGCAACTTCGTTAACGGTTTTAATCATATCAATTGGTGAAGCATTTTTTACCAAATAAGATGCCGCGCCTACGTTAATCATATTCGCAATAAACGATTTGGTGTTGTAACTCGTTAGAGCAATGATTCGAATTGCTGGAAAATCTTTGTGAATTAATTTAGTTGCTTCCACTCCGTTTAATAATGGCATTTTTAAATCCATCATTATAATATCGGGAAGTTCGGTAGTAGTTTTTAAATGTTCCACTAATTCACTTCCGTTTGAAGCTTCGAAAATAATTTCAATATTAGGTTCGCGTTGAAGTAAGAAATAGATTCCTTTTCGGAATAATTCCTCATCATCAGCTAATATTATTTTAATCTTTTGTTCCATTAATTGAAATTAAATATCATTTTTACACCTTCGTTTGGTTTTGAAGTAAAGCTAAAATTGCCTCCTAAAAAGTTAATTCTACTTTCTATATTCATCATTCCCAAACCTTTTTGATTTTCCTCACTCGAACTATCAAAACCTAATCCGTTATCGATATAAGTACAGGTTTTTCGGTCTTCGAAAGTAGTAAATTGTATTGAAACTTCTGTGGCTTTTCCGTGACGAAGTGAATTATTTAACAATTCCTGAAGAATACGAAATATATGCAAATGTTTATCAATGGGATAGCTTTCAAAGTCAATTGTATTTTGATAGGAAACTTTAACTTTTTTAGTACTATTAAACTCTTCAACCAATTCTTCAATACCTGCATTAAGCCCAAATTTCTCTAAAACAGGAGGGAATAAATCGTGTGCAATTCGTCTTGAGTTTTCTAAAGCGTTTTGAGTTAACTCAATAATATTATTTGTGATTTCAAGTTGCTCGGTTTCGTTCAAGTTTGGTGTTTTTAATAAATGACTGTTTAGTGAAACCACATTAAGCTTCGAACTAATATCATCATGCAAATCTTGAGCAATTCTTTTTCGCTCCTCTTCTTGAGTAATTAAAACCGAATTTAATAACTCTTTCTGATGTTCAATTTCTAAATTTTTCTTATCAATTTCTATTTGAACGATTTTCTTTCTTGAAAAATAGAAAAACATAATCAGTACCAAAAACATGGATATGAAAGCAAGCAATATAAAAAATACCACTT
>JAGOFG010000099.1 GCA_017997335.1 Flavobacterium sp. | reverse complement strand
AAAGCCAAAAAAAGAGCAGTAACTAAAATAAAAAAAAGAGAAAGTAAACTAAAGTTCCCGTTCAAAAAATCCAAAGCTAAAAAAAGAACCAACAAGCCAAAACCTAGTTTCTTAGTTCGCTCCACTCCTATTTGCTGCGGTACGGTTTGCAATAAGGGATCATCGTCTTTTAAATCGACGATTTCAAAAATTAGGATGAGAACAAATACCAAAAGAAACCGCTGCAAACCATAAACAAACACCATAAAATCTAACGTAAAATCCCCTTCTAAAGCTGGCAAAAAAACAGTAGCCAGAGTCCAACACAAAGACACAATATAAATTTTAATGCCTTTCCAATTCCTGGCATTACTTCGATTAGGAAAAAAAGGTAAAGCATACAATAAAGTGATTGCTACAATAAAAAAACCTCCTAATTGCGTTCTCCAACTCAATTGTAAAAAGCAGTAAAGCAATCCCAAAAAAATCAGTCCACTAAACCCAACGATTGCTTTTAATTCTTTTCGGATAGCATTTTTTCTCCTCCTAATTAAAGATTCATACTTAACAAAATTGTAAGCAAAAACAGTCCCTAAAAAAACAAATAATGCCAAAGAAAAAGGGGAAGAAAAAAATAACTGTTGTTGAGTAATACAAAACAAAGCCAAACAAGACAAGCTCACGTGAATACTGCCATTGATGTAAAAACGAAATAAATGTCTGAAAATCTTCATTAAACAAAATTAATCAATTGTAAACAAATCACGTCTTTAGTTGAAAAATCAATAAAAAATACCCAACAAAATACGTCTTGAATTATTAATAATACTTATTTTTGCACCACAAAAAAACAACACCTACTATTTTAATTCAAATAAAGTCTGATGATTGTATAATCAAAAGTAATCCAAAACATTACACTACAGACCAATTTGTTTTAGAATATAAAAAAAATACTATTTAGTACAAATGAGAACAGATGCTTTTGCTTTAAGACACATTGGTCCAAGAGAGAATGACCTTCAACACATGTTGAAAACCATTGGAGTTGATTCTATAGAACGACTCGTTTATGAAACCCTTCCAGATGACATTCGTCTAAAAGCACCACTGCAATTGGATCCCGCAATGACAGAATATGAATTTGCGAATCACATTCAAGAATTAGGTAATAAAAATAAAGTTTTCCAATCTTATATTGGTTTAGGGTATCATCAAGCAATTGTTCCTGCTGTTATTCAAAGAAATATTTTTGAAAACCCAGGATGGTACACCGCTTACACTCCTTACCAAGCCGAAATCGCGCAAGGTCGTTTAGAAGCTATTTTGAACTTCCAAACTATGGTTATTGAATTAACTGGAATGGAAATCGCCAATGCCTCACTTCTTGACGAAGGTACAGCAGCGGCTGAAGCTATGGCTTTACTTTTCGATGTAAGAACTCGCGATCAAAAGAAAAACAATACCAACAAATTCTTCGTTTCTGAAGAAATTTTACCACAAACTTTATCGGTTTTACAAACACGTTCTACACCAATCGGAATCGAATTGGTAGTTGGTAACCACGAAACTTTTGAATTTTCAGAAGAGTTTTTCGGTGCGATGTTGCAATATCCAGGTAAATTCGGTCAAGTATATGACTATTCACAATTTATTTCAAAAGCTGCAGCAAACGAAATCAAAGTAGCCGTTGCAGCTGATATTTTAAGCTTAACAAAATTGACTCCTCCAGGCGAAATGGGAGCAGCTGTAGTGATTGGTACTACACAACGTTTCGGAATCCCATTAGGATATGGTGGACCTCACGCAGCGTATTTTGCTACCAAAAACGAATACAAACGCTCTATGCCAGGCCGTATTATCGGAGTAACTATTGACGCGAACGGAAATAGAGCATTGAGAATGGCTTTAGGAACTCGCGAACAACACATCAAACGTGAAAAAGCTACCTCAAATATTTGTACGGCACAAGTATTATTGTCTGTTATGGCAGGTATGTATGCAGTGTACCACGGACCTAAAGGTTTACGCTATATCGCTAATAAAGTACACGCCGTGGCTGCAACAACAGCTAACGAATTGACTAAATTAGGATACGAGCAAACCAACAGCGCTTTCTTCGATACTATTGTAGTGAAAGCTGATGCTCAAAAAATAAAAGTAGTAGCAGAACAAAACAACATCAACTTTTTCTACATCGACGAAGCAACAGTTTCTATTGCATTCAACGAAACTACTAGCATCGAAGACGTAGCCAAAATTGTTAGCATTTTCGCTGCTGCAAAAGGAACTCAAGCTCCTGAAATTACTGAATTAACAGTAACCAACCACTTCCCAGAAGAATTGAACAGAACGTCTTCGTTTTTACAACACGATGTTTTCAATAAATACCATTCTGAATCAGCAATGATGCGTTACATCAAAATGCTAGAGCGTAAAGATTTATCATTGAACCATTCGATGATTTCCTTAGGTTCTTGTACAATGAAATTGAACGCAGCTTCTGAAATGTTACCTTTAAGTAACCCACAATGGAACAATATTCATCCTTTTGCTCCACTAGACCAAGCGCAAGGATACCAAGAAATGTTGCGCAAATTAGAACAACAATTGAATGTAATCACAGGATTTGCGGGTACTACTTTACAACCTAACTCTGGTGCACAAGGAGAATACGCAGGATTGATGGTGATTCGTGCGTACCACCAATCTCGTGGAGATCACCACAGAAATGTTGCCCTTATTCCTTCATCTGCTCATGGTACGAATCCTGCATCGGCAGCAATGGCAGGGATGAAAATCGTGGTAACCAAAACTTTAGAAAACGGAAATATAGATGTAGAAGATTTACGTGAAAAAGCGATTCTTCACAAAGACAACCTTTCTTGCTTGATGGTTACTTATCCATCTACTCACGGGGTATTCGAAAGTGCTATTCAAGAAATCACCAAAATCATTCACGACAACGGTGGTCAAGTATATATGGACGGAGCAAATATGAACGCTCAAGTAGGTTTAACCAATCCAGCAACTATTGGAGCGGATGTTTGCCACTTGAACTTACACAAAACCTTCGCTATTCCTCACGGTGGTGGTGGACCAGGTGTTGGACCAATTTGTGTAGCTCCTCAATTGGTTCCATTTTTACCAACAAACCCAGTAATTCCAACAGGAGGAGAAAATGCAATTACTGCTATTTCTGCTGCTCCATGGGGATCTGCTTTAGTTTGCCTAATTTCTTACGGATACATTTCAATGTTAGGCGCTGAGGGATTAAAATCAGCTACTGAACACGCTATTTTAAATGCCAACTACATCAAAGAAAAATTGAACGGTCACTATGACACGTTATATTCTGGTGAAATGGGTCGTGCAGCACACGAAATGATTTTGGAATGTCGTCCTTTCAAACAAAAAGGAATCGAAGTAACTGATATCGCTAAACGTTTGATGGATTATGGCTTCCACGCTCCTACCGTTTCTTTCCCAGTAGCAGGTACCTTAATGATCGAACCAACCGAAAGTGAAAACTTAGAAGAATTGGATCGTTTCTGTGATGCTATGATTTCCATCCGAAAAGAAATCGAAGCAGCAACTATCGAGGACAGTAATAATGTATTGAAAAATTCACCTCATACTTTAGCAATGCTAACAGCTGAAACTTGGGATTTCCCATATAGCAGAGAACAAGCTGCTTTCCCATTGGATTACATCGCTGAAAACAAATTCTGGCCTACCGTTCGCAGAGCAGATGACGCTTACGGAGATAGAAACCTAGTTTGTAGCTGTGCTCCTATTGAAGCATATATGGAAAGTTAAGAATTACAATTTTACAACTATAAAGCCCGACATAATTTTATTTGTCGGGCTTTTCTTTTTTTAAATAAAAATAGTACCTAAAATCAAAAAAACTTGAAATCTCCAATTTCAATCGATTGAAATTTTGAAAAATGGCAAAATTCATTAAAAAATAAACAATAATTCGACAAAAAAAATGTTATTTGATAATTATATGCATGCATAGTAAATTTTATTGCTCGAATTATTTATTAATGCTTAATTTAGCTTAGATTATACCAAAAATACCCTGATGAAAATAAAAATAACCGGAATTGGGAGCTACATTCCAGCCCTAAAAATTCACAACACCGACTTTGACAAACATGTCTTTTTAAACGAAGACGGATCGGCCTTTGCGTATCCTAATGATGTAGTGATTAGCAAATTCAAAGGAATTACAGGCATAGAACAACGCCGTTACGCGGAGGACCACTTGAATTCCTCTGACTTAGCCTTTTTTGCCTCAGAAAAAGCTATTGAAGACGCAAAAATAGACCCCGAAACCATTGACTACATTATCTATGCCCACAACTTTGGTGATGTCAATCACGGAACCATTCAGACAGATACTTTACCAAGTTTAGCGACAAGAGTAAAAAACAAATTGCAAATTAAGAATCCAAAATGTGTGGCTTACGACATACTTTTTGGTTGCCCAGGATGGATTGAAGGCGTGCTACAAGCCAATGCTTTTATTACTTCTGGAATGGCAAAACGTTGCTTAGTTATTGGAGCCGAAACCTTATCAAGAGTAGTAGACGCACACGACAGAGACTCTATGATTTATGCAGATGGTGCTGGAGCAGCGATTATCGAAGGCTCAGATTCAGAAACAGGTATGCTCTCTTACGAAAGCGGTACTTTTGCCATAGACGAAGCCAATTATCTGTTTTTCGGAAAATCATACAACCAAGATTTGAATCCAAACACACGCTATATCAAAATGTATGGCCGTAAAATATACGAATTTGCCCTAAGCAAAGTCCCTGCTGCAATGAAAAGTTGTTTGGACAAAAGCGGTATCGAAATCAATCAAGTCAAAAAAATATTGATTCATCAGGCCAATGAAAAAATGGACGAAGCCATCATCCATCGTTTCTACAAACTCTATGGACAAACTCCGCCTAAAGACATTATGCCAATGAGCATTAACGAACTCGGGAACAGTAGCGTAGCCACCGTACCAACACTATACGACTTATTGACGAAAGGCCAAATCGAAAACCACGAAATCCACAAAGGAGACGTCATCATGTTTGCCTCAGTTGGTGCCGGAATGAATGTCAATGCCTTTGTATATCGCTACTAGTAGTACTTAGTAACTAGTCCTAAGTCCCTAGCTCAAATTGTGATAATCAATAATCACTATGGACTAATCACAATTTTTTTCAGGAGCAAATCCAGCTATACACTACAAGTCCTCGCCCTGGAGTTTATTTTTACAAGGCGCCTCAAGAGCTTCTTTTAGTCGCTTTGATGCACCAGCAAAAATTAAACCCCAGTGCTGTGGGCTTTTCGTTTCTATCTGGGCTAAACAACGCAGGACATTCATTTAAAAAAAGCAGCCACGAATACACAAATCACTTGAACAATTTCTTGAAATAGATTGTAAATTTCTTAATACGATAGTATGAATTTGTGAAATCAAAACGCGTTCAAATTTGTGCTGCATTAGTGTAATTTGTGGCAAAATAGTTAAAAGATAACACCCTATTTACAATGCCTTCAAAACACATATAATTTGTATATTTGCGCCTTGTTTCCAAAAGGTCAACACCCATTACTATGTACGAAAAAACATTTCCCAATAAACGATTCAAGCATACTTTAGAATTTTTACAAAAACACATTACTACCCAAGAAACCATTTTTGATTTAGGTGTTCCCAACCCATTCTCAAAAATTATGGAAGAAAATGGATATACCGTAAAAAACACCATTGGCGAGGATTTAGACAACAATCAAAACGCCTTACAATCTGAAGACTATACGGTTTTTACTGCCTTCGAAATCTTTGAACATTTATTGAATCCTTATACTGTTTTACAAAATGTAAAATGCGACAAATTATTAATTTCAATCCCCCTTCGTTTATGGTTTTCACCTGCTTATCGTAGCAAAACTGATATGTGGGACAGACATTACCACGAATTTGAAGATTGGCAATTGGACTGGTTATTAGAAAAAACAGGCTGGAAAATTATCGCAAGAGAAAAATTCACACATCCCGTAAAAAAAATAGGATTCCGTCCGCTATTGCGTTTTTTTACACCAAGATACTATATTGTTTACGCTGAACGAGCCTAAAAACAAATCACAAAAATGAAATTCCAATTTCCAATTTTGGACTCATCCAATCATTTGGAATTTGGAATTTTAAAATTTTGGAATTTTATTTTTTATGAAATACTACATCGTCATACCGTCTTATAACGAAGAAGCTTTAATTGGTTTGACATTGCAATCACTGATTTCGCAAACTGTTTTGCCTTCAAAAATTGTGGTGGTCAATGACAATTCAACAGATAGAACTGCTGAAGTTGTATTGGAATTTGCTAAAAACAATCCATACATAAGTTTGGTCAACAAATCATCAGAAAACATACATCTACCGGGAAGTAAAGTCATTCAAGCTTTTGAAAAAGGATTCGAAACCTTGGATGACAACTATGATTTAATTGTAAAAATTGATGCCGATTTAATATTTCCTACCAATTATTTCGAAACCATAATTAAACATTTTCAATCCGATGAACGCATTGGAATGGTGGGTGGTTTTTGCTACATCGAAAAAAATGGGGAGTGGATATTAGAAAACTTAACCGATAAAGACCATATTCGTGGTGCGCTAAAAGCATACAGAAAAGAGACTTTCCAACAAATTGGTGGGCTAAAACCGGCTATGGGTTGGGATACTGTAGACGAGTTGTTGTGCAAATTTTACAATTGGAAAGTAGTCACCGACGAAAGTCTGCATGTAAAACACCTCAAACCAACTGGCGCAAGCTACAATAAAGCCGCTCGATACAAACAAGGCGAAGCTTTTTACAGTTTGGGATATGGATTTATCATCACGGCTATTTCATCATTAAAATTGGCAATGCGAAAAGGGAAACCTCTTCTATTTATAGATTACATAATGGGTTTTTGGAAAGCAAAATCATCCGGAAAACCTTTATTTGTAACAGCGGAACAAGCTAAATTTTTTAGAAACTACCGTTGGAAAAAAATGAAAGAAAAACTGTTTTAACAAGCAGTTGAAAACTAATTACTATTTTTGGTACTATTTTACAACCTATGATGCTAATTCGCTACATATCACAAATCGGAAAATACTTTCTGATGATTAAAGAAATCTTTATCAAACAAACCAAATGGTCTGTAATGAAGAATCTTATTTTTAAAGAAATCGACGACCTCATCATTAACTCGTTGGGAATCGTTTGTTTCATTTCATTTTTCGTTGGTGGCGTAGTTTCTATCCAAACTGCATTGAACTTAACCAATCCGTTAATTCCAACTTATTTGATTGGTTTTGCTACAAGACAATCGGTAATATTAGAGTTTGCACCAACATTTATTTCAGTAATTATGGCTGGAAAAATGGGTTCTTTTATTACATCGAGTATTGGCACTATGCGTGTAACAGAACAAATTGATGCGTTAGAAGTTATGGGAGTTAACTCTTTAAACTATCTCGTTTTTCCAAAAATAATCGCCTTACTAATGTATCCTTTTTTGATTGGTATTAGTATGTTTTTAGGCGTTTTTGGCGGTTGGATGGCTGCAGTTTATGGTGGGTTTACTTCAAGCGAAAGCTTTATTACTGGAGTACAATTGGATTTTATTCCTTTTCATATTACTTATGCCTTTATTAAAACCATCATTTTTGCGATGCTTTTGGCCACAATTCCATCGTTTCACGGCTATTACATGAAAGGCGGCGCACTCGAAGTAGGTAAAGCAAGTACGGTTTCCTTTGTATGGACATCTGTATGCATCATCACATCAAACTATATTTTAACTCAATTATTACTTGGCGCATGATAGAAATCAAAAACATAGAAAAATCATTTGGCGAGAGTAAAGTTTTAAAGGGAGTATCTTGCCTTTTTGAAGCTGGAAAAACCAACTTAATCATTGGTCAGAGTGGTTCTGGAAAAACCGTTTTATTAAAAAGTCTTTTGGGAATTCATTATCCTGAAAAAGGAACTATTTCTTTTGATGGTAGAATTTACTCCGAATTATTGCCAGAAGAAAAGAGGGAATTACGAACAGAAATCGGAATGGTTTTTCAAGGTAGTGCTTTGTTTGACTCTATGACTGTTGCTGAGAACGTAGCCTTCCCTTTACAAATGTTTACACACAATACTCCTTCAGAAACGAAAGACCGTGTAGATTTTGTTTTAAAAAGAGTTAACTTGATTGATGCTCATAAAAAATTGCCTTCAGAAATATCTGGTGGAATGCAAAAAAGAGTCGCTATCGCTCGTGCAATAGTAAATAACCCTAAGTATTTATTTTGTGATGAACCCAACTCAGGATTAGACCCTTATACTTCTACTGTAATTGATAATTTGATTAAAGAAATTACTGAGGAATATAATATTACTACCGTAGTTAATACCCATGATATGAATTCTGTGATGGAAATTGGAGAAAATATCCTCTTCCTGAAAAACGGAATCAAAGAATGGCAAGGTACCAGAGAAGAAATATTCAGAACTGATAACGAAGCCATCGTGGACTTTGTATACTCTTCTAACTTATTCAAAAA
>JAGOFG010000018.1 GCA_017997335.1 Flavobacterium sp. | reverse complement strand
ATTAATTATCATTAGCCTCAGCTAATTCGGCAATCAAATCCTCAGCTTCTAAAGCAGAAGTATCATAGGTAGGTGCCGTAGATGCTTTAAGTGCATTGAATCGTTCTAGTGCTTCTGCTTCATCCTCATCTCCACTAAAATAAGGAAAGACATCTACAATTGGTGATTCTGAAATTGCAGGGATAGTATATTCTCCCATTGTGTTTTTCATCGCAATCAGCGTATTATCAAAAGCTTCTCTAACATCATTGGCTTGCACCAAAAGATACATATTCGATTTGCGCTCTTTACCACTTTCTTCATCAAAAGCCAATAATGAAACTTTCGATTTGAACCAGCGATCAGCATTCTCAAACGGATGGATTTCAGCGTAATTCCCTACTTTTATATTGGTAATTTTGAATTCTTCACTTATGTAAGCGGCCATTTCTTCATTGATTCTTTTTTCGGCCTCCGTATAAGATAAAGCGTCAACCAAATAGGGTTCAGTGGTAATCTTTTGCCCACCTGTTTCATCAGTTTTTCTATACTTTATTTTGCATTCGTACCAAATTGTGCTCATTGTGATTTTTTTTTAGGGAGCCAAAGATAGATTTTAACGCAAATAAAAGAACAAATTATTCAAATAGATATTCACAATTTTAAAGTAGAGCAATCAATATCCCTATTTCCAACAAGTTAAAAAAATACCACAAAAACAGATTAAAGTAAAAAACACAACTTTCTGTTAATCCAAATCCTTTCTCCCCAAAAAACCACATATATTCGTAATTTTGCCCCTCATTACAAAAGAAAAAAACATACTTATGGCTACATTTAGCAAACAACTCTCTTTTCGTTGGTCCGATTTAGATCCCAATTTTCATATGCGACACAGCGCTTATTATGATTTTGGTGCGCAACATCGTATCGAAATTTTAGAAGAATTAGGTCTAACATTGCGAGTGATGAAGACCGAACATTTTGGTCCTGTTTTATTTAGAGAAGAATGTGTTTTTAGAAAAGAAATCAATCTTTCGGATACTATTGTTATGCAAACGAAAATTGCAAAAATGAAACCTGATGCTTCACGCTGGTCTATCGTACATGAATTTTACCGAGACGAAATTTTGTGCGCTACTATAACCGTAGATGGTGCTTGGATGGACACTAAACTAAGAAAATTAGCCCAACCTACACCTCAAATTGTTGTCGATGCATTGAATTCGTTTCCAAAAACTTCCGATTTTATTTCACTTTAAACATCAAGTCTATGTTTACAATAGCTCAGATTAAAGAAGCACATGATAAAGTAAAATCAGGTGCCGATTTCCCAAAGTACATTCAAGATTTAATCAATTTGGGAGTTATAGGTTATGATACTTTTGTTGCCGATGGTCATGTTGAATATTTTGGCGCGGATAACTACAGAACGACGGCTACAGAAACCTATGCTACTTTAGCAGTAGCTTCTTCTGCAAATAAAGAACGATTTATAGAATTCTTAGTAATGCATCAAGAAGGTCAAACCGATTATTTGACTTTTTGCCATCAAGCTGCTCAATGCGGAATCGCACAATGGACCGTAAATATCGTCGAAAAAACGTGTACGTATTTTGACAACAACCAGAACAGTATCCTGATTGAGAAAATACCTCTTTAATAGAAAAAGGACTTGTAATTTAAATACAAGTCCTTTTTGTTTATTCTTCTTCGCTAGTTTCGTGCGTCTTGCAGTAATTGCGCCATCTATCAATACAATCCTGAAAATCTGCTGGTATTTCTGTGTCGAAACGCATCATTTCTCCAGTCGTTGGATGTACAAAACCTAATGTTTTAGCATGTAAAGCTTGTCTTGGCAAGGCCTTAAAGCAATTTTCTATAAACTGCTTGTATTTTGTAAACGTTGTCCCTTTAAGTATTAAATGCCCTCCATAACGTTCGTCATTGAACAACGGATGACCAATGTGTTTCATGTGCGCTCTAATCTGGTGAGTTCTTCCTGTTTCTAACTGACAAGAAATCAAAGTAACATAACCAAAACGCTCTAACACTTTATAGTGAGTAATAGCTGGTTTCCCAATTTCTGGATCATCAAAAACAGCCATTTGCATTCTATCTTTTAAGTGACGTGCTAGGTTCCCTTCAATGGTTCCGCTATCAGCAAGAACATTTCCCCAAACCAAAGCAATATATTCACGTTCTGTAGTTTTGGCCTCAAATTGTTTCGCTAAATGCGTCATAGCCGCTTCTGTTTTTGCTACTACTAGCAATCCTGAAGTATCTTTATCAATGCGATGCACCAATCCGGGGCGTTCGCTACTATTCATTGGCAAATTATCAAAATGATGCGCCAAGGCATTCACTAAAGTACCAGTATAGTTACCGTGACCAGGATGTACCACCATTCCCGGATCTTTATTCACCAATAACAAAGCAGCATCTTCATATACAATATTTATTGGAAGATCTTCTGGCAAAATATGATTTTCAAAAGGAGGATGTGTCAACATTACGGTTATCACATCAAACGGCTTTACTTTGTAATTGGATTTTACCGGAATATCATTTACAAAGATATTCCCATCCGTAGCGGCATTCTGAATTTTATTTCGTGTAGCATTCTGAATCAAGTTCATCAAATACTTATCGATTCTCAAAATGGCTTGCCCCTTAGGAACCTCAAATCGATAATGCTCAAATAACTCGTCTTCTAAGTCTAGTGTTTCTGTATTATTGTTCATTCACAGGTGTTTCTGATTCTACTGCAGGAGCTTGTAAACTGTCTTTGGCCGCTTCATCTTCATAAGTGGCTTTTCCATCTCCTAAAACCAAATCAATTTTAGAAGCTTTTAAAACTCGATCTCCAGCTTTTAGATTTCTACCTTTAAAGCGCATTTCAAGAACCATATCTTTGGCTAAATTTGGTATATAAGTAACTGTTCCGGCTTCTAATCCCAGTGCTTTAAGAGTTGGCACTGCCTCGCGATAAGTCTTCTCTATCAAATTTGGAATTCGGATGGAAGAAAAACCAGAAGAATTAATTTTGATATATACTTTTCGACCTACCTTAACTTTGGTACCTGGCAAAGGATCTTGCTCCACTACACTAAATTTTGGGTAATCGTCTCTATAGTCTACACTATCCAAAAGGACATAATCTAGGTCTAGATCATCTAACTTCTCTTCTACTTGCTCTTCCGTTAATTTAGCTAAATTAGGGACGGCGATTTCATGTCCATGATCCGTTGTAAACGTTAACCAATGCATGAATAAATAGGCCAAAACAGCAATAATAGCAATGGCTATAAACAATTGCCCGAAAAAAACGCGACTAGTAAGATACTTACGTAAACTCATAAATTAATTTTTAAGAAGCAACAAAGATAAAGGTATTTCGTTTCAAAAAAAATGATAATTTTGTTTTGAATACGTTTAATCTTTTGATTGATTAAACGGTTAACCGATTAAACATTTAAAATGAAAAATATTGCTATCATCATGGGAGGCTATTCTAGCGAATACAAAATCTCTCTAATCAGCGGAAATGTAGTTTACCAAACTCTAGACAAGACTAAATATAACGGATACAGAATACACATTTTTAAAGAAAAATGGGTGTATGTAGATGCAAATGATGCCGAATTCCCAATCGATCGCAATGATTTTTCTGTAACTGTTGAAGGCACAAAAATTACCTTCGACTGTGTGTTCAACGCCATTCACGGAACGCCAGGAGAAGACGGATTGTTACAAGCCTATTTTGAACTGTTAGGTATTCCACAAACGGCCTGTGATTATTATCAAGCAGCGCTAACCTTCAACAAAAGAGACTTGTTATCTGTTTTAAAACCTTATGGAATTAAAACAGCAACTTCTTATTACCTAAACAAAGGCGACCTTATCAACACAGCCGAAATCGTAAAAAAAGTTGGACTGCCTTGCTTCGTAAAACCGAATAAAGCTGGTTCTAGTTTTGGAATTTCTAAAGTAAAAACAGAAGCTGAATTACCAATCGCTATCGAAGTTGCTTATAAAGAAGATAACGAAATCATCATCGAAAGTTTCTTAGATGGAACAGAAGTCTCTGTTGGTGTAATTAACTACCAAGGAACAATAACCGTTTTACCGATTACTGAAATTGTTTCTGAAAATGATTTCTTTGATTATGAGGCCAAATATGAGGGTAAATCACAAGAAATTACTCCAGCTCGTATTTCTAATGAAATGACTCAAAAAGTAGGTGAAATTGCAAAACGCGCCTATGAAGTTTTGAAAATGAAAGGCTTCTCTAGAAGTGAATTCATAATTGTCGATGGCGAACCGCACATGCTAGAAATGAATACTATTCCTGGTCTAACTACCGAAAGTTTGATTCCACAACAAGCGAGAGCTGCCGGAATTTCTCTTGAAGATTTGTTTACTAATGCTATTGAGTTAGCACTAAATTAAGTATCTGAGTGGCTAAGATTATAAGCCACTAAGTTCTTAGCAAAACACAACCTTAAAAAATGAAAAAAGCCATATTCCCAGGATCCTTTGACCCGATAACCTTAGGTCACGAAGACATCATCAAAAGAGGCATCTCCCTTTTTGATGAAATCGTAATCGCAATTGGTGTCAATGCCGAAAAAAAATACATGTTTTCATTAGACGAAAGAAAACGCTTTATTGAAGAAACCTTCAAAAATGAACCTAAGGTAACGGTGATTACCTATGAAGGATTGACAATCGATTTGTGTCATAAACTTAAAGCCAATTTTATCTTGAGAGGGCTACGCAATCCTGCCGACTTTGAATTCGAAAAAGCCATTGCTCATACCAATCGCCGACTGTCTAAAATAGAAACCGTCTTTTTATTAACCGCAGCTCGAACTTCTTATATCAGCTCGAGTATTGTGCGTGATGTTATTCGAAACCACGGCGAATATGAAATGCTAGTCCCAGACGCAGTAAGAGTAAAATTACACAAATAGCAACAATCCCCCCTAACAAGTTGTAGAACCTAGTAATAAGCCCTATTTTTGCAAAATAATTAAGAATACGAAAAATGAGTATAGAAAGAGAATTAAACAAACGCAGTGGAGGAAAATGTGAACTTTCAGGTGTTACCGAAGATTTAAAAGTATATCAAATTCTTCCCACTCGAAAAGGTGGACTAGATGAAAGTGTTTTAATCAACGCTACGCTTATTGACCAAATAGAAAATCCTGAAAAAATGGATATTAATCTTTGGAGATGCCTAAATGACAGCATGTGGAGCGAGCACCTTCCGGTTCAAGTTCTTTCTTGGCGAATGTTGAGCAGATTGCGCAATCAAGAATTACTAGACCAAATGTACCTAGACGAAGATGATTTGGCATGGGCTCAAGCAACTGGCGAAGGAGAAGAAGATGAAAATAAAATTATTCACAGAGACAGTAATGGCGTAATTCTAGAACACGGAGATTCTGTAGTCTTGATTAAAGATTTGAAAGTAAAAGGTTCTAGTATGGTGGCCAAACAAGGAACTGCTGTAAGAAACATTCGTTTGGATCATGAAAATGCTGAATACATCGAAGGAAAAGTTGATGGTCAACAAATTGTAATCATAACACAATACGTGAAGAAAATATAATCTTAGCAACTTCAACAAACAAAAAAGTCTATTCTTGAGCAGAATAGACTTTTTTTATTTCAATCTTGTAAGCAGAATTATGCTTTTTGGAACAGTTTATCAACTTGTTCTGGAGTCAATGGTTCTGAGATATTATTCGAAACACCTTCTTTACTTGAAACCATAAATTGCACAGTAACTTTACCTGGACCACCAACATTATAATGCAACCAAACATAGTTATTAGGCAATTCTAATTTAATGTCACTCAACGGAGAAGCTGAAAATCCATTGGTGATAATGGTATGCAAACTGTTGTAAGCGTTATCCACATCTTTGAATGTAAACTTTTTTACACTAGCTGCTTCTTCTTCATTTTGCATACTAGCATAATAAACAGTGTACTCATCGCCCATTTTTTGAATATAAAAATTAGAATTTACTCTTCCTAATTTTTCTATTGGCACGGTTTGAAGCACCTTGATTTGACCAAAAGTCACTACACTAAACAACAAAACTGCAATCGTAATAATTTTTTTCATAATTAATTTGGGGTTTATTATTCAACCCTAAAAAAACGGAATAATTATTAAAATTTGATGCTCAGAATTTTAATTTATTAACAATAAAAAATAAAAAATCTTAAAAACCTCATAAGAAACTAGAATACAGTAAATTACAAAAACTAATCTTCTTCTTTTTTGATTACTTTTCTAGCCACTTCAATCTTAAACTTTTTACCTTTCATCTTTTCATCTTTCACTAAACGAAGTAAATCTTTGACTTTATTGTATTTTACAGCTGCAAAAGAGATAAAATCTTTGACTTCAATCAATCCTAAATCACCTTTTTCTAGCTTCCCCTTTTGAGAAAAGAAACCAACAATATCAATCTTATTGAGTTTGTTTTTTTTACCTCCGCTAATGTAAATTGTTTGAAACTGTGGTGGTTTTGGTAATGTTGCACTTGAACTTAGCTCCAAGACCGGCATAGAATAATCAATGTAATCCAGCTTTTTTTCGCTTTCGTTTACAATTAAATAAGCCGTACCAGAGGCCAACATACGAGCAGTTCTACCATTTCTGTGTGTAAACTCCTCTTCTTTTAATGGCAAATGATAATGAATAACATGTTTCATTTCTGGGATATCCAAGCCACGAGCAGCTAAATCGGTAGTAATTAAATAGCTCATACTCCCATTTCTAAACTGAATCAAAGCACGTTCTCGCTCTTCTTGGTCCATACCACCATGATAGTAAGTAGCATAAATCCCTTTTTCATTCAGCGTATCACTAATGCGCTCTGCAGCATCTCGATGGTTACAAAAAATAATTGCTGCTTCGGATTTCAAAGAGCATATCAACTGGAATAAGGTCATCAATTTGTCCCTCTCTTTAGAAATAACCATTTGTAAGGAAAGATTATTTTCTTCTTTGGTCTCAGGAATAAAATCTAAAACCAATGGATTAACAACACGAGTGTATTTAGGAATCTCAATACCAGAAGTAGCCGAAACCAACACACGCTTATTGAGTTTAGACAATTTTCCAATCACAAAAGACATTTGCTCGTGAAACCCAAGTTGCAAAGACTTATCAAATTCATCTAAAACTAAGGTTTGGATTTTATCTAAACGAAAAGTGCCTCTATCTATATGGTCTGCAATTCTTCCCGGCGTTCCTATCAAAATAGCAGGTGGATTACTTAAATTTTTAATTTCAGTATCGATTGAATGACCTCCATAACAAACGTTTACCTTATAACCTGTACCCATTTTTTTCCAAACTTGCTCAATTTGCAAACCTAATTCACGCGAAGGAACTAAAATTAAACATTGAACAGAAAGAATCTCTGGCTGCAAAAGCTCGAAAAGAGGCAATAAGAACGCCAATGTTTTTCCCGAACCTGTTGGGGATAACAATAAAACATTATTTTCATTAATAATCGCATCATGCGATACTTCTTGCATCTCATTTAAGGCTGAAATCCCTAAATTGGAAAGAATCGGATTGAAATTGTGAGTTGTATTCATGCCGCAAAAGTAATCAAAATAGTTGGCAGTGCCTATTTTGAGCGTTTCACACAATAGTTCCAATCAAACTTTAAGAGAAATAAGTATATTTGACTTTCGTTCCAAAAAAAAGCCTAATGAAATTTATCTACAACCTACTTTTACTATTCTCTCTTTCTGTATTGTCGCAAAAAAACAATAAATACGACACCTTTTTTGAAAAAGGAAATGGAAATCAATCTGCTACTTACGAAGAAACCATTAAATACTACAAACTTTTAGCCAATGACTTTCCAACTATTAAAGTACAAGAAACTGGAATGACCGATAGCGGTTTCCCTTTACATATAGTTGTTTTTAATCCTGATAAAGAATTCGATTTTAATAAAATCACTACTACTAAAGCCGTAATCCTTATTAATAATGGAATTCATGCCGGAGAGCCAGATGGTATAGATGCCAGTATGCAATTATACAGAGATTTGGCGCTAGGTAAAATTAAAGCACCCAAAAACACTGTTTTAGTCTGTATTCCAGTGTATAACATAGGAGGCGCATTGAATAGAAATTCAACTTCGCGTGCCAATCAAAATGGCCCAGAAGAATATGGTTTTAGAGGCAATGCCAGAAATTATGATTTGAATCGCGATTTCATAAAATCGGACACCAAAAACACCAAAAGTTTTGTTGAAATTTTTCATTTGGCAAATCCCGATGTTTTTATTGATAACCATGTGAGCAATGGCTCGGATTATCTGTATAAATTGACATACATCATGACCCAGCACAACAAACTAGGGACAGCTTTGGGGAATTTTTTAAATGAAGAAATGATGCCCGCTATTGTAAATGATTTACAAAAAAAGAAAATAGAAAGTACTCCCTATGTCAATACTTTTTCAGACACACCTGATAAAGGTTTTGGGCAGTTTTTTGAAAGTCCCCGTTTTGCAACAGGTTATACTTCCTTATTCAACACTATCGGATTTGTTGTTGAAACACATATGCTAAAAAAATATTCCGACAGAGTAAAAGTAACTTATGAATACATGCGTTCAGCCATAGATTTTACAGATACTAATTTTCAAAAAATAAAAATGCTTCGCGTTCAGAACGAAGCTCAATATTTACCAAATAAAAAGTACACCATCAAATGGGAATTGGACACCACAAAAAAAACCACTATCCCTTTCTTAGGTTTTGAAGCTAGTTACAAAAAAAGCGAGGCAACCACTGGCAATCGTTTGTTTTATGACCGTACAAAACCGTACAAAAAAGAAGTTCCTTACATCAAAGAATTCAAAGCAGTAAAAGAAATTGAAATCCCTAGATATTATGTAATCCCTCAAGGTTTCTGGCCTGTGATTGATTTATTAAAACACAACGGAATCAGTATCAAACCAATAAAAAACGACACCATAATAACCGTTGAACGCTATCGTATTGCAGATTTTAAAACCACACCCAATGCTTATGAAGGTCATTATTTGCATCGTAATACAAATGTGAAGTCAACAATCGAAAAAGTATCTTTTAGAAAAGGAGATTTTTTAATAACTACACAACAAAAAGGAGTAAAATATCTCTTAGAAACCCTTGAGCCAGAAGGCGTAGATTCCTTCTTTAATTGGAATTTCTTTGACACGCTATTGCAACAAAAAGAAGGCTATTCTGATTATGTTTTCGAAGATACTGCCGCTCAATTACTAAAAGACAATACTAATTTAAAATCCGAATTTGAAGACTTAAAAGCAAAAGACCCTGCTTTTAATAAAAATCCAGAAGCACAATTGGACTGGATATATAAACATTCCGACTATTACGAAAAAGCACATCTCAATTACCCAGTATATCGAATTTTATAGCAAAAAAAAGCTCCTATTTTAGGAGCTTTTCTTCTTCAAATAACAATTTTATATTTTCATAGGAATTATTTAATGCCTCTTTGATTTCTTCAGGATTCAACCAAGCTACTTTTTCAATACCTTCCTCAAGTTGACCTTGTGGAGTTCCCTCAAACTTAGACTGCATTTCAAACCAATGGGTCACTTTGAGTTTGTATTTACCATTTCGCTTAAAAACGTGATAGGTTTTTTGTAGTTTTTTTACAATTTGCAATTTATTAACTCCAGTTTCTTCTTCAACCTCGCGCATTGCTGTAATTTCAATTTCCTCCCCTTTCTCTATTCCGCCTTTAGGCAAATCCCATTTCCCATTTCTAAAAATAAACAAGACTTCCCCTTTTTTATTATAAACCAATCCACCTCCTGCTTTACAGACTGGTATTTTTGCCTTCAATGTTTTCATAATTTCCCGTTCATCAGGGTGATACAAATAGGCTTTCTGGATTTTATTTTGAAAAATTTTAACTATAATTCGCTCTACATCAATACTATCTAGCAGAAATAATTCGAAATCTGTCTCTTTAGAGATTTGATTTGTCAAAAAAAGTGGTTTGTCGTTAACAAAAACTTTATACATTTGTATTATGATTTTTAATAAAGATACTGCCGAAAAAACAGCCGAATTGCTTTTGCAAATAAATGCAATTAAATTGAATCCCGGAAATCCTTTTACGTGGGCTTCTGGCTGGAAATCTCCTATTTATTGTGATAATCGTCTAATTCTTTCATTTCCAGTGATAAGAAATTATGTAAGAGACGAATTTTCTAAACACATCGAAAAACAATTTGGAAAACCAGATGTTATTGCTGGTGTTGCTACAGGCGCCATAGGTATTGGAATGCTTGTTGCTGAAAGTATGGGACTTCCATTCGTATATGTTCGTCCTGAGCCCAAAAAACATGGTAGACAAAACCAAATTGAAGGCTTTTTACAAAAAGGGCAAAATGTAGTTATTGTTGAAGACCTTATCAGTACAGGTGGAAGTAGTTTACAAGCCTTTGAAGCGCTAAAAGAAGCTGGAGCTGTAGTAAAAGGTATGGCAGCCATATTTACTTATGGTTTTGATGTTTCAGAAGAAAATTTCAAAAAAGCCAATTTAGACTTGTATACCTTGAGTAATTATCAAAACTTACTCAACTTAGCTGTGGCCAAGCAATACATTACAGAAAAAGAAGAAAGCACATTAAGAGAATGGAACGCATCACCATCAACATGGGGTGTTTCAGAATAATACAATTTAACAGATAAAATATAATGAATTTAGAAAGCCCAAAAGTTGCTGTATCAAAATCTGCTCAAGAACTTTTTGATTTATTGACAGATGTCAGAAACTTTGAAAAATTAATGCCTGACAACATCGCAAAATTTGAAGTTATTGGAGATGACGCTTTTATTTTTGGATTAAAAGGAATGCCTGAAATCAAACTAAAAATGAAAGAAAAAGTTGCACCAAACAAAGTAGTTCTTGGCGCAGCTAGCGACAAACTACCATTTACACTTACCGCTTCGATTGATGCCGTTTCTGACAACAATAGCGATGTAAAACTAGATTTTGTTGGCGAATTCAACCCTATGATGGCCATGATGATTAAAGGACCTATTGGTAAATTCATAGAAACCTTAGCTACAAATATGACCAAACTGTAAATCATATTTTGAATACTACTAAAATGGCAAAAATTATTTTTTGCCATTTTTTTTAATACAACATCTGTATTTCTTTTATATCAAATTCCGCTACGCTATCGTCTTCCAACAAGACTTGTAACTTTCCTATATCAGAAACTCCTTGAATAATCCCCATAAAATGAGATTCGTTTTCATCTGCAAAAGGCATTGGAATCCCCTTTTTAAAAAGTAAATGAGTGTATTCCTTCCAAAACTGAATTTCATTTTCCTTCCAATACACAATTTTTTGTTTGAAAGTATCAACAATCAATTGCAACAACAATTCTCTATCGAATTCGACTTCACATACTAAAGACAAAGAAGTTGCCTTTGGTAAATCAATAAAATTGGTTTGATTGACATTTAGTCCTAAACCAATAATCGACTCTATACTTCCATCACTTTTAATGCTGTTTTCAATCAAAATGCCACCAATTTTTTTATTGTATGACATTATGTCGTTTGGCCATTTGATACTTAATTCAGGAACCTTATAGCTATTTAAGGCATCAATAACTGCTAAAGAAAAGACAATATTCAAATGAAACAACTCATTAATATCCTTAAAAACATCTTTTAGCAAAACACTCATTATCAAATTTCTACCTGCCTCAGACTCCCATTTTTGCCCCATTTGGCCTTTCCCTTTGGTTTGGGTTTCAGCGGTAACTACAGTAAAATTAATCGTTTCAGGAAGAACAGAAATACCTTTAAGGAAATCATTTGTAGAATCTATGGCATCGAGTTTGATTAACTTCATTTACTATTTTTTAAAAAACATAATTTAATATTATGTTAAGGTTCAAAAATAATCACAAAAAATGGTAACTTTACAAACTTATATTAAAAATAATTCATGGCGAAAAAGACTATTAATAATGATGTTTTACTAGCAAACATCATCAAAGGAATCGAAGAGGTAAAAGGAAATGATATTGATATTCTTGATTTAAGAGAAATTGACACTGCCGTATGTGATTATTTCATAATTTGCAACGGTACTTCTAATACACAAGTAAACGCAATTGTCAATTCGATTCAAAAAACAGTATCCAAAGAGCTTAAAGATAAACCTTGGCATGTTGAAGGAACTGACAATGCAGAATGGGTATTGATGGATTATGTGAATATTGTTGTTCACGTATTTCAAAAGCACATTCGCGAGTACTACAACATTGAAAGTCTTTGGGGAGATGCCAAAATAACAACTATCGAAAATAAATACTAAAGAAACTTAACGTCTAATGGCTAAAGAGAATAATCCAAATTCCAATAAATTTAAAATAAGTCCTTGGTTAATTTACGCGGCGATACTTATCATTTTTCTATTAATAAATTTTGCAACTGGAGGTTCTAGTTTACAAGAAGCCTCACAATTGACTTCTTCTAAATTCAATGACTATTTGGAAAAAGGGCAAATAGAAAAAGTTATCGTTTACAACAAATCTGAAGCAGAAGTATTCTTGAATTCAGCTGCTTTAAAAGAAGCTACTCATCAAAAAGTAGCCAAAGATGTATTTGATAGACCTAACAAAGGACCTCATTATACTTTAGAAATTGGTAATGACCAAATTTTCCAAACCAAATTAGAAAAAGCGGTTAAAGAAGGAAAACTAAAAGATTTCAACTTTTTACAAAAAAACAATTGGTCGGATATTTTGATTAGCCTACTCCCAATCATCATTATTATTGGAGTATGGATTTTCATTATGAGAAAAATGTCTGGCGGAGGAGCTGGAGGTGGCGGACAGATTTTCAACATAGGAAAATCTAAAGCTAAATTATTCGATGAAAAAACAGATATCAAAACCACATTTAAAGATGTTGCTGGTTTAGAAGGAGCAAAAGAAGAAATTCAAGAAATTGTTGAATTCTTAAAAAACCCTGAAAAATACACCAATCTAGGTGGTAAAATCCCAAAAGGAGCTCTACTTGTAGGACCTCCAGGAACAGGAAAAACCCTTTTAGCAAAAGCCGTAGCAGGCGAAGCGCAAGTACCTTTCTTCTCCTTATCAGGTTCTGATTTTGTAGAAATGTTTGTAGGTGTAGGAGCTTCACGTGTTCGTGACTTATTCAAACAAGCCAAAGAAAAATCACCTGCGATTATCTTTATTGATGAAATCGACGCAGTTGGTAGAGCCAGAGGAAAAAGCAATATGTCTGGCGGAAACGACGAACGCGAAAATACATTGAACCAACTTTTAACAGAAATGGATGGTTTTGGCACCAACTCCAATGTAATTGTTTTGGCAGCTACAAACAGAGCCGATGTATTAGACAAAGCCTTGATGCGTGCGGGACGTTTTGATAGACAAATTTTTGTTGATTTACCAGATATCCGTGAGAGAGCAGAAATCTTTGCGGTTCACTTAGCTCCAATTAAAAAGGTAGAAGGATTAGATTTAGACTTCTTAGCAAAGCAAACTCCTGGTTTCTCTGGTGCCGATATTGCCAATGTTTGTAACGAAGCTGCGCTGATTGCTGCACGTAACAATAAAACAGCGGTAGACCGTCAAGATTTTCTTGATGCTGTAGATAGAATCATTGGTGGTTTAGAAAAGAAAAACAAAATCATCACCCCTGATGAAAAAAGAGCTATCGCGATACACGAAGCAGGTCACGCAACAGTTAGTTGGATGTTAGAACATGCAGCACCGCTAATAAAAGTAACAATCGTACCTCGTGGTCAAAGTTTAGGAGCTGCTTGGTATTTGCCAGAAGAAAGACAAATCGTTAGAACAGACCAAATGTTGGACGAAATGTGTGCAACTATGGGTGGAAGAGCTGCTGAGAAAGTAACCTTTGATAGAATTTCTACTGGTGCGTTGAGTGACTTAGAAAAAGTGACTCGCCAAGCTAGAGCCATGGTAACTATTTATGGATTGAACGACAAAATTGGTAACGTAACCTATTACGATTCTACAGGTCAAAATGAGTACGGATTCTCAAAACCTTATTCTGATGATACCGCTAAAATCATTGACACTGAAATTTCTGAATTAATTGAAGGACAATACCAAAGAGCTATCAAAATATTAGAAGAGAACAAAGACAAACTCAACCAATTAGCAGATATTCTAATTGAAAAAGAAGTAATTTTCAAAGATGACCTAGAAACAATTTTTGGCAAACGTTCTTTCGACCAAAATCTAGAAGAAACCGTTTCATAGAAAACGAAGACATAAATCAGCTTTTTTTTAAAATCTTAATTCAAAATCAACTTTTGAATTAAGATTTTTTTATCTTTGACCGATTTCCAATAGATTATTAAGAATAGTAACCCAATATGAGTCTTTTCAGAAAATTTTTTAGTTCTGGTCAAACAAATTCAGATGAAGATAAAGAGATCAATAAAATCTCTTTTGATCAAAACGTCCCTGTTGATGAACAGTTCATCTTTAATTTTAAAAGAAACGGTGGTAAATTTCTATATTGCGATTCATTAAACGAGGTAAAAGAACAATTCGAGAATATATTGGAAGAAAATGATTGGTTCGAAAGTGAAGCACTTTGTTTTGAACCCACTTTATTCCCCATGCTAAAAGAAAATAATATTTTCTTTGACAAACCTCAAAACCCTAAATTTTTATTAGCTACTTGTGAAAACTTAGTTTCTGATGAAGGATCTATTTCGTTTTCTTCAAACCAAATCAAACAAAAAAAACCAAATGAATTACCAGTAAATATGGTAATTATTGCTCACACAAGTCAAATCATCTCTGGCAAAAGCGAAATTCTTAGTGCAATCAAAAACAAGTACAAAAAAGAATATCCTAGTAATATTACGACCATAAAATATTTCGAAAAAGCACAAGAAGAAGATTTTACTCAGTATGGAAGTGCTGCTAAAAATTTATACCTTATACTACTAGAGGATCTATAATAATGAATGAAACGCTTAAACGATCCTTATCTGGAGCGGTATATATAACTTTATTACTCGCTTCAATTCTTTATTCTACTGAAAGTTTTTTTATACTATTTGGTGTTTTTTTGATCATTGCCTTATATGAATTTTGCAATTTGGTTCAAATGAAAGCTGCGTTGCCTATTGTATTAGGAACGCTACTCTACTCGTTTGTAACCTTGGTAAGTCATTATGCTACAGAAACCACAGCATTTATAAATAGAGCTTTTCAAACTCAAATAAATCTTGAAATAAATATTCAGAAATTAGATTTAGCATTATTGGCTGTAACAATTGTTGTATCTATCAAATGCATATTGTTTTTATTTTATGATTCCGTTCAAAAAGTAAGTACTTCGTCCAAATACTTATACCTACTTGGCTATATTACTTTACCTTTTATTTTTATAACTAAAATTTCGTTTGGTATCAATGATTATAATCCGAAAATCATTATTGGTTTATTTATATTGATTTGGACCAATGATACTTTTGCATACATCGTTGGAAAATCGATGGGAAAACACAAATTATTTGAAAGAATTTCACCCAAAAAAACTATAGAAGGATTCCTTGGCGGTATTGCTTTTGCAGTTTTTGCAGGGTATTTAATTTCAAAATTATATATAGAACCCAAACCTGAGTTTAGCCAAAAATCAATACTAATTTGGACTTTTATCGCTTTAATCGTTGGTATAATGGGAACAATTGGAGATTTAATTGAATCTAAATTCAAACGAATTGCCGAAGTAAAAGACAGCGGAAGTATTATGCCCGGACACGGAGGCATTCTAGATCGACTAGATAGTGTTATATTTGTAGCGCCGATTATATTTTTATTTTACCAAATTTTAAATTATGTTTCATAAAGAAGGAACCCCAAGCATTTTATTAGGAACTACTTTTACAGCAGTTGTCTTGTTATTATCTGATTATTTAATTTCTACAAATTGGATTAAAATGACCCTACAAATTGCGACTTTGGTTTTTCTAATTATCATTTTGCAGTTTTTTAGAAATCCAAAACGTACCGTAATTTTAAATGAAAACCAAATTCTTGCACCTGTTGATGGTAAAGTAGTTGTAATTGAGGAAGTTTACGAAGGAGAATATTTCAAAGACAAACGTTTGCAAATTTCAATTTTTATGTCTCCTATCAATGTACATGTTACTAGATATGGTTTAAGTGGTATCGTAAAATTCAGCAAATACCATCCAGGGAAATTCCTTGTAGCTTGGCATCCAAAAGCAAGTGAAGAAAACGAAAGAACTACAGTTGTTGTTGAGAACAGTACTTTTGGCGCAGTTTTATACCGTCAAATTGCTGGAGCCTTAGCTAGAAGAATTGTTAATTATGCACAAGAAGGAATGCAAGTAGTTCAAGGAACAGATGCAGGTTTTATAAAATTTGGCTCAAGAGTAGATTTATTTTTACCTTTGAGTACACAAGTTAATGTAGTTTTAAATCAAAAAGCTATAGGCGGTAAAACTATTATTGCAACAAAGGCATAATGACCAACGAAGAGCTAGACATACAATTTCAAGAAGCATTTGACAAAGCTTCTAATATGACACAACCATTACCTCCAGATGTAATGTTGCGTTTGTATGCCTATTACAAACAAGCTACTTTTGGAACTTCTAATTACAACAGAAATGATAATTTTGATTTAAGAAATGCCTTTAAAACAAATGCATGGATTCAAATAAGTCATTTAACACAAGAAGAAGCCAAAACGTTATACATAGAAACCGTAAACGAATTATTAAAAAATAGTGAATCATGAGAAAATCTTTCTTTTTAATACCTTCTTTTTTATTCGTTTTTTTGTTGACAAGCTGTAATAAAAAAGAATTAATTGAAGTAGTTGAAGTACCACTTCCTGCTGCAGAACAAAAAATCACCATAGGCAATCCCGAAGATGTAAAAGCGGACGATGGTTCTTTTCAAGTAGAAGCTTTACCCTATAAATACGATGCCTTATCACCATCTATTTCGGCTTTGGCATTAGAACTTCATTATTCAAAGCATTATTTAACGTATACCAATAATTTAAACAAAGCCATCAAAGGAACTCCTTTAGAAAACTTAACCATTGAAGAAGTTCTAACCAAATTAGATATCAATAATGCAGATATGCGAAATAACGCAGGAGGGTATTATAATCACAGTCTTTTTTGGAAAATAATGGGTCCAAAAGCTGGTGGTGTTCCAAAAGACACATTGGCAGGAGCCATTACTAAAGACTTTGGCTCTTTTGAAAATTTCACTACCCAATTTAAAAATACCGCTTCAAAGCATTTTGGTTCAGGTTGGGTTTGGTTAGTGGTAGATCGCGAAGGAAAACTCCAAATTACTAGTACACAAAATCAGGACAACCCATTGATGCCTTTAGTTCCTGTAGTCGGTTATCACGGAAAACCTATTTTAGCTTTAGATATCTGGGAGCATTCGTATTATATAGATTACCAATACAAACGAAAAAATTATATCGATGCCTTTTTTAATGTGATTAATTGGAATAAAGTCAACGAGAATTATCAGGCAACCTTTAAGAAAAAATAAATTAGACGTTAGCAAGCGAAAAATCTATTCGAATACAAATTAAATTCCATAAAAAATGCTCCAATTACGGAGCATTTTTTTTTAAGAAACAAAACTAACTTTTTATTGCAATTTTAATATGAAAGATTCTGATGGAGCGATGGCTATTGAAGCCCTACCCTCTCCATTAATCACTTTTAGTTCTGTTTTGTATTTACCATACAATTGATCTACAAGAGTATACGTCCCATCTTTGATGTTCCATTTTTCAAGTAAATCTGCTGGAACTCTCATTTCATAATTACTGGCTATAGTCGAAGAAAAGTTGGCAACTACAATCAATTGCTCCTCTTTTGACCAACGTGCAAAAGTGTATAAATCTTTATCATATCCTTGCACGATATTTCTGTTAGCGCCTTGAATTTCTTGATACCCTCCCATCAAAGCTGAACTTTTTAATGAAAAATTCAAAAGACGTTTATAAAAATCACGCAATTCTTTTTCGCTTGAAGACAATTGACCTCCATCAAATTTACCATTATTCATCCAACGCTGATGATGGGGTACTCCGATATAATCAAAAATAGATGTTCTAGAATGCGTTCCGAATCCAGCGTCTTCTTTACCTGGCTCTCCTACTTCTTGACCGAAATATATCATAGTAGGTGAAGAACTCAAAGTAGTAGAAACAACCATTAAAGGTTTTCCTCTTTCGCCACTACCGGCAAATTCAGGACTAGCAAGACGTTGTTCATCGTGATTATCCAAGAAATGAAGCATATGATGTTCTATATCCATCATGTTATATTGAATTCCCGAAATTTCATCAGGCCATGATCTACCTTGAATTACGTCTTTTAATTTATCGTAAGTTTCAACTTTATCATACAAATAGTCCATTTTACCCAAATGAATATAATTTCTGTATTCTCTTGGATTGTATACTTCTGCCATTAAAAAAGAATCTGGATTAGCCATTTTAATTGCTGAATTCATATAGCTCCAAAATTCGTAAGGCAACATCTCGGCCATATCATAACGAAAGCCATCAACACCTTTTGCAGTCCAATACAAGGCAATATCTTTGAATTTTACCCATGAATTTGGCACATTTTTGTCTGACCAAAAAGCAAAATGTTCTTTATAATCTTTCTTATCAAAACCAGCTGGAAGTTCAGGGAAATCTTTTCCTCCATCAGGACGAATACCATAATTTACTTTTACCGTTTCATACCAATCATTCTTATCGGGTTTTGCCATTCTTGAGCCGTTTCCTGTCCATTTTGCTGGAAATTCATCAAACCTTCCATCTGCTAAAGGATGATTTTCTCCATTGAGTGGTTTCGGAGCATCTGGAACTTCAAAACGTGCATTAGGGATATAATAAAAATTATTATCTCTTTTGTACTCAACGCTAACATCATCATCGGCACCAAAATCTTTAACCCCTTTTGGATTGCTTTTTCCTTCATATTTACGAGCGATATGATTCGGAACAATATCAATAATTACCTTCATTCCTGCTTTGTGAGTTCTTGCTATCAATGCTTCAAACTCGGCTAATCTATTGGCTGGATTGACTGCCAAATCAGGATTTACATTATAATAATCCTTAACTGCATATGGTGACCCCGCTCTACCTTTCACTACATCTGGATCATCATTTGATATTCCAAAAGCAGTATAATCGCGAACCAAAGCATGATGTGGCACTCCTGTATACCAAATATGAGTCACCCCTAAATCTTTAATTTCATGCAAGGCTTTATCTGTAAAATCATTGAATTTACCTACTCCATTTTCTTCAATTGTACCCCAAGGTTTATTGGTTGTATTGGTATTCCCAAATAAACGAGTAAATACCTGATACACCACCTTTTTGTGTTCCGTTGTAGTTGCTTTTTTTTCTGAATTCATTTTTACATCTTTTGTTTTGCATCCTGTTGCTAGCACTAGAGCGCCTGCAAAGAAAATTAAGGCTATTTTTTTAATCATGATAGATAAATTTTACTATTTCTTCATAATTATGAAAAATGAAGAAATAACTATTAGAATTCATAAATTTACAAAAAAAGAGCTAAAAATATGCTCTATTAATACAACCTTGGCAATTACCATCCTCATTTTCGCACTACTACAACGTGAGAGTAAACAAAAATGTTAGTAATTTAAAGTTTAATAAGATGGCATTTTTAACAGTAATTTTAACAAACACAAATAAATCATAATAAACCTATACTCCATTGGTTTTTTATAAATTTGACAAAAATTTTTCCCATTGAAGAAACTAGTATTTATTATCCGTTTTTGTTTGATAATTAGCATTACTCCTCACCTCTTGGCTCAGGCTACAAAAAAAATTGTTGTAGAACATTCAGATTTTTTTGCTGTTAACCAAATTGAAGCTCCAGATGCAGCTTTGCTTACAGGAAATGTTCGAATGATTCATGATGGTGTAGTTATGACTTGTAACAAAGCCTACTACTTTGAAAAAGAAAATTACATTAAAGCCTTTGGAAATGTGCAGTTAGTTCAAGGAGACACACTTTTCTTAAATAGTAAATATGCGGAATACAGTGGTAACGTAAAAAAAGCGTTCGCAACTGGAAATGCGGTTATGAGTTCACCAGACGCAACTTTGGCTACAGATACCATTAATTTTGATCGCAATACTCAAGAAGTATTTTATAATACTAACGGAACCATTGTCAACAAAGAAAATACACTCAAAAGTAAATCTGGAAGGTATTACGTAACACAAAAGAAGTTTCAATTTTTGACGGCAGTTACAATTACCAACCCAACTTATGTTATCAAATCCAATCATTTGGATTATTATAGTAACTCTGGACATTCCTATTTACTGGGTCCATCGACTATTACCAGCAAAGCCAACTATATTTACACTGAAAAAGGATTTTACGACACCAAGAAAAATTTAGCGCATTTTTTAAATAAATCCTATATCAAATATGACGACCGACTAATTAGGGGAGACAGTTTGTATTATGACCGAAATAAAGAATTTGCATCCGCAACGCGAAATGTAAAAATAACTGATTCTATCAATCGAGGTATCGTAAAAGGTCATTATGCAGAAGTATACAAAAAACAAGATTCTATGTTTGTGACCAAACGTGCCGTAGCGGTTAACTTTGTAGAAAATGACTCTGTCTATATTCACGGAAAAAAATTAATGGTCACAGGAAAAGAAGGCAATAGAATCATTAGAGCTTTCAACAATGTTCGTTTTTACAAAACGGATATGAGCGGCAAATGCGATTCTATCCATTCTAGCACAAAAACAGCATTGACAAAACTCATTGGTAATCCGATTTTGTGGAATGCAGAAAATCAAATTACAGGCGACATCATGCATTTAATTGGAGATTCAAAAACAGAAAAATTAGATTCCTTAAAAGTCCTCAATAACACGTTCATCGTCTCGAAAGACACCTTGGGTACCGGTTTTAATCAAGTAAAGGGCCAGGATTTGTTTGGTAAATTCAAAGATGGAAAACTCCACGATGTCGATATTATAAAAAACACAGAAGTCATTTACTATATGCGGAATGACGACAAAGAACTCATAGGAATCAACAAAAATAAGAGTAGTAAAATCAATATTATTTTTGATAAAAATGCCATTGAAACCATCACTTTCTTTAAAGAAGTAGATGGTGATATTTTTCCAGAAAAAGATCTTCCGGAAAATGGAAGAAAACTAAAAGGGCTCATCTGGCGAGGAGACGAAAGAATAAAATCCAAAGATGACATTTTTCCTCCCGAAGAAAACATCGATAATGAAAAAATCATTAAGCAGACCAAGATAGCAAATGATCGAGCGGGTGTTCCTATAAAACCCCGGAAAGAAACATTGAATTACGACAAGAAGAAACCTACAGCAAAGACAAAAAAATAGCTGAAGCGGATTTAAGTATTCAAAAAAACATCCATAATAAAGAAAATTTATACTCTTTATTTCAACTACTTAGAATTAAAATGAATACAGATTTCATCAAATACCAAGCACAGACTTCACCTTACCCATTAGGAATGGAAGTTTCACATGCCATTGGTTCCTACATTTACGATACAAATAATAAGAAATATTTAGATTTTGTAGCCGGCGTATCCGCTTGTACTTTGGGACATCAAAACAAGCGTGTGAATGATGCTATCAAAAATCAATTAGATAAATACTCACATGTTATGGTTTATGGCGAGTATTCTCAAAGCCCTTCTGTTGCTTTTTGTAAACTATTAGCGGAACAATTACCTGAACCATTAAAGAAAACCTATTTAGTCAATTCTGGTACAGAAGCTATTGAAGGTGCTTTAAAATTAGCAAGAAGAACCACAGGCAGAAGTCAATTAATCTCATGCCACAATGCCTATCACGGAAACACCATGGGATCAATGAGTGTTATGGGCTTTGAAGAAAGAAAGCAAGTATTTCGTCCTTTAATTCCAGATGTGGATTTTATAACCTTTAATAACGAAGCCGATTTAGAAAAAATAACCACTAAAACCGCAGGTATCATCCTTGAAACCATTCAAGGTGGTGCTGGTTTTATTCAACCAGAAAATGATTTTCTACAAAAAGTAAGACAACGTTGCACAGAAGTAGGAGCTATGATGATTGTTGATGAAATTCAACCAGGATTTGGAAGAACAGGTAAATTATTTGGCTTTCAAAACTACGATGTAGTCCCAGACATAGTGGTTATGGGAAAAGGAATGGGAAGCGGAATGCCTGTTGGCGCATTTACAGCAGCGCCAGAAATGATGGATTTATTGAGCCATGATCCAAAATTAGGACACATTACCACCTTTGGAGGACATCCTGTCATTGCGGCAGCTAGTTTGGCCACCTTGCAGGAAATTACCGAGACAAATCTTATGACAGCTGCTTTAGAGAAAGAAAAACTGTTTAGAAGTCTTTTGGTACATCCTTTGATAAAAGAAATTAGAGGTAAAGGATTGATGCTTGCAGCCATGACGGAACATGCAGAAATCACCAACGAAGTTATTTTAAAGTGTCAAGACAGAGGGTTAATTCTATTCTGGTTGCTTTTTGAAGGCTGTGCTATACGAATAACACCTCCGCTAACTATTTCAGAAGAGGAAATTAGAGAAGGTTGCGCCATCATTCTTGAGGTAATGAATGAAGTAGCATTTAGCAAAAACATATAGCTTCAAGTGGACAACGAAACAGGTCTACAAAATAAAAAAGGCTTGTTAATTAAATTGTTCACAACAATTTCAAAAAAACCTCACACTAACACTAAGGTTACCTAATTTTAAATTAGGCAAACTCAAAATAAATTAAGTATGCAATTAAGCAACGAAGAAGAAGACTACAGCTTGTCTTTATCCAAATTTGAGTCGATGTTGAAAACCAACAAAGTGTTCTTTTTTGACTCCGAGGAATTCGAAGAAATTATCCTTCATTACCTTGATATGGGAAAAGCCAATTTGGCAAAGAAAGCCTTAAAACTAGCATTGGATCAACATCCAAAATCTACCGGACTCAAACTAGTTCAAGTAGAAATGTTGGTATACGATGACAAATTAGACCTTGCCGAAAAAATGCTCAACGAATTGTATGCAATTGAGCCCACTAACGAAGAAATATATATCCAAAAAGCCAATATTTGGTCCAAAAAAGACCAGCATGATAAAGCAGTTGAACAACTCAAAATTGCCTTAAAATATACAGATGATTATGCTGATGTTTACAACTTAATCGGTATGGAATATTTGTTTATGGACAATTTAGAATTAGCCAAACAAAGTTTCATACAATGTTTAGAAGAAGACATTGAAGATCAATCTGCATTGTACAATGTAGTGTATTGCTTTGAGTTTTTAGACCAAAATCAAGAAGCGATAGCGTACCTCATTAAGTATATAGACAGAAATCCCTACAGCGAAATTGCATGGCATCAATTGGGCCGCTTGCATTATAGTGTTAAAGAATACGAAAATGCCATTCGTGCTTTTGATTATGCCACACTCATAGACGAAGAATTCTTGGGTGCTTTTATGGAAAAAGCAAAAGCTTTAGAGCGCCTAAAAAAATATGAAGAAGCGATTGTAAGCTATACTCGCACTATAGATTTAGACGATGCAACTTCATATGCTTTGCTTCGCATTGGAAAATGCCACGAAAAATTAGGCAATAAAGCATTGGCTCTTAAATTCTTTAACCAAACGGTTCATGAAGACCCGCTTTTGGATAAAGGCTGGATAGCCATTACTGATTTTTACATGCGTCAAAAAAACTACCAAAAAGCGTTATTTTTTGTGAACAAAGCTTTGGCAATTGACAATCAAAATCGTTTGTACTGGAAACGCTACGCCACTATCAATAAACAAATGAACTTCTATGAAGAAGCAGAATTTGGATACCGTAAAGCCGTTGAATATGGTGACTATCAATTAGACACTTGGTTATTTTGGGTGGATATTTTACAATTTTTAGGAGAGTTTGAAACCGCAATCCAAACGTTGCTTCAAGCTGCAGAGTTTTTCCCTGATGAAAATGAAATCGAATATCGTTTAGCTGGATTGTACTTGATGATACAAGAGGAAACCAAGGGAAAATTGCATCTAGGTAATGCTTTGCGCCTTAATTTTGACAACTACATATTAATAGAAGACTTGTTCCCGGTAGTTTGGAACCGAAAAATGGTTCAAAACTATATTGCAAAATATAAAAAATAACAATGATTGATTCTCTGAAGATGCGTTTTGGATTACTCGGACGCAATATTAGCTATTCGTTCTCTAAAGGCCATTTCACAGATAAGTTCAAAGACCCTGTTTTTGAAGGCTATACTTATGAAAATTTTGATATTGAGGATATCAATTATTTTACCGAGTTAATCAAAAACAATCCCGATTTAAGAGGACTAAATGTTACTATTCCGTACAAAGAAGCAATACTTCCTTTTTTGGATAAGCTTTCAAAAAAAGCCACTGCAATTGGCGCTGTAAACACTATTAAATTTACCAAAAAAGGAAAATTAAAAGGCTACAACACTGATTATTACGGATTCAAAAAATCATTAGAACCTTTATTGCAACCCCACCATACAAAAGCGCTGATTTTGGGCACGGGTGGTGCTGCCAAAGGCGTTGCTTTTGCTCTTGAGGAATTAGGAATTTTATATACTTTTGTTTCTAGAGAAAATAAAGAGAAAACCATTCGTTACGATTTACTCAATGAAACAGTGTTTGAAAACCACACCATTATCATCAACACCACACCATTAGGAACCAGTCCGAATACCGCTAATTTTCCAGACATTCCTTATGAGTTCTTTACAGAAAAACACATTGCTTATGATTTGATTTATAATCCTGCAGAAACTGTTTTTCTAAAGAAAGCTAAAAAACGTGGAGCACAAACCAAAAATGGATTAGAAATGCTCATTCTACAAGCCGAAAAAGCTTGGCGAATTTGGAATAAATAAAATCTTCTATTCTTCATAACAAAACATCAAGTGAATTCATTTGATGTTTTTTTTATAATAAAAATCTCGATATAAAGCATTCAAAAAACCAATACAACCACCTAACAATCAATATATTTACTAAATTAGCTTAACATAAATTCATTTTTTTATGAGAAAGCTGTTGCTACTTTTATGTATTATCCTATCCCATTGAGGAATTGTAAATGCTCAAGACAAGAAAACGATTCGAAGTGAACAAAACCCTTTTTCTGAAGCGAGGTTTACTTATTTCAAAGAAACCATCGTCTTGTTTAATGAGTATTTAGAAACCAAAAATGGATCATTTAATACTACCAATTTTAGAATTTTAAAACCCTTAGGCAACCGCGCTTGGACTATTCGTTTTGATGCTCCTTTAATCTCTACGAATTCAAACACCATCAATAAGTCAGGACTTGGCGACCTTAGTTTAGCTACTTCATTTATACCCTATTTAACAAAAAAATCAGGTATAGCAACACGATTAAAAATTGCTTCAAATTCTGCCAACAACCCTAACTTTGGTTCTGGAAAATGGGTAATTTCACCAGCGATTTTTTATGGAACATACATT
>JAGOFG010000288.1 GCA_017997335.1 Flavobacterium sp. | reverse complement strand
TACCCTATTTTTTTTCCTCCTGTTTCGATTACTTTATTGATAAATATTGGATTTTCATTCAAAGTAGTTTTGGTTAAGGCTACAGTTTTTCCATTACTCACAATGGTTGTTCCATTGTAGTCGGCTAGATTTAAGGTGTAGCTTTCTGCATTCAATAATAAAGCTTGGTAGTTGTTAGCGGTCAATTGGGTTCCGTTTACTCCAGTAAAATAATCTCCACGTTTAATAGCTTTTGTTGAAGCATCAGACCCAGGAATGATGTAACGAACATAACCAAAAATTTCTGTTGTACTTCCAGGTTTATAGCTTAAACCAAAATCAACACCGTCGTTTTTAGTAGTACCTTGAAAGGATTGCTCTAATGCAACATAATCATCAACAATCCAGCTAAAACGATCTATGGATTTGTCTACGCGCAAGGCTTCGAATAAACTTTCTGGAGTACTGTAGCCTTGTAGAAAGGCATTTAATTCGCTTTGATTTTTAAATTTATCATCGGCCAAATTAGGAACATCACTTTGCCATAAATAGTATTGATTCATCCCTTTCCAAACAAAATTTTGAATAGTTAAGTTGGTGGCAGGTTTATCGTCATTGTCTTCACAACTTTGAAAAATAAAGAGACTTAAGAATAAAAAGAATACAGTTTTAAGAATTGTTTTCATAGGTTGAAATTTATTGTTTTTTATGGCTACAGGTAATTGCTTTGCTTTTCGATGGTAAAGAAATTGAATCGTCTGAATGCTATCCTTGTATCGAGTGTTTTATTATTAGTAGCGTTATTTTTTATGTATCATAATTAATAACAACGCAAATTACCTAGTGGCTAAGTGAATGATTAGTTGCAGTAAAATAGTAACTTTAAAATTATTTTTTTATTGTTTGTAACAAAAATAATTGTCGTTCGTCTTGCTTATATGAACCACTAGAAACAACCATTAGAATGAACCAAAATGAGTTTGTACAATTGATTACTCCTTTCAAAGACAAGGTCTTTCGATTGGCCAAACGATTACTCGTGAGCACAGAGGAGGCTGAAGATGCTACACAAGATGTTTTGGTAAAGTTGTGGAATAAAAATGAAAGTTTATCCGGTTATGCTAGCATTGAAGCCTTGGCAATGACCATGACTAAGAATCATTGTTTGGATCAGTTAAAAGCGAAACGTTCCAGTAATTTGCGAATTGTACACAACAATTACACGGATAGAGAACCAAGCTTGCAGCAAAAAGTAGAAGACAATGATAGTTTGACATGGGTGGCTAAAATAATTAATCAGTTGCCAGAACAGCAACGTATGATTATTCAGCTTAGAGAAGTAGAGCAATATGAGTTTGAAGAAATTGCCAAATTATTAGAAATGAATGAAACCGCCATTCGCGTGGCACTCTCTAGAGCAAGAAAAACCATTAGAGAACATATGTTAAAAACACACCGTTATGGAACTGTATAAAATAGAAGAGCTTATAGAAAAATACTTTCAGGGAGAAACCAGTATTGCCGAGGAAAAAGAATTGACGAATTATTTTTCTTCATCGAATGTTGCGCAGCATTTAGAGCAATACAAACCGATGTTTGGTTATTTTTCCTTAGCAAAGCAAGAAACTAGTAGCCAAAAAGGGGCATTAATTTCTGAAAATGAGTCTAAGGGGCTTAAAAGAATTTGGTGGTCTGCAGCTGCATCGGTTGCTGTTTTGCTTGGAGTAGGAATGTATGTTTACAATACCACTGCAACCCATACAAGTGTCGCTACGAACGAATTGGGAACCTATGATTCTCCTGAGGAAGCGTTTCGCGAAACTCAAAAAGCACTTGCCTTGTTGTCGGGACATGTAAACACCGGTATAGAAAGTGTACAGGTCATTCAGGAATACGATAATTCAAAAGAAAAAATTTTTAATCAGTAAATCAAAAAATCATGAAAACAACAGTTTTAATCAGAAACAATAAGCAATCCGTATCAATAATGAGAACAATTTTTTTATCTGTACTTTTTGTACTTATGGCGTCACCACTATTTGCACAAGGTGCCTTCGATAAATTCGATGGTCAAGACGATGTTACTTCGGTTATCGTCAATAAAAAAATGTTCGAAATGATGAGTAAAGTCAAAGTAGATGCTTCCGACAAAGAAATGCAGCAATACCATCGTTTAATCAAAAAACTAGACAACCTAAAGGTGTTTACCACCAAAAGCTCTCGTGTTGAAGCCGAAATGAAAGCCACTGCTGAGCGTTATATGAAAACGGCTAATCTAGAAGAACTAATGCGTGTAAACGATAATGGACGTAGTATTAAAATTTTAGTAAAATCAGGAGCCAAAGACACACAAATTAGAGAACTATTGATGTTTATCGATGGTGGAAAAGGCGAAGATAGTGTATTGATGTCTTTGACAGGCGATTTTGATTTGAATGAAATCTCGGTATTGACCGATAAAATGCGTTTTCCTGGTGGAGACGATTTGAAAAAAGCCACAAAAGGAAAGAAGTAGTAACTAGTACTTAGTCGTTAGTGATTAGTAATCGAGTTCTTGTTTTTGATGCTGGTTTCTAATCAAAGATATAGGATTCCAATTCCTGCAAGGTTTTCAAAACCTTGTAGGTCTGTTTTCAGAATCTTAAAATACGAAAACAAAAAAACTAAAAGAATTGGAATAAACTTAGAGTTAAGAATATTCAAAATGGAACGC
>JAGOFG010000287.1 GCA_017997335.1 Flavobacterium sp. | reverse complement strand
TCTAAATCTGTTTGTGTACTAATATTAGTGCCTTTGGCAACAATATTAACACCAGGTAAAGATTCTCCTTTTTCATCAGTCACTTTTCCTGTAACTTTCTTTTGGATTAGGGCTAACTTGTTTGTTGTTTTCGAAATAGAAACATTTTTTTCTGAAAAAACAACCGTTCTTGCGAGAACTGAAGCTGATGCTTGCGCGGTAAAAGCGACTAGAAATAAGGATGTTAATTTCATGGCTTTCCCAAAGTCTGGGGTAAGCCAATAATTTTTCGGCTTGCTTTTTGGTGATTGATTCATACTTTTGTAATGGTTAGGTTAATAATAATTGGTTCTTTTTGGTTTATTTCTTTGTTATCCATCGCAGTTCTTTTTAATAAGAATTAGCTAGCAATGTTTGCAACATGTGCTTGCTTTTTTTATGGATAATAAATAAATATTTTATAAAAAAGGAAATCCCTTATTTTTGTTTTTAATTAACAATAGTTAAACCTTGTTTGCAATTTATAAGTATGAATCCTTTACAGACCATCTTTAGAAATTTTAAAATCATATCAATACAAAATAGTACAGTCAAAACACATACAGAGAATAGTATTCATAAAAACCAAATCTCTTTTTTGTAATAGTAATTTTATATGATTTTTTATTTTTAAACTAAGGATGTTTTCGTACTCTTTTTTGTTAGAAGAGAAAGTAGAAAATTGAATTTTCCCGTTTATTTTATTCTTATAATGTTGTAAATATATAAATTAATTTAATAAGTGCAACATGCTTATTAAATTAATTTAACAAGTCAGATTTAGAAGTGATTTTAGTTATTTATTAACGGAGATAACATCTTCTCTTTGACGACACAACAGGCTCCAATGACTCCAGCGCGTCGGCCTAAAGTTGATTTTTTAAGTTTCATATCTCGGTTGACTAAACCTAATGAATATTTTTTTAATCCAGATTGAATTGGCAATAGAACGTAATCTCCCAATTGCGAAAAATCACCCCCAATTACTAATAAATCAGGGTTAAGTATATTGAGAAGAATAGACAAATAACGCCCCATTTTCTCACTCTGTTGTGTTATTAAATCAACACACAATGGATCTTCAAAATTTAATGCGCCAGCAATAATAGCTTTGTGTTGCAAGCCTAAAGCAATATCGTCAAGAACCACTTTTGATTGTTTTCCCTCTTTTATAGCTGCATTGAACTGTTTTACTAATGACCATCCTGAAATTTCAGTTTCCATACATCCAACTTTGCCACACTGACACATAATTCCGTTATCAAATATGGGGCTGTGACCAAATTCTCCTGAATAACCTGATTTTCCATAATAGAGTTTACCGTCAGTAATCATCCCTATACCAATTCCCCAACTATAATTAACAAATACTATATTTTGTTCGTCATCTACAGCTCCTTCACAATATTCACCAAAAGTCATCGCTCTTGTGTCATTTTCTAAACGAACTGACAAATCTAATTGCTCTGAAATAATCTCTGTTAAAGGCCTGTTTTCGCTAAAAAAATAATTATAACTAAATCCTTCCATAGAGTTAATTCGACCTGAAAAGTTGATGCAAGCACCCACGATCATCTTTTTTTCTACTAAACTATCTTCTATAAATGAATTTATCAAATTACAAAACTCCAATAAAGACTCTTGAGTGTTTTGTAAAGTAAATGCAGTTCCTAATTCAATACTAACAAACTCATTTTTAATGTTTTGTAAACCAATAGATATTCTAGCAATATTAACTTCGACCCCTAAAAAGTAAGCGCAAGTTGGATTGATACTATATAAGGAAGGTCGTCTACCGCCACTATTGCTAATCTTTCCTAGATCGACAACATATCCTTCTGACAATAATTCGTTAACAGCTTTAGTGACCGTCGGAACACTAGACTGTAGTTCAGAACTTAATTCTGCTATTGTTGAATTACCGTTTGATAATAATCGTTTTGTAATTGCTTGTCTAAGGATATGCCACTTTTGTCCAGAAAGGCTTCTGTCTTTACTATTGTCTAATAAATCTTTTAAACTCATCATTGTACTTTTATAAAAAAAATCAAAGGGATTCATTTACAAACTTACTATTTTTT
This sequence comes from Flavobacterium sp., assembly GCA_017997335.1. Taxonomy (GTDB): domain Bacteria; phylum Bacteroidota; class Bacteroidia; order Flavobacteriales; family Flavobacteriaceae; genus Flavobacterium. The sequence goes on along the minus strand of JAGOFG010000287.1, from coordinate 595 downwards.
TTTACATAATGGTTTAAATAGTGCTTCAATTCTATATTAGGTACTTGTATTAATTAGTCGCCCAGAAGTTAGATTGAATTTGGGTTTATTTATGCTAAAAATGTGGTTAGTGATTGAAGATTTAGCTTGTCTAATATTGCATAGAAAAGCGCATAGTTACGAGTCTATTCTAAAATATTTAGATGAGCAACAAGTAAAGAAAGTTTTAGAAGCTCGGAGAAATTGTTGCACTAAATATAGGTCTGCAATAGCTAAAGAAGAACAAAAAATGTTTTTGTTTTAGAGTGTACTGTGTAAAGTAGTATGGTCTCTGAAAGAAAATAAAAACGGGACTAATGTTCAGACAAAAATTAAAGCAATGAAGAAAAGATACTGTATATGAGGTGCAAATTATTTTTAAAAAAAAGAATAATGTCTAGTATTAAAAGAAATTTAATTTAGACTATATCCAAAAATTTAGACAAATTTATAATTAGTCATTCCTTAAAAACCCACTTTTTGAGTTTTTAAATTTATTTTTAAAAATACACTGGCCAATACAAAAATTAAAAATTCGAGCCAATGAATAATTTGTGCTTTGATTTGGTTAAATCTC
>JAGOFG010000017.1 GCA_017997335.1 Flavobacterium sp. | reverse complement strand
TTGCAGAATACACAATTTTCAAATTCGGATTCCCAACTTATAGATATTCATCACGCTGGAACTGCAATGCGTTTCTTAACGGCTTTTTTTGCAGTAAGCGAAGGAAAAGAAGTGGTTTTGACAGGCTCTCAGCGTATGACGGAGCGCCCTATAAAAGTATTGGTTGAAGCATTGCAACAATTAGGCGCTCAAATAGCTTACGAAAAAGAATCTGGATTCCCACCTATCCGCATCAAAGGGCAAAAAATAACCCAATCCAAAGTTAGTATTCCTGCCAATGTGAGTAGTCAATACATTTCGGCACTTTTGCTAGTAGCTCCAAAACTAGAAAACGGAATCGAATTGACATTGGTTGGCGAAATCACTTCTGTTCCTTATATCAAAATGACCTTGGCTTTGCTAAACGAAATTGGTGTAGAAACTAAATTCGAAGAAAATGTTATCACAGTCAAACCTTTGACAACAAACTCAAAACAACAAACGGTAACAGTCGAATCCGATTGGAGTTCTGCGTCTTACTTTTTCAGTTTGGCAGCTTTGTCGAACGAAGCTACTATCGTATTGAGTAGCTATAAAGAATCAAGTTTGCAAGGCGATTCGGCTTTGGTTGAAATCTACGCCAAAATGGGAGTCGAAGCTCGATTTGAAGCAAACCAACTCACCTTAGTAAAGCAACCTAATTTCGATTATCAATCGGTTACTTTCGATTTAAATAACACACCAGATATTGCACAAACCATTGTAGTTACTTGTTTAGGACTTGGTATAGGTTGCCATTTGACGGGATTACATACTTTAAAAATCAAAGAAACCGACCGCTTGGAAGCGCTACGAATTGAACTAACAAAATTAGGCGCAGCCATTACTGTTACTAACGATAGTTTGACCCTAGAACCAACTCAAAAAATACTTGAAAATATCGCCATAGATACCTATAACGACCATCGTATGGCTATGGCTTTCGCTCCTTTAGCCTTGCGCGTTCCTATTATCATCAACAATGCTGAGGTGGTTTCTAAATCGTATCCAGATTTCTGGACAGATTTAAGAAGTTTAGGATTTCAATCTGCTGAGGTCTAATTTAATGCTCTAATCTACAACGCTTTTCTTTTTATTCAATTTACAAAGTAAACCGTTGTAAAGAGGCGTGTTTGTTACGAAAACTAAAATAAACACCAAAACACTTGACAACGCCTATTTCGTAATCGTATATTTGCAGCCAGATTTTTATTAAGTCAGCAAGCCTTAATACTTACTTCTAATATCTTAATACTCAAATATGAAATTATCCCACTTTAACTTCAATTTACCCAAAGAACTTTTAGCCGAATTTCCTGCAGAAAACAGAGACGAATCTCGTTTAATGGTAATCGATAGAAAAAAACAAACCATCGAGCACAGAATGTTCAAAGACGTAATTGATTATTTTGATGATGGCGATGTTTTAATCTTAAACAATACCAAAGTTTTCCCTGCTCGTTTGTACGGAAATAAAGAAAAAACGGGAGCTAGAATCGAGGTTTTCTTGTTGAGAGAATTGAATGCTGAACAAAGATTATGGGATGTATTGGTAGACCCAGCTCGTAAAATCCGTATCGGAAACAAATTGTATTTTGGTGACGACGATTCATTGGTAGCTGAGGTGATTGATAATACAACTTCTCGTGGTAGAACCCTTCGTTTTTTATATGACGGTTCTTACGAAGAATTCAGAAATGAATTGACAGAATTGGGAGAAACACCAATCCCAAAATACATCAACAGAGAGGTAACTCCAGAAGATGCAGACCGTTACCAAACTATTTATGCTAAAGAAGAAGGAGCTGTAGCTGCACCAACAGCAGGTTTGCACTTCTCAAAACATCTTTTAAAACGTTTGGAAATCAAAGGAGCTAAGTTTGCCGAAGTTACCCTACACGTAGGTTTAGGAACTTTCAATCCTGTTGAGGTAGAAGATTTATCCAAACACAAAATGGATTCTGAAGAGTTAAAAATTACTCAAGAAGCTTGTGATATTGTGAACGAAGCAAAAGCCAACAAGAAAAGAATTTGTGCTGTTGGAACCACTTCAATGCGCGCTATCGAAAGTTCAGTTTCTTCTCAAAACACTTTAAATCCTTACGATGGTTGGACCAATAAATTCATTTTTCCACCGCACGATTTCAGTATTGCTACCTGTATGATTACCAATTTTCATACACCAAAATCAACATTATTGATGATGATTTCTGCTTTTTGTGGTCACGATTTAATGCGCAAAGTTTATGACGAAGCCATCAAAGAAGGATACAAATTCTACTCATACGGAGACGCGATGTTGATTCTTTAAATCACATAAAAACATATTCAATTAATCTCGTCAGCAATGGCGAGATTTTTTTTTGGGGCGTATTACGGGCTGTACATTACAATAAAGAGCGCTGGCACTAACTATTGCTCCTACTGCGGGAGCTTCCGTTGGTCGCTTCCTCGTTAGGGCAATACTACAGTGCCAGCGCTCTTTATTTCCATTACCATCCCTAACGCAACTCCTTTTCAAAAGACATTTTGTCCTTTAAAATCATATTCTTTTAAACACAGATTTTCACAGAAAAAAATAGACAAATTGATTTTCCAAAACTACATACAATAGCAACAACTTATATGTCCTTAAATGCCTTATATGGTTTCATAACTATTCAGTTAAAGAACTTCTATGACTCATAGGTTTAAATTTTAGTATTCTAAAACCACTATTAATTTTAACTAAATTCCAGCTGTTGATTTTTTCACAAATAAGTAATAGAATTTAGGTTTTTACTACATTTACCCCTCAAAACAACTCTTATGAATTTCAAAAATACGCTCGAATTTGCACAGCAATTAGATGCACAAGATTCGTTGAGAAGCTATCAAAACGAATTTATTTTTCCGCAAGTCAATAACCAAAAAGTAATCTATTTTACAGGAAACTCCCTTGGACTACAGCCCAAAAGAACCAAAACCTATGTTGATGAAGTAATGAACGACTGGGCCAATCTTGCCGTTGAAGGTCATTTTTATGCCGACAAACCTTGGTGGGATTATCACGAACGTTTTGCAGCACCATTGAGTAAAATTGTAGGCGCTTTGCCTAGCGAAGTAACAGTGATGAATACCCTAACGGTCAATCTTCACTTGTTGATGGTTTCTTTTTATAAGCCTACGGCTAAAAGGTATAAAATCATTTGTGAAGAAAAAGCCTTTCCTTCAGACCAATATATGTTTCAGAGTCAGGTGCAATTTCACGCTCAAAACAGCGGCATCAACGCAAACGATGCCATAGTCGAAATTAAACGCCGTGACGGAGAACACAACATTCGCCTAGAAGACATTATTAGCAAAATAAACGAAGTAGGCGATGAGCTAGCGTTGGTTTTAATCGGAGGAGTGAACTATTACACCGGCCAAGTTTTTGATATCAAAACCATCACTGCTGCTGGTCATAAAGTAGGAGCAAAAGTAGGATGGGACTTAGCACACGCTGCGGGAAATATCAAACTAGAACTACACGATTGGAATGTTGATTTTGCCGCTTGGTGCAGTTACAAATACATGAACTCAGGTCCGGGAAATGCTTCGGGTTGTTTTGTACATCAAAAACATCACAACGACAGTACCTTGGCTAGATTCGCAGGCTGGTGGGGACATAACAAAGAAAGACGTTTCAAAATGGAACCTCAATTTGACCCTGTTCACGGAGCCGATGGTTGGCAAATTAGTAATTTACCTATTTTATCCTTAGCGCCTTATTTGGCTTCGGTTCATTTATTTGACGAAGTGGGGATGGAGGCTTTAATTGCAAAACGTGACCATATTACTTCTTATTTAGAATTTATTTTACACGAAATAGATAAAGAAGTAGACAGTACTTTTGAGATTATCACTCCAAGTAATCCTGAGGAACGAGCTTCGCAATTGTCTGTTTTTTTACACGGTGAAGGACGCAGTTTATTCGACTATTTGATGAAAAATGGTGTAATCACAGATTGGAGAGAACCCAACGTTATTCGTTTAGCACCTGTTCCTTTGTATACTTCTTATGAAGATATGTACCATTTTGGACAAATCCTCAAGCGTGGTATTTTAGAGAAAAAATAATGACATACCTATAAAATCCAAAAGTCGGCTAGAATAATCTAGCCGACTTTTTTTATGTAATAAAATGAACAGGAACGACAAAATATAGGGAGAAGCTTATAACTAATTCAGGTGCTTCTATACTCATATAATCTAGTACAGGTACATACTAAATGGTGCTTTGAGTAGCATTCATTTGTCTCAAACGCTGCTAATTCTACTATTCTTTATTTTACTTCTATAAAATTTAATTCTTGTTGAAAAGCGTGTAATTGCATTTCTAGTTCTTTAGTAATCGATTCAAAATAGCTTGTTTTTGGTAGCAGATTTTGATAATAACTAATTCCTTCTAACATATTTTTCTTGAATGATTGCAGTTTTTTTACTTGTGCCGCAGTTGATTCTGAAGCAACAGTTTTGCATTCATTTTTGAAATAATCCAAGTACATCTTTAGTTCTTTGATGAACACGTTTGGACGATTAGTCACTCGAAGCACGGTATCATTTCCATAAATGTGTTGAATCATTTTTTTCAAAGAAACCTCTTGGTCAAAATAAGCTAAATTCGGTCCAGGACATACTACAATTCCTTGGTCTTGCCCTTTTATTGGAATATTGTTCTCCAAGTAAGAAGCATTGGCTAATCCAACACAAAGACAAGATTTTTCGGTAATGCTGTTTTTGCAACTTTCATATTGTTCTAGGCTGAGCGTTTGCTTTTTCTCTTCAAGAGTAGCCAATTGCTCGTCTTGAAATTTTTTCGAAGCGGTACAAATACCATTGCCCTCTGCGTCTTTATGCAAAGCCAAGAATTTCTTTGGACACGAACTGCCTGCTTTATTGGCTTGTATGCGTTTTTCTCTTACGATTTCATTGGTGGTTCCTCTTAATGTATTGAACGGTACGCCTAGAGGGGAAATGTGGCTCAAGTAAAAATCATTTTCTTTGGCTTCCGCCAATAATTTTCGGGTATTGTTGTCTACAGAAGTAGCTTCGGGAACCAATAAAAATGGGGAACCCCATCCTACAGAGTCTACTTGATAATGCTCTAATAAAAAGTTATGTTCTGAAGCTGTTCCTACACCACCTTGCACTGTGATTTTTAATTCTAATGGTGATTCTGGTACTGGAAGTTCTTTTTGTCCTAATGCTTTTACCATTAAATCGTGTGCTGATTGGATGAGTTGCTCTTTCTTTTGTTTGAATTCTTCCAAAATGGGACCTAATAAAAAACCATCGGTAGCAAAAGCATGACCTCCACAATTTAATCCAGATTCAATGCGATATTCTGAAACCCAAAGGCCTTTTTTAGCTAGAAAATTACCTTGTATCATCGCGGAACGGAAATCGCTAACTTTTAGCGTTATCTTCTTCTTTAGGGTATTATTCAAATCAGGAAAGAAGCAAGAAAAATTCTCGAAATAGCTGTACAATCTTGGATTCATTCCGGCACTTAAAACAACAGAAGAAGCTAAATTGCTGTTTGCAAACCCTCTTAGAGCTGCATGAGCATCATTGAATTCTACTGGTAATTGCTCTTTGCCTACAGAATTGTCCTTGTCTAGTTTGGTCATAATATTTACATCAATGGCACCAGGTGTTAGCTGATTCTCAATATAATGTTTTAGGTTTTCTTTAAAAGCGATACCTTCATCCATCAATTGTAAAAAACCTTTTTTTAAATCAGACGTATTGGGTAGCTGCGCGATGTAATTGTCTAAAGCCTGTTTGCTCTCAACCAATTCTGTCTTGAAGTCTTCGAATTTTTTCTTTACAATACGGTCAACAAGATTGAGATACGATGTAATTCGCTCGGCTCTATAGTCGTGAATTTTTTGAGTGATTTCTTTGTAAGGAATCTCAAATTTTTCGCTGTAAAAAGCATTCATTTTTTCGATTAATTCATCATCCGCAATTGAAATTACCGAAGAAATTCCATAATGAGCTACGCGAATAGGACTGTCTATCGTATAAGCCAATCCCATCACAGGAATGTGAAAAGTATGTGGTGATTTTGTGTTAGTCATCTATTTATAGCATTTTATTCCCTGCAAATATTGTGATTTGCATTGGTTAAAAAACTGATAAATATCATACCCTTCTAATAATCATTGATATTGGTGATGATGTCTTGTGCTTTTTGTTTGATTTGGTACAATTCTTCTGGGTTTATTTTATTCAATAAGTTTAGCATCATGGCCATTCTTTGGTTGCCTTGAAAGAATTCTTTTTTATCATCAAGAAAGTTCCAATACAAAGCATTGAATGGGCAAGCTTTGTCTTCTGTTTTTTGTTTTACGTTATAATGACATTTTCCACAATAGTTACTCATTTTGTGGATGTAATTTCCTGAGGAAACATAGGGTTTTGTTGCCAGTATTCCGCCATCAGCGTATTGAGACATACCACGGGTATTGGGTAATTCTACCCATTCGATTGCATCGATATAAACACCCAAATACCAAGCGTCCACTTCGTCTGGGTGGGTTTGGGTAAGTAGACAGAAATTGCCAATAACCATTAATCGTTGGATATGGTGAGCATAGGCATCTTCTAAACTTTGGTGAATCGCATGCTGCATACAGTTCATTTTGGTTTGACCATCCCAAAAGAAATTAGGTAAAGGATTGAAGTTTTTCAGTTTATTTAATGACGAATAGTTTGGCATTTCTTTCCAGTAAATCCCCCGAACATATTCACGCCAACCCAAAATTTGACGAACAAATCCTTCTATTTGTGATAGGCTAATGGTGTCTTGGTTTTTATGATAATAGGATACCGCCGTTTGAATTACTTCCTTTGGTGAAAGCATTTTACTATTTAATGCAAACGATAATCTAGAATGAAATAAAAACTTTTCTTGGGTATGCATCGCATCTTCATAGTCGCCAAAATGGCTCAGCAGTTGGTTGCAAAAATACTGTAGCATTTCGAGACATTCTGTTCTTGAGGTCGGCCACACAAATTTTTCAGAATCAATGAAGCCAAAAGTGCTTACGCCTGCTCGATTGATTTCTTCAATGACTTGAGTTACCTCTTTTTGAAACTGAATGTTTTCTGGAATAGGAACCTCACCACCGTATTTTTTGCGATTATCATGGTCAAAATTCCATTGATTGCCAACGGGAGTTTCTCCATTCATCAAAATATCGTGTTTTTTTCGCATATAGCGATAAAACGATTCCATTAAAAGTGTTTTTTTACCATGAAAAAAAGTGACTAATTCTTCTCTTGAAGTATAAAAATGTTCTGTATCGAATGCTTCTGATGGTATTTTTAAACCTTCACAAATAGTTTTTAATTGTTGGTCCAAACGGTATTCATCAGGCAATTGGTATTCAAATTTTTTAATACCAAATTGATTAATGCATTGATTGATTATTTTACCTAAGTCTTGTAAATTTTCTCGGTCGTTGATGGTGTAGTATTTTACTTGGTGTCCTTTGGATTGTAATCCTTCTGAAAAATTACGCATCGAAAGGAAAAAAGCGACTACTTTTTGAATGTGATGTTTTACATAGTTGGTTTCCTGAAGCATTTCGGCCATCAGATAGATACAATCACTTTCTGGCGTGGTATACCAGGAGTGTTGTTCATTGAGTTGGTCTCCTAAGATGAGTCGTAGTTTTGCCATCATTCAAAAAAAGAAGCAGTGGGTTGGTCTTTTCTCGCATATTTGAAGCGGTCTACTAATTTTGGAAGACAATAGCCATCCAAACCATTTAGTGTTATTACGTTTGCTTTGTCTAGTTGTAACCAACTGTCTTTGTGTTGCAATTCTTCCTCAAAAAATAAATGCTCTATGGAGGCAATTACATGAATGGTGTCATTTTCTTTAATGAAGTATTCATTCACAAATTTGCAGTATAATTGTACTGGACTCCCTTTTACAAAAGGAATCGGAAAGTTTTCTTTGTATTCTTCGATGAGATTGGTTTTGTCAAATTCTGAAACACCTGTATCATAGTTGGCAGAAGTATGGTGCGCGTCGGCTATCATATCTACCGTGATGTGATTTACAGTAAAATAACCAGTCTCCATAATGTTTTTATAAGTGTCTCTGGGGACTGTTGTAGGACGCATAATAAATCCAATTAGAGCAGGGCTACTCCCTAAATGTGTAATGCTGCTAAATACAGCCACATTAGTATCTCCATCTATAGATTTGGTGGCAATTAAATTGGCAGATTTATAACCAGTACACGAATTGATAAGGTTTAGTTTAGAAATCTTATCCATTTGTACAATATTTTCTTTGCTTAAATGCTTCATGGTTTTTTTGTCAAAGATAATTTTTGTTTAGCCATTATGAATATTTATTAAACAAAATTTACATATATTTATGATTTTTTTGACAAAAGATTCCTTTGTTCGTTTGTTTCTTTGATGAATGTCATTAGGATTCCTTTATATTTGTTTTTCTAATTTGTTAAAAATGAATTGCGAATGTCTTTCTTGATGCTTGAAATCAATTAGGATAACACAATTAAATCATAGCCTATAATAAAATTCACACCATGAGAGTAGTTAAAAAAATTGCCCTATTTCTTTTCTTGTTTTTAATTGTTTTAGTATTGGCTTTAGTAGGCTATGCTTTTTACACTAAACCTAAATATGATGGCGAACTTGCTCTGAAAAATATAGAGAAGACCACCACTGTATATTTTGATGATTTTGGAGTGCCTCATATTTATGCTAACAGTCAAAAAGATGCGATGGTAGCTTTGGGTTATGTGCATGCTCAAGACCGTTTATGGCAAATGGAATTGATGCGACGCATTGCTCCCGGGAGACTATCAGAGATTTTCGGTTCAGTTGCGTTGCAAAATGACATGTTTTTTGCGGGTTTAGGTATCGAAGAAGCTTCTGAAATTGCAATTGCCAAATTGGATAAAAATGGAAAGGATTATCAATTGGCAATGGCTTATTTGGACGGAATTAATCAATATTTGGAAGAAGGTAAAACACCTATTGAGTTTTATTTAGTTGGGGTTAAAAAAGAAAAATTCACACTCAAAGATGTTTATAATATTTTTGGATATATGTCGTTCAGCTTTGCAATGGCACAAAAAACAGACCCATTATTGACTGATATTCGTGACCAATTAGGACCAGAGTATCTAAAAGATTTTGGTTTGGACGGTTCTTTGGGAACTACAAGAATCAAAAATGCAAAAGAAAAAATAAAGGAGTATTCAGCTATAGCAAAATCAGTAACTGCATTGCTTGACCAATCTCCAATTCCACCTTTTATTGGAAGTAATAGTTGGGTTATTGCGCCGCCAAAAACAGAGAAAGGTAAAGTTATTTTTGCCAACGACCCTCATATTGGATTTTCTCAACCAGCTACTTGGTATGAAGCCCATATTGTAACACCTGATTTTGAATTGTATGGTTATTATTTAGCAGGAACACCTTATCCGCTTTTAGGACACAATAGGAAGTATGCTTATGGTTTGACGATGTTCGAAAATGATGATTTGGATTTGTATAAAGAAGAAAACAAAGCAGATGATGCCAATAGCTATTTGAGTCCAAAAGGATATGTGAATTACCAAATCCGTAACAAAACTATCCAAGTTAAAGATTCTTCTGCTGTTAATTTGAAAGTAAAAATTAGCCGTCACGGCCCTATAGTAAATGATTTAATCAAAGGTTTGAATACTAAGCAACCCGTAGCGCTTTCTTGGATTTATACCCAACAACCCATTCAGATTTTAGATGCAGTGTACCGATTGTCTCATGCCCAAAACATATCAGATTTTCAGAAAGGTGTGGCATTAATAGCCGCTCCCGGATTGAACGTTATGTATGGTGATGCCAAAGGAAATGTGGCTTGGTGGGCAACAGGTAAACTTTACAAACACCAGCCTGGAGTAAATCCTAATTTTATTTTGAATGGCGCATCAGGGAAGGAAGATATTGCTGAGTATTTGGATTTTTCTAAAAATCCATCCGCTATAAATCCATCTTGGAATTATGTCTATTCGGCTAACAATCAACCCGAAGCTGTTGATGGTTTTCTTTATCCAGGATATTATCTTCCAGAAGATAGAGCCAAGCGAATTACAACGCTCTTAGAGGCCAAACAAAAATGGAACAAACAAGCCGTAAGCCAAATGATAGTTGATAATACTTCTTCAACAGTAACTGAGACGCTTAAAGTGATGTTGGCTTCTATTGCTTCGGAATCACTTTCAGAAAATCAAAAACAAGCTTTTACTATCTTAAAGGATTGGAAGGGCGATAATAATCTCAATCAAGTGGCTCCAACAATTTACAACAAATGGCTCTATTTGTATTTGAAAAATACCTTTGAAGATGAATTAGGTAATGATAAATTCGAGCAGTTTTTAGGAACACATATAGGGAAACAAGTGGCTACAAAGCTAATTGCGAATCCTAACTCGATTTGGTGGGATGATACCACTACAAAAGGAACTAAAGAAACGCAAGCTTTTATTTTCAAAAAGTCTTATAAAGAAGCTATAGCTGCTCTCGAGAAGCAATTAGGTGCTACCGTTGCATCTTGGACTTGGAATAAAGTGCATACTGTAGAACACCAACATCCATTAGGTAAGGTTAGTGCATTGAAGCCAATTTTCAATGTGGGTCCTTTTGAAATTGCGGGGACAAATGAGGTGATAAACAATTTGATGTTTGGACTGAATGCTTCAGGAAATTATAAAGTGACTGGAGGACCTTCCACCAGAAGAGTTATCGATTTTTCGGATGTAGAAAATAGTTGGAGTATCATTCCTACTGGCCAATCTGGTAATCCATTGAGTGCTCATTATGCCGACCAAACGCAAATGTATAACGAAGGCAAATTCAGAAAAATGAAAATGAATAAAGCCGAAATCGTTACAACTTCAACAAAATTAATCTTTAATCCCATTAAAAAATAGATTTTTATAAAGGGGATACCCATATTAATCCCTAATTTTGCTCAACTTTTTTATATCCTTTGAATGCAAACACCTCAAAAAATAGCCGTTGTAGGTTCTGGTTTAGTTGGAACTTTATTGGCAATTTACCTGAAAAAATTAGGGCACACAGTGCATGTCTATGACAGAAGTCCAGACATTAGAACTGTTGAGTTTTCTGGACGTTCTATTAATTTAGTGATGTCTAACCGTGGTTGGAAAACACTTCAGGATATTGGTCTTGAAGAAGAGATAAAAAAAATTGGTATTCAAGTAGACAAAAGAGGGATTCATCTTAAAGATGGGACTTTTACCACGCAGTTTTATGGAAAAGAAGGGGAGTCCATCTTTTCGCTTTCCAGAGGAGTTCTCAATAGAAGAATGATTGATTTAGCGGAAGAAGCTGGAGCTGAATTCTTTTTTAATAGAAAAATTTGGGATGTTTCTTTGGCGAATGCCTCCCTTTATGAAGGAGAAACCGAACAAGGGGAATGGAAGGAATTAAAGTATGATATAGTTTTTGGAGCCGATGGTGCTTTTTCAAGAGTACGTCATCGTATGCAGCGTCAATCTCAATTTGATTATTCTCAAGAGTTCATGAAGATTGGCTATAAGGAATTGCATATTCCTGCGAATGAAGACGGAACTCATAAAATCGATAAAAACTCACTGCACATTTGGCCTCGTGGCAATTTTATGTTGATGGGCTTGGCCAATTTAGATGGAAGTTTTACTTGTACGTTGTTCATGCCTTTTGAAGGTGAAAACTCGTTTGAAAATTTAAAAGACGAAAGGACTTTAGTTGATTTTTTTGCAGAATACTTTCCAGATACTAAAGATGTAATTCCAGATTTAGTCGAAGATTTTTTTAGAAACCCAACTAGCTATTTGGTGATGACCAAATGTTTTCCTTGGACGCACAGCGATAAAGTTGCATTAATTGGAGATTCGGCTCATGCGATAGTTCCTTTTTACGGACATGGAATGAATGCAGGTTTTGAAGATATTACCACGCTAAATGAAATGATTTCGAAATATGGCGACGATTGGAAAACTATTTTTTCTGAATATCAAAAGTCAAGAAAACCCAATGCAGATGCTATTGCCGAACTTTCGAGACGAAATTTTGAAGAAATGAGCTCCAAAACTGCCGACCCAAAATTTTTACTGCAAAAGAAAATCGAGAAATGGTTTTCGGATAAGCATCCAGATAAATGGATGCCTTTGTACAGCCGCGTAACGTTTAGTTTGCAACCTTATGCTGAAGCTTTGGCTATTGGTGATTTTCAAAATAAAATTATGGAGGAAATCATGCAATTTCCTGATATTTCCCAAAAATGGGACAGCCCAGAAGTGGAAGAAAAAATTATTCAGTTATTGAATGTAAAATAAAAGAATCCCAAATCTAAACTTGATGCTAGATTTGGGATTTTTGTTTTATTCGATTTGGAAATAAATGTTAGACACTATTTTATTTCAATTTTGTTCTTTTTCTTAAGTCTGCGTTTAGGTCTCCAATGATTTAAAATTTTCCACCCAAACTTACTTGCCTTTCAATGCCTTCAATGGTTCAATAAAAATTGGTGTTATTCGCGGTGGACTTTATTAAAATCAAAAGCGGGAGTGCAAATAGCGATATACTCACAAGGCTCCTCAAATGGATTCGAATATTGAACCCGAGTGTTTTTTTGAATGTGTATCGATTGTCCAGCTTCCAGAATTACCGTTTCTCCTTCGATTATAAATTGCTTTTTCCCTTTGATGATATACGTGTATTCATCAAACTCCGGGGTTTGAAAAGGTTCGCTCCATTGTGGTGGGGCAATCATATGCGCGATAGAAACGTCTCTATTTTGAGTAGTTGGGATGCCGTGATGTTCTTCGATTAGTTTCCCGTCTGTTGTAGGGACGATAAAAGGTGTTTTTTGTAAAGTGTATTTTTTCATTTTGTATATTTTTTTTGCGTGAGGGATAGGAATAAGCTACCGAAGTAGCATGGATAGCCCGACCGCATTTACAGAAAGGGGCGAATACTACTATTGCTAGTTGCCCCTTTTTGTAAATGGGGTCACGCCCTAATTATTATAATTTACTTTTTAAAGATAAAATAAACGGCTAGCACTAGAAACAAAAAGCCAACAGCATGATTCCATCGAAAGGTTTCGTTTTTGAAAAAAAGCAATGAAAATAAAACGAAAATTATCAAAGTGATGACTTCTTGAATTACTTTTAACTGCATCAAACTAAAGGGACCGCCGTTTTCTTGATATCCAATTTTATTGGCAGGCACTTGAAAGAAATATTCAAAAAGTGCAAGCCCCCAACTTATGAAAATAATGGTGATGAGTCCTGCGTTTTCAAACCACTTGAGTTCTTTAAATTTCAAATGCCCATACCAAGCTAAGGTCATAAATACATTGGACAAAATTAACAAACCGATTGTTAGCACGCCTTTCATAGACTATTTTTTGAATAGTTTTGACAATATTCCAAAGGCTCCGCGAATGAAGGTAGCACTTGTTACCACCTTCAAAACAGATTTTGTAACTACCTCTGTTGTGCTTGGTCCAGAAGATGTTTTTTCTTCTTTGGCTTCTGTTGCTGCTTGTGTTGCTTGTTCATTTGCGGCATTTATTTTTTGAGTAAGCAATTCGTAAGCGCTTTCTCTATCAATGAGTTCGCTGTATTTTTTGACCAATTTGGATTTAGAATTTATAGCTTGTATTTCGCTTTCGGTCAAAACATCCATACGGCTTGTCGGAGCTCGCATCATGGTTGCTGCCAGTGGAGTAGGGATGCCTTTTTCGTTCAAAGCAGTGACCAAAGCTTCTCCAATTCCTAAACTGGTTAAGAGTTCTTCTGTATTGTAAAACTCGCTTGAAGGATAATTATCTGCAGTTTGTTTGATGGATTTGCGGTCGTTGGCGGTAAAGGCTCTCAAAGCATGTTGAATTTTCAAACCTAATTGTGCCAAAACACCACTTGGAATATCCATTGGGTTTTGGGTGATAAAGTATATCCCTATTCCTTTTGAACGAATTAGTTTTACAATAGTTTCTATTTGGTCCAAAAGCGCTTTACTGGCTTCATTAAAAATTAAATGTGCCTCGTCGATGAATAAAATCAATTCGGGTTGTTCCGAATCTCCTTTTTCGGGCATCTGTTGGTAAATTTCCGCTAAAAGGCTTAGCATGAAAGTGGAGAATAATTTGGGTTTATCCTGAATATCATTGAGACGAATGATGTTGATGTACCCTTTTCCAGTTTCGTCAATTCGCATTAAATCATCAATCTCAAAAGATTTTTCTCCAAAAAATAAATCAGCGCCTTGTTGTTCTAATTCGATTATTTTTCTGAGAATAGTTCCAGTTGTTGCTGTTGAAATTTTCCCGTAAGCATTGGCAATTTCTTCTTTCCCTTCTTCTGTAATGTAATTGATGATTTTTTTGATGTCTTTCAAATCCAAAAGCGGCATTTGGTTGTCATCACAGTATTTAAAAATTACTGAAACTACGCCAGCTTGTGTGTCATTCAAATCTAATATTCTAGAAAATAGTACGGGGCCAAATTCAGATATGGTAGCTCTTAGTCGAACACCACTTTGGTCAGACAGTGAAAGTAGTTCTACAGGGTAACTTGAGGGGCTAAATGGAATGTTTATTTTTTGATGACGTTCTGTTATGAAAGACTTTTCTTCTCCAGGCATAGCTATTCCGCTAAAGTCACCTTTGATATCCATCATCAAAACGGGGATACCTTTAGACGATAATTGCTCCGAAAGCACTTGAATCGTCTTTGTTTTACCAGTTCCGGTTGCTCCAGCAATTAAGCCGTGACGATTTAAAGTTTTTAAGGGAATTTTTACAAATGCATCAGCAATTGCTTCTCCATTTAAAATGGCTCCTCCTAAGATAATACTTTCTCCTTTAGAAGAATAACCTTCGGATATCGTAGTTTTGAAATCAGATTTTTGATTCATTTTTTCTCTATTTTGGTACTTGCAAGTTATGTTTTTTTTTGAAAACCATCAATTAAGTTTTTTACGGATATTATGGGCTTTTGTCATAAATTTATAGGAATCTCGTTTTTTTTAACGCTTTTTTAATGTTGATAGATTCGTATGTTTGAATTTAAATTTTAAAAGATTTTAGAGAATAAAATGTTAAAATTATTGTTTTATTGAGAATTATATTAAAATGCGTTGATGTGATTTTGTTTTTCAAATCAGAACCGAGAATTTTAGCTTCAAAAAAATTTTTTTATTTAAACTAAACATATAAATTTGCCTTTCTACAAGTTTTATTATAACAAAAAATAAATTATTTAAAATTTTTAAAATTAAAAAAAATGGCAAACGTTAAAGCAAAAAAAGAAAGCACTTCAAATGGAGGAGGAATGGTTTCAGGGATTATTATCGCATCATGTATTTTTGTAGGATGGTTAGTATGGACTTTTATTATGGGAGACGGTGCTAACTTTGAAGGAGGAGTAAATACAGGCCACCCACTACCAGGAAATTACTTAGCAATGGTTTATAAAGGAGGTCCTATCGTACCAGTTTTGATGGGATTATTATTAATGGTGATTGTATTTTCTTTCGAAAGATACATGGTAATCACTAAAGCTGCTGGAAAAGGTAACTTAGATACTTTTATGAAAAAAGTACAAGGAGATATTAAAGAAGGTAAAATTGATGAAGCTATCGCTGCTTGTGACAAACAAAAAGGTTCTGTAGCTAATGCAATTAAATCTGCTTTGGTAAAATACCAAGACGTTAAAAAAGAAGGATTCAATTCTGAAGAAGCTTCTGAAACTATCCACAAAGAAATCGAAGAGGCTACTTCATTAGAAATGCCAATGTTAGAGAAAAACATGACTATCATTTCTTCATTAGTATCTTTAGGAACTCTTGCTGGTTTGTTAGGAACAGTAACAGGTATGATTAAAGCGTTTGGTGCGTTAGCAACTGCAGGTACTCCTGACCAAGCTGCACTTGCAAATGGTATCTCTGAGGCACTTATCAATACAGCTACAGGTATCTTTACTTCTGTATTGGCAATTATCTCTTACAACTTCTTTACTTCTAAAATTGACGATTTAACTTACTCTATCGATGAGGCTGGTACTACTATCGTTAACACTTACAGAAAATTTAGAGGTAGCTTAAAACAATAATTAGTATTAAATTAGAGTTATAGGATTAAAATCTCTAGGTTTAATATAAAATAAAACAAAGAAAATGGCAGAATTAAATACTAAAGGAGGAAAAAAATCCACATCCATTGATATGACCGCGATGTGTGATGTTGCGTTCCTTTTGCTAACGTTCTTTATTTTGACTGCTACAGCTAAATCTCCTGAAGTTTTACCAGTAGATACGCCACAATCTACAGTGCAAACTAAATTGCCTACAGATAACTTGGCTACAATTACTATTGGTAAAGGAAAAGTGTTTTTTGATTTAAAAGGAAGAGAAGTTCGTAAAAAAACCCTAGAATTAATGGGGCAAAAATATGAATTGGAATTTTCTGATGATGATACAAACAAATTTGCTTTAATGGAAAGTTTTGGTGTGCCACTTCAAAATCTAAAACAAATTTTGGATATGAAGGCGTCAGATAGAGCTAAAGCAGGGCAACCAGGTATTCCAAAAGATTCTTTAGACAATCAATTAAAAGAATGGCTTTTGAATTCAAGAAGAGCTAATATTGATATTAACAATAAAGAATTGGAAATAGCTATCAAAGGAGATGCTAAAGAAGAATATGCTACAATTAAACAAGTAATGGATATTTTGCAAGAGCAAAAAATCAACAACTTTAGTTTGGTTACTGGTTTAAGAGGAAAGAATTTTTAATTAATAAAGACACACTATAATGGCTGAATTAAATACCGGTGGCGGTGGAGGCAAAAAAGGTGGTGGAAAAGTAAGAAGTAAAAAACAAAATTCAAAAGTAGATTTAACTGCTATGGTGGATTTGGCCTTCTTATTGATTACCTTCTTTATGTTGACTACAACGCTATCAAAACCCCAATCTATGAATTTGGGATTGCCAGATAAAGCAGAACCTGATCAAAAGGAACAAGATATTAAAGTTGATGAGAATCGTACTATGACTATTCTACTAGGAGAAAACGGAAAGTTAGTATCTTACATGGGTATGATTAGTGCTCCACTTGTTGCTCCTAAAGATTTTGCTTATGGAAAAGATGGTATTCGTAAAGAATTACTATCTAGAAGACAATCAGTGTTAGAATATTCTGCGTCTAAAGGGAAACCAAAGAACGGAATTATTGTAATTATTAAACCAAGTAAAAAAGCAACTTACCGCAACTTGGTGGATATATTAGATGAGATGGCTATAGTAGATGTACCTACTTATGCTATAGTAAACGAGTTTTCGCCAGAGGAACAAAAATTGTTAGCGGCAAAATAGTCTAACTACTTTGTCAATAACCTAATAATTAAGAAAAATGAAATTAGATATATTAAAAAATCAATGGCTTGATATCGTTTTTGAAGGACGTAATAAATTGTATGGAGCTTATGAGTTAAGAAAATCTAATCGTAAGACTTCAATGAAGGCCCTTATTATGGGTGCCATTGTTTTTAGTTTAGCGGTTAGTGCACCGCTCATTGCGAGTTTGTTGCCTAGTGGTTCTGATGATGATGAAAATCTTGATGTGAAAATCACAGCGGTAAAATTACCACCTAAAAAACAAGAAGAGAAAAAACCAGATCTTCCACCACCACCTCCACCAAAACCAAAAGTGGATCAAGTGAAATTTGTTAAGCCAGTAGTGGCGAAAGCAGAAGAAGTAGTAGAAGAGATTGTTGAGGTTAAGCAAATCAAAGACAAGAACATTGGTGCTGAAACTATCAAAGGTGATCCAGATGCAATTTTAACAGTTGATGAGCCAGTTGGTACTGGTACTGCTGCTGTTGTTGAAGAAGACAATACAGTATATAACACAGCTGGTATTGAGCAAAAACCTGAATTCCCTGGGGGTATGGAAAAATTCTACAAATTTGTAGGGAATAATTACCAAGCTCCTGAAGAAGAAGGTTTAAAAGGAAAAGTTTATGTGACTTTTGTTGTTGAAAAAGATGGTTCATTAACTGATATCAAAGTATTAAAAGATATCGGATACGGAACAGGAAAAGAAGCAATTAGAGTTTTGAACAAATGTCCAAAATGGATTCCTGGTGAACAAAATGGTAAGAAAGTAAGGGTTTTATACTCTCTTCCAATTACTATACAATCAGCCGAGTAATGATTCCAAATTTAGTTGATAATATGAAGAAGAAATCGCCTAAAGAGCGATTTCTTCTCGTTATAGGCTTATTGTTTTTTTTAGTCTATTTGGTTCTTGGTTTAGCTGTAATCTTTTGGAAAGAATTGCCTTTAGCAATGGAATTCAAATATAGAATTGCTCTTGGTGTATTGTTGATTGTTTATTCAATTATCCGTTTTCAAAGATTTTATAATTCTAATAAATAGTTGTTATGAAACATTGTAATCTCTTGGTTGTTTTTTCTTGTTTGTTTTTCTTCTATTCTTGTAAGTATGACAAGAATGAAGAAACGATTTTGAAAGGTAATGTTACCATAACTGTTGATGAAACTGTGCTGCCTCTGATTCAAGCTCAAGCTGATGTTTTTCAAAACAAATATGATGCGACCATTAAGCTAGTGCCAAAATCTGAAGCGGAAACGTTAAACGATTTGTTTAATGGTAAGACGGGTGTTGCTGTTTTAACTAGAAATTTATCAGAAAAAGAAAAAATTAACTTTTCTCAAAAAAAGATTATACCTAAAATCACTAATTTTGCCATTGACGCAATTGCATTGGTTAGAAATAAAACTTCTAATGATACTTTATTAGCCTTAAAAGACGTTATAGAGTTTATGAAAGGGAATTCTAGTAATGCGATTAAAGGTTTGGTTTTTGATAATCCTAATTCCAGTACGGTTAGTTATATTAAAAAGTTAGCCAGAGTTGATGTGCTTCCAGAAAATGGAGTGTATTCCTTTAAGTCAAATGAAGAAGTAATCAAGTTTGTGTCTGAAAATAATGGAATGATTGGTGTGATTGGGGTGAATTGGATATCTGAACCTTCTTCAAAAATGTTACCTTATTTAGAGAACATTAATGTTTTAAGTGTTAAAGCGCTAAATGGAAGTTCATTTGTTAGCCCTACGCAAAATAATATAGCCGAGGGTACTTACCCATTGGCACGAGATTTGTTTATTGTAAATTGCCAAGGGTATTCAGGACTAGGGATGGGCTTTGCTTCCTTTATCGCTGGTGATGTTGGACAACGAATAGTTCTTAAATCAGGATTATTACCAGTTAGGGTACCAGGAAGAAAATTAAACGTTAGAAATGAAATTGAGAATGCAAAAGAATAAATATAAATTAATAGAAAAGAAGATGAATAAATTAAAATTTTTTAGTGTTGCATTTTTTGCTTCTTTTACTCTTGTAAATGCACAAGATATAGATCAAGCAAAAAAAGCAATTGATGCAGAACAGTTTGAAAAGGCCAAAACGATATTGAAATCTCTTTTGCAAGCTAAACCTTCAAATGGTACAGCATCTTTTTTGCTTGGGAATGTATATATGTCCCAAAAAGAATTAGATTCTGCAAAAATATATTATCAAAAAGGGATTACTGGCTCTGATGGAGCTAAGCTAAACTACATTGGTTTAGGACAATTAGATTTGGAAGCAAAAAATCAAACAGCTGCCCAAAGTAATTTTGATATTGCGATTAAAGACGCGAAGCGCAAAGATGCTACTGTGCCTACGTACATTGCACGTGCTTATATGAATATTTCTAAACCTGATTACAAAAATGCAATAACAATACTTGAAAGAGCAAAAATTGATAGTCCACAAAATGCTGATTTGTTGTTGGCTTTAGGTGATGCTTATTATTTAGAAAACAAACAAAATGAGGCCTATTCTTCGTACAGAAGTGCATTTCAAATTGATCCTACAATGTTGAGAGCAAAAATGCAGTTAGGTGTTTTGTTAAAAGGTGCAAAATCGTATGATTTAGCTATTAATTCATTTAATGAAGTTATTGCTATTAATCCTAATTATGGTCCTGTTTACAGAGAATTGGCTGAAACCTATTATAAATGGGGTAGAAATAAGCCTTCAAAAGCTGCTGAGTACATGCAATTAGCGATTTCTAATTATGATAAGTACATGTCAATGACAGATTATTCTTTGGCATCAAGAATGAGAAGAGCTGATTTCTTAGTTTTGTTGAAAAACTGGCCAGAGCTTGAAAAAGAGGCTAATAAAATGATTGAATTGGATAAAGTAAATCCAAGAATATATCGTTATTTAGCATATTCTGCGTTTGAGAATGGAAATGTTGATGTTGCCTTGAAATCATTGGAAAGTTTTATATCTAATCCAAATAGTAAGGTTATCGCTAAGGATTACATCTATTTAGCTGAAATTAAGTTTAAAAAAGCTATTGCTGCTGATGGACTTACAATGGATCCAACTCTTTATGCTTCTGGATTAGTAGATTTGAAGAAAGCATTGGAATTAGAGCCATTAGCAACTGAGGATTTGAATGATATTGGAAAAAAATTATTCTCAAAAAAATTCTATAAAGAAGCAGCTCCTATTTTTGAGTTAGGTACTAAAAATACTGAAGATAAAAACTATGTAGATGATAATATTTACTACGCTTTATCTGTATTATACGGAAACAGTAAAAAAGATGTTAAAGCAGACCCAATTGAGTTAAAAAATGCTGACGCAGCTTTAGATAAGGTAATTGTTGCTGCTCCTTCATATCAGGATGCTTTTTTGTATAAAGCTCGTATTAATAGGCTTGCAGAGAATGAAGAGTTTATTATTAAGAACTATGAATCTTATATAGCAAAACTTACTGAAAAAGGTGAATTGGCAAATGCAACTCACAAAACTAAGATTGTTGAAAGTTATAACAATTTAGCAGCTAGTTATGCTAATAAGGATAAAGCAAAAGCAATTGAATATTTTAATAAGACTTTAGCAATCGATCCTACTAATGATTATGCTACAAAATCTTTAGCTACATTAAAATAAGTAGCAGTATTTAATATTTGAAAACGACAATCTTTGGGTTGTCGTTTTTTTTGTTTTTATATCAACTAGTTTTCTTTTGTCTTGCATAGTAGTTAAAGTAGTATCTTTGCATTTTTAATGTAAATAGATGTTGTCAAAAGAAATACAATTGGAAGTTAATAAAGGAGCTATGTTGCCTTTAATGGAAGAGTTCTATACAATACAAGGCGAAGGTTCTCATACAGGAACAGCTGCTTACTTTGTTCGTATAGGCGGATGTGATGTTGGTTGCCATTGGTGTGATGTTAAAGAGAGCTGGAATGCAGAATTACATCCACCAACTAGTGTTGATAAAATTGTTGAGAATGCAGTTAAATATGCAGATACTGTCGTTGTTACTGGTGGAGAGCCTTTGACTTGGGATATGACGCTGTTGACTTCAAAATTAAAGGAGCGTGGATTAAAATTACATATTGAAACTTCTGGTGCTTATCCTTTGTCAGGTACTTGGGATTGGATTTGTTTGTCTCCTAAAAAAAATAAATTACCTACTCAAACTGTTTATGATAATGCCGATGAGTTAAAGGTTATAATCTATAATAAACACGACTTTGTCTTTGCAGAAGAACAAGCTTCAAAAGTAAATGATAATGCTTTATTGTTTCTTCAGCCTGAATGGAGCAAGAAAGAAGAGATGACTCCTCTAATTGTTGATTATGTCATGAATAATCCCAAGTGGAGAGTTTCATTGCAGACACATAAATATCTAAACATACCTTAGTCTTTTTTTACTGGATAAGTTGTTTTATAAAGGCCTTCGGCCTTTTTTTAATGCTTTCAAATTTTAAAAAATAGGAAGATTCTTTTTTTTGTTTGTTTCTAAATAACTGTTTATCAGCTGTATGTAATTTGTAATTATCAAGTGTAAAAAAAATCAAGTGTTTTTTTGAGGTTATCGTTTTTTTTTAGCTCTTTTTAGATATATTTACAATTAAGTTATTTAGGACGTGCTATTTTTTTATCTAATGTAATCTATATATTTATGAAAAGAATTTTATTTTTTACAGCTTGTTTTTTTGTTTTATATAGTGCAAAATCTCAAAGTCTTAGTATGGCTAATGACGAGATTGTTGAGTATAATACAGTTGAGGTGAGGCCTGAATTCCCGGGGTCTTATACTAATTTTATGGATTTTGTTTCAAAAAATTTTTCCCTTCCTGATTACGATGGCCCTACTGGTATTTTAAAAGTTGGTTTTGTAATAGAAGTCGACGGTATGGTTTCAAGTGTTAAAGTATTGAAAAACCTTGATGCAACAGCTTCAAATGAAATCAAAAAGGTTATGGCTAAATGCCCTCAATGGAAACCAGGAGAACATAATGGTAAGCCTGTTAGAGTGTACTATGAGTTTTCATTAAAGCTTATGAGCCAAAGCTAATAAAAAGAGGGAAAAATGATTACCATTTTTCCCTCTTTTTTAATTGGGCAATATGCTCCAAGTGATGATTGCAATGCCAAGCATACATTCCAATTATTTCTTTTATTGCGAAAGTTTTATTGTGTTCTGGATGAACAAAAGTTTTGTTCAGTTCATCTTCATTTAATGAATTTAACAAAAACGCTAATCTGAAATGTAAACCCTTTAAAAGTTGAATTGTTGGTTCAATAGGCATTGTTTTATTGTCAATTCCTTCTCCCCATAATCCTTCATAGTAATATTTTATAACAGGCTCTTTTTCTGTTAATGCCCATTTTATTCTTATAAAACAGTTCATATGACTATCGGCACAATGATGTATTACTTGTCGTATAGTCCATCCATCTGGGCGATAAGGTGTGTTTAGCTGTTCTTCATTTAGTTGACTAATTGTTTTGTTAAGAGTTTCAGGGAAAATCTCAATTTCTCTTATTTTTTCAATTAAATACTCTCGTGTGTATATTGATGGAGCTTTAAATTGTCCGATTGGGTATTTTAGTTTTTCTATTGTTTCCATTTTTATAGTGTTAGTTTAGCTAAATAATCATAATGTTCTCCTTCAAGGACTAATTCACATTTAAAACCATTGGCAATTGCTGCATTTTGTAAAGTATTGTAATCTAAGTAAAGCCACGGAAATTCTTCTTCTGCTTCGTTCTTGTATTTTATTTTGAATGTTAATTCACCATAATAATTAGTTCCCGGAATCCATTTTCCACCATCTTCATCTTCATCAAACATATATATTATATCTGATGAGTCAATTAGAATTTGTCCATTTGGAAGAAGTAGTCTTTTTAACTTGTTCAAATAGATGGGTATTTGTTTTATTGTGCCAAAAATACCTGTCCCATTCATTAGTAAAAGGATTGTGTCATATTGTGTATTTTCGTTTAAATCTAAGATACCGCATACTTCAGTTTGTTTTATTCCACGTGCAATACATGTTGCTATTGCTTTTTTAGAGATATCAATGGCAGTTACATCTAGTTGTAATTTATTTTGTAATTCGAGGCTGTGACTTCCAGCACCACACCCAATATCGAGTATTTTTCCTTTTGATAATGTAATTGCTTTTTGTTCTATTATTGGCATTTCATTAAATTCTCTAAATAAATAGCTAACTTCCATTTCATCTTCTTCTGATATGGTGGTCTCTGTGTATAAGTTTTCTGGTGAGTTGTTGAAATGATAATCATATATTGCTTGTCCAAAAAGGTCTTTCATTTTTTGTCGGTATTTAGTGATTTAAGTTTACTTTTGTGAAATAACAAAAAGCCATGCAGTTGAAGCCTGATTTATCGGAAATAAATAAACTTGCCAAAGATAAGCATAACGAAAACAAAAAGTATTTCGATAAGCTTAAAAAGAAACCGCCTAAAAATTTAGATTATATAATGCAAGAACTGCATGATAATGAGTTTAAAAAAACAAACTGTTTAAATTGTGCTAATTGTTGTAAAACAACGGGCCCATTGTTTACATCTGCAGATGTTGAAAGAATTTCAAAGTATCTTAGGCTTAAACCACAACAGTTCATTTCTCAATATTTGCGAATTGATGAAGACCAAGATTATGTTTTGCAAAAGTTGCCTTGTAGTTTTTTGGATCATGACAACACTTGTTTTATATATGAAGTTCGTCCCAAAGCTTGCAGGGAATTTCCGCATACCGACAGAAAAAAGTTCCAACAGATTACTGCTATTACAATAAAAAACATTCCAATTTGTCCTGCGGTATATAATATTGTGGAGGAAATGAAAAAGAAAATTGTATTATAGAGAAGTACTTCGAATTAATTTAATCATTACACACTTTTGAAATTAGAATATTTTATCGCCAAACGATTAATTACGTCAAAGGATTATAAAAGTAGTATTTCTGCTCCTATTATAAATATTGCCATTGCAGCAATCGCAATAGGTATTATTATGATGTTGGTTTCTGTTTCTACGGGGATAGGTCTGCAACAGAAGATAAGGGAGAAAATTGCTGCATTTAATGGGCATATTGTTATATCTAATTTTGACAGCAATCAATCAGAAGCAACATTAGTTCCAGTTTCAATTCGACAATCTTTTTATCCGACTTTCAAGAATGTTCCTGAAGTAGAACACATTCAAGCCGTCGCTGTTAAAGCAGGAATAATTAGAACAGAAACTGCTTTTGAAGGCATAATGTTTAAAGGCGTAGGCAGGGATTATGATTGGAAGTTTATAAAAGAATATTTGACACAGGGGAGATTGCCGAATTGTATGGCTTCACTCAATCAGGAAGTAGTTGTTTCATCAATTATAGCTTCAAGGTTGAAGTTGAAATTAGGAGATTCCTTTCATACTTATTTTATGAAGCCCAACGGTTATTCTATTCGAAATTTAAAAATTGTAGGCATATTCAATTCAGGTTTTCAAGAATTTGACTCCTCTTACATCTTGGGTGATATCCGACATGTTCAAAAACTAAATAAATGGAATAAAGACCAAGTTGGTGCTTTTGAAGTTTTTGTGAATGATTTTAGTGCTATAGAACAAATAGGAGAGAAAGTTTATGAAGAGACTTCGTCTGTTTTAGACAGCAAAACTATTGTAGAAAAGTATAGTTATATTTTTGAATGGTTAAAGTTGTTTGATATAAATATTATTGTAATACTTGTAGTCATGATTCTTGTCGCTACCATTAATATGGTGGTCGCATTATTAGTGCTTATACTTGAACGTACTCAAATGATAGGGGTATTAAAGGCTTTAGGAGCGGATAATTGGTCCATTCGAAAAATATTCCTTTACAATGCTTTCTATTTAGTTGCAAGAGGTTTGTTTTGGGGGAATCTTATCGGGATAGCGATATTATTGCTTCAATATTATTTTGGCATTATCAAATTAAACCCAGAAAACTATTATGTTAATGAAGCGCCAGTCTATTTTAATTTAGTATATATAGTAGTATTAAATCTAATGACTGTTTTGGTCTGTTTCCTTGTTTTACTAATTCCTTCCTATATAATAACTCGTATATCACCTGTTCGAGCTATTCGTTACGATTGATTTTTGGCGTTCTCCTTATATATAGAGAAGTTTTTGGTTTTATTAGATATTGGTTCTACTATATATAAGGAGCCGGGCTATACGTTACAAGTCCTCGACTAGTTTCGTTAGCACTACACTAGTCTGTGGGCTTTCCACT
>JAGOFG010000286.1 GCA_017997335.1 Flavobacterium sp. | reverse complement strand
AAATACTATGATAGTACTTTAGTAAAGCTTAATCCCAAAACAAGAGAATTTTATAAAATTCAAAAAAAGCGTAAAGATTTAGACGAAGCCATTCGATTAGAAACTAGCACCAAAAGAAATGATAGCATTCTAAATGTTTTGGCGTTATCTCCTACTGAAAGAAATGCCTACTATGAAAAGCATATTGTTGCCATTAAAAAGCAAGATTCTATAAAGCTAGTTAAAGAAGAAATACAAAAGCAAAAGTTAGCGAATATAGAGCGCAACTTAACGGCTTCTAGTGCAGACCCAGGAGCTGTAGCGACAGTGCCAGGTTTGCAAAACAAAGCGGCCTATTTACCTCCAAGTGATAACCAACAAACGGAGGCAACCAACACTTTTTATTTTTACAACCCAAAAACGGTGGCTTTTGGAAAGTTAGAATTCAAAAAAATGTTTGGAAATCGTGCTTTGGTCGAAAACTGGTTGTATTCAAATGTGAAAAAAGGAGCCAATGAACCAACAGAAGAAGTAACAGCTGATAATGATGTTATTAAAGAAAAAGCTGTTGAAGAACCGCGTTATACTTTGGCTTATTATTTAAATCAATTGCCTACACAATCTTCGGCAATTGACAGCATCACCAAAGAAAGAAATACAGGATATTACCAATTGGGTGTAGTTTACAAAGAAAAATTCAAAGAGTATGACTTGGCCAGTACTAAGTTGGAACAATTACTAAGCTTTCATCCTGATGAAAAACTGATTCCTCCTACTCAGTACAATTTGTATAAAATATACGAAATCACGAATAAAGCCAAAGCCGCAGCCGTTAAGAATGCAATTACGGCTCAATTTCCTGATTCGAGATATGCCAAAATTATAAATGACCCAACTTTTGATGGAGCAAAAGACAAAGATTCTCCAGAGAATAAATATAAGGAATGCTACGAATGGTTTAAGGACGAAAAATTTGCTGCGGTCATTGCGCGCTGCAACACGATGATTAATCAGTTGACTGGCGAAGAAATTGTAGCCAAGTTTGAGTTGCTCAAAGCAAATGCGTTGGCTAAAACAAAAGGATTGCCAGCCTACAAAGAAGCGATGCAATACGTTGCAGACACCTATGCCAATACCGAAGAAGGAAAAAAAGCAGAAGAGATTATCACCACACAAATTCCTATTTTGGAACGAATGGCTTTCAGTACGGTAGATAACAAAAAGTGGAAGATTATCTTTAGAATTCCTATCGAGGATTACAAACAAGAACGAGCTATCGAAAAGCAAGTTTTGGATTTTATGGCAAAAGAAAATATTGAAAATCTATACTATACTTGTGATAATTATACCGACAAAGAACGTATCTTGTGTATACACGGATTCCAATCAGAAATATATGCGAATGATGTCTCGGTGATTTTTAATAAAAAAGGGTCGCCTTCAGAGGTGCAGAAGGCGATTACTATAAGCGATGAGAATTACAAGATTGTTCAAATGAAAAAGAATTTAGACGCCTATTTAGCCCCAAAAACGCCCTAAACTATGTTCGACAAAAAAAAGAAACAACCCTATACTGATTTATTGGGTAAGACCAATAGAATAGTGGAAGCCACTCAAATAAAAGGAGATATTTTTTCTCCTGCCGATTTTAGATTGGATGGAGAATTACTTGGTAATTTCACTTCGAATGGTAAATTAGTGATTGGTCCTTCAGGAAAAGTTATTGGTGACATTGTCTGTAAAAACGCAGATATCGAAGGTGTTTTTAATGGAAAAATAACGGTACACGAATTACTCAATATTAAAGCTTCTGCTACAGTTGAAGGAGAGGTTATTATAGGAAAGTTGGCCGTTGAACCAGGTGCTCATTTTACAGCCACTTGTGTAATGCAAATAATAGACACCAAAAAAGATGGAACCCAATCCAAATAAACGAAAACCCAATAAATGGTTAGCCTTAATCAATATCCCTATTCAAATGGGAGTATTGATTTTTTTATTTGCTTATTTAGGGCATTGGTTAGATGAAAATCACCCGAGTCCAAAAGTGTACTACGTTAAAATTTTAGTTATTGTTGGTGTTTTTTTGGCAATGTACAATGTGTACCGACAAGTAATTGAAATCAATAAAAATCAATAATGAATACCTCTTTTTTTAAAAAAATAATTCCCCTTTTGTTAGCCATTTTAATTTCCTTTGGAGTACACGAAGGGCTGTTTTTTGTATTAAAAATTAACACCCAAAATTTTATCTATTCTTTGCCAGAACTTTATGCTTGGTTTACTTTATTTACACTTCTAGTTGCTTTTGTCTTGTTGTTCGTTAAAAGGAAAAGTTTAGATAATGTAGGGATGAGTTTTCTATTGGTAACGAGTATAAAAATGGTCTTTTGTTACCTAATTTTACGTCCTATATTAAAAGTAGCAACTCTTCAAAATTCTGCCGAAAAAATAAACTTTTTTGCACTTTTTATTCTCTTTTTACTAATTGAGACACTTTTCACTATTCGCTTAGTAAACGAAAAGCAAAAATAGGGGGTTGAAAAAGCCAAATCCGCAAAAAAAATTATTTTTTATATTCTTTTGCATATTAATAAAAAATGTACCTTTGCACCAAATTTCAGAAACGTAATAAATTAAGATAATTAACTGTTATGGTGATTTCAAACAAACCACTTCGATTTTTAGTAGCAATTTTAGTAGCATTTCTTCCTTTA
>JAGOFG010000285.1 GCA_017997335.1 Flavobacterium sp. | reverse complement strand
GAAAAAGTAATATTGTTTTTAAATAAAATTAGAATAGATATTATCAATGCTATCCTTTCCAACCCTGAAAACATCAGAGAGGTGAAGAAAGTTGCCAGATTAGCAATTAAATTTGAAAAGCAAACAGGCATATACGACCCAGCCAATTGGATTGAAATTTTATAATGCTAAATCAGTAAAAAAATCCAATAATCTACAAAACACTCTACAATAAAAAAATAGGAACGCTAACGCTGACCTTTTTGCGCCCACCCGGCCAACGCTCTGCCAACGCTCCTGCGGTTTTGGGCTTCTGCCAACGCTCTAACAGCACATTGCTTTTTTTATTAGATTTTAATATTGTTTTTTTGGTTTAATAAGAAAAAGCAATAAGCTGTTTCCCAACGCTCGAAAGCCCAAAACCACCCCCAAGCTATGTTACATAATGAAGCAACATTATAGGTCAAGCGCCCCGAACCCCGGGGCACTCGCACTATAATTTCATTATGTAAAATAGCCGCCACGTCCAACGCACCCACCCGAAATAGGAACTGTATTTGCATTGTTTTTTGAAGATCCCATAGCAACTCCGCACAAGGTTTTTCAACAAATAGAACCCCTCGATTTCGCAAGAACAGTTAGGCATCCTCAAAAATCAAATTTGCCAGCAAGAGTGTGGATTTTTATTTGTCAAAACACCCTGATAAATTGCTTTTTAGCTGGATTGATGCTGTCTAGTTTCAGTAAACCCGTTTTATGACATTCAACATTTCAACATCTAGAACATTTGGGCATCAATCCAACTTAAAAAGCAATCACAAACACCCCGGTAAACAAATAAAAATCCACACACTTGCCCGAGCTGCTGCCAACGCACTACGAAAGTTCAGTTGGGGGAATCTTCCATTCCCCCAAACCCCCTTGGATGCAATTTTTTTTGAAAGAATGCCAAAGCATCCCTTTTCAAAACAACATTTCCGATTCGCATTCTCTCAAAAAAAACAGCTCCGATTCCCCTCTCATCCGAATGACCTCGCACAAATTTGAAGTTTGAGGCTTCCTTTCAATCCTTTTTCCGATAAATAAAATCCTTTTTGATTGACAAATGAGCACTACCAAAGCCCAACATAAGTGCCATATATTCCGCCCACTTAAATAAAACGGTGAAAAGTGAAGCAAATACCATTTATTAACTGCTATAAACGAAAAAAGCCCCAAATAATGGAGCTTTCAAAGTGGTTTTTAACCGTTTTTAAGGGTTTGTTATTGGCTCTTCTTCCGATTTTACAGCAGTTTGAGAAACTACTGAAATAATACTTCCGCCCAGAACCAAATAACCAGCTGCACTTACCAAACCAACTGGCAAAGCAACTGGAGAAGCTATGATAATTCCGCCAACTGATGCCAAAGCAATCCCAACAGTGCGAAGAACTTTAAACCATTTTGGGGTAGGTGCCAATGTTCTTTCTACTAAATTCATTTTGTTATTTTTCATAATCTTGATTTTTATAAATTGATAGTTCTAAATTGTGTACTCTTTTTTCGATGTATTCTACTTTTTGGTTCAATAAATCATTGCCACTTTTGAACTCGGTTTTGATGATTAAAGCCATTGTTTTGACTTCAATCAAATCTTTCTCCATACTCTTGAAATCAGTGTGTAATTGCTTGATAAAATAAGCCACAACTGAGAGTAACAAGGTGATGAGAGTTCCAAAAAGTGCTGCTATGGCATTAATATTTTCCATTGGATTTGCTTTTTAAAATTGAAAATTATTTTCAATGGTAAATTTGTTAGAAGGATCCTTTGCCAATGCAACCAACTTGGGATAAATCATTTTGTAAGCTGCAATACTTTGGGTAACTTGAAAATCGCCTTCAGCAAATTGGAAACCAAAACCACAAAGCGGACAACCGGCAGTATCTTTTATGGTATTTCCAACGTGAATATAGACAAAGCTGAAATTCGGTAAACCCGAAATCTCAATCATTCCCTGGTGTAGGTTTCCAAAAGCTCTCTTGTAATCCGCATTTTTTGCTCCCCAAGTGTTGAGTTTTATTTCGAAAATACCCGTAGGAATGGCAGTTTGTGAAGCAATCTTCACTTCCCTGATTTTATCTTCTAACAAATAACATTGGAAAATTCCGTTGATATACAACTGGCTCAATGTACTTTGTTTGCCTTGGGCGACCCTGATTATTTTATTTTCCATTGTTTTTGTTTTAAGGAGTTGATAAAAAAAATCCCTCGTTTTTGGCGAGGGATCCTTCAAGGGTTTTTCTAGAAAGCGTCCTCGACTTTCAAGCAGTTCCCACTGGAGAACAAGTAAAAGTTTCCGCCTACTTGTTGGTAGAACTCAATTCCGATGCACTGCAAAACTGTTGTGTTTACTGTTGGAATTGCTCCATTAGGTAAAGTTGCAACAATTGTAGTGGCTGGAACTGGAGCATACAAGTCCAAAAAGTCACTGTATTGAATGTCACTTACCTCATTCAAAGCTGCATCCATTGGATCGTAGCTGTTGGTGGTAGCGTTGTATTCAAAATCACTAACCACGGAAAGAGAACTAATCAAACGGAAATGTGTTGCTCCTGATGGAGCACTCACCAAATTAGCTGGGTTAAAATCAGCAACTACAAACTCTCCGCTTTCTCTACCAGCAGTATGAGTTAATGAGTAAGGAGCATTGAAAATACCATTGAAAGAAGAGTTTTTGTCAA
>JAGOFG010000284.1 GCA_017997335.1 Flavobacterium sp. | reverse complement strand
GTCAGTTTCTTTGATTTTTAGAGTATGTAATCCAGTTAAATCACAACCTATTCCTAATCCAAAGCAAGTCACAGTAATGGTTTGAGCAATATCAGGACAATTATTTAATTGATAGTTAACAATTGATAATTGATGATTTTTTGTTTTGGAAATAGTAATAGAATTGTCTTCATTAAAAACTGTTTCAACTCCAAAATCTTGGTAAATGTTTGCCAAAGCACTATCTCCTTGTAAACTATTTTTTTTATAACTTGAAAGTGAAATTTGTGTACCAATTTCTGATAGGGCAACAATGGAATACCAGTATGAAGCTGAACTCCAATCGGATTCAATTGTGAATTGTGAATTGTGAATTGTGAATTGTGGTTTTACAGAAATTTTATTTCCAACAAAAGAAGTCTTTACTCCTATTTCATTCAATAAAGCCAAAGTCATTTTTATGTATGGAACAGATGTAATTTCACCTTCAAGAGTTAATTCTAAACCATTTTCTAATTTAGGTGCAATCAACAATAAAGCTGAAATATATTGACTACTCACATTTGCAGGAAGCGAAACTTTGTTTTGAGTTAATTTTTTCCCTTTGATTCGAATAGGCGGAAAACCCTCATTTTCTTCATAACTAATTTCAGCTCCCAATTGATTTAAAGCATCTACCAAAATTTTAATTGGACGCTCTTTCATTCTGGAAGAACCAGTTAAAACCACTTCTTTTTCTTCTTGGATGGAAAAATAAGCAGTTAAAAATCGCATTGCTGTTCCTGCGTGATGAACGTCTATGAGTTGGGAGTTGGGAGTTAGGAGTTGGGAGTTTTGCAATGCTTTTAGCATCACTTCCGAATCATCAGAATTGGATGTATTATCCAAAACTAAATTCGGATATAACGCTTGCAACAGTAACAATCTGTTAGTCTCTGATTTACTACCAGTGATTTTGATGGATGATGGACGCTGGATGCTGGATGATTTAAGTAATAAATTCATTATTTCGTGACCATTTTTAGTCCAACGATGGATAAAATTAATGTAGTGATGAAAAACACGCGCCAAAAAGTTGCGGGTTCTTTAAAAACAATGATTCCTATCAAAACACTTCCTACTGCACCAATTCCTGTCCAAACTGCATAAGCGGTTCCGATAGGTAATTCTTTGGTGGCTTTTACTAATAATATCATGCTAATTGATAAACACACCAAAAAACCGCCGTACCAAAGTAAGGAAGTGTTTCCAGTTGATTCTTTTGCTTTTCCGAGGCAAGTAGCGAAACCAACTTCGAATAAACCAGCGATTATGAGTAAAATCCAGTTCAATTTATTTCAATTTATCGTTGTTGTGATGACGGTCGTGATCGCGTTTGGTTTTTAAATCCATTTTTTTATCAAAAGCGGCTTGTAAATCAACACCTGTTTGATTGGCTAAACATAAAACCACAAAAACTACATCGGCTAATTCTTCACCTAAATCTTTATTTTTATCTGACTCTTTTTCTGATTGTTCACCGTATCTTCGAGCAATAATTCGGGCTACTTCACCTACTTCTTCAGTAAGTTGAGCCATATTAGTTAATTCATTGAAATAACGAACACCGTGTTCTTTAATCCAATTATCTACTTCTTGTTGGGAGTTTTTTAGGTTCATTTATTCTTTATTTTTTGTATCAATTATTATCGTCACAGGTCCGTCATTAACCAAACCAACTTTCATATCTGCTCCAAATTGTCCTGTTTGAACTTTTTTACCCAATTCAATTTCCATTTGTTTTACGAAAGATTCGTAAAGCGGAATGGCAATTTCAGGTTTTGAGGCTTTTATATAACTTGGGCGATTTCCTTTTTTGGTTAACGCATGTAATGTGAACTGACTCACAACAATCATCTCTCCATCAATATCTTTTAACGACAAATTCATCACTTCATTTTCATCTTCAAAAATTCTAAGATTTGCTATTTTAGAGGTTAACCAATTGATATCTTCTTGAATATCGGCGTCTTCAATACCTACTAAAACTAATAAACCTTGTTGAATTTGGGCTACAATTTCTTCATTTATTGTAACTGATGATTGAGAAACTCTTTGAATAACAGCTTTCACTTCTTATTTGATTTTTTTACTTTCTCGTTTCGTCGCTTGCTCTTCGTTCAGCATCATAAATGTCAGCACGATATTGCTCTTCGTCACCCTCTAAAATCTGGGTATAACTTTTATAGCGCGACCACGAAATTTCGTCATTTTCCAGTGCTTTTTTAATGGCACAATGTGGCTCGTCTTTATGTAAACAGTTATTAAATTTACATTGGTCTTTCAAAGCGAAAAATTCAGGAAAATAATCTCCGATTTCTTGTTTTTCCATATCGACAATTCCAAAACCACGAATTCCTGGTGTATCTATAATTTTAGCTCCAAAAGACAAATCGAACATTTCAGCAAACGTAGTGGTGTGCTTTCCTTGTGCATGCGATTCGGAAATTTGTTTGGTTTTTAGATTTAAAGAAGGTTCTAAAGTATTTACCAAAGTTGATTTTCCTACACCCGAATGCCCGGAGAACATCGAAACTTTATCTTTCATTAACGCTTTTAGTTCGTCAATTCCTTTTCCATCTTTTGCAGAAACGCGTAAACATTTATAGCCAATTTCGGTATAAACGTGTTGCAAATATAATTGTTCGTCTAATGTTGGGTCATCAAACGTGTCTATTTTATTGAAGA
>JAGOFG010000283.1 GCA_017997335.1 Flavobacterium sp. | reverse complement strand
GGTTTTAGGACTTCTAAGCCATCTCCGAAACCTAGAAGAATGCGCTCCATTTCGTAGTTTTCGATTAGAAAGAGATTGATGATAATACTGCCGTCTTCGTTTTCTTTTAGCAATCGTTGGGAACGGTGAAGTGGTTTGGTTAAAACATAAGGTGCGTTGTATTGATCTATCCAAAGTTGAATAGGTTTTGGCTGTAAGCCTAAATTTACAGTAACACCAATTACATTTTTATAATAGTTCTCTGGATTAAAAGGTTGCTCCAAAAATGGCATTTGAAAATCGTAATCAATTTTAATAATACGGTCTAAGGCTAAATTAGCGATTGGTTGACTGACTTTTTTTCGCCCTACTACAAACCAACGATTATTGAATTCTTTTAAAATGAAGGGATGAAAGTGAAATTGATTTTCTTCTTTGGATTTGAATGACTTATAGGTAATTACTAAAACTATTTTTTTAACTATCGCTTGATAAATTTCATCTAAAAAATGCAAGCCTTTTAGACTCTCATTTTTGTCTAAATGAATTACGGGTTGGGTGTGTGATTTTTCGGCATAGATTTTATCTTCTAAGCGTTGCAGAATGTCTGAAACATCATTGAACAAGGAAAAATCTTTGAATTGCTTCAACATAGAAACCGTTTCACTAAGAACATTAATATCAGTTTCGGTTAAAGGAATATCGGTAATGGAGAAATCTTCTTCGGCATAATGGTAATACTTTTTGTCATAGACTTCAATAGGGGCATTGTAGCCCAACTTTTCACTACGCATCATCTGAATATCCAATTGAATGGTGCGTTTGCTTACTGGATTTTCTTTGCCTTCGTATTCGTACAAAGCTTCGCTACAAGCGTTCATTAAGTCTTCTAAAGTCCATTGACGGTAGTTGTTTTGCAAACATTTGTCGATGGTTTTGTAGCGGATGAGAGCGTTTTTATTTTGAGCCATTTTTTGAAGTGTTCAGTGTTCAGTTTTTAGTGTTCAGTTCTACAGAGTAGCTATTTCTTTTTGGATATTTTCTCTTGCTTTAGCTTCAAAAAGTGTTCTGAATTCTTGGGTTTGATATATGTTTTTGTTTTCTAGGAAATGTTCTAAAGCCTTTTTTCTGCCGGGATTGTAGAGAAAATCGGGATAGATTTTGTATTCTTTTCTAATTTGCTGGCAATAGATTTTATAATCTTCCCAATCTTTGGAAAGGATTTTCAAATCAAAATCGATTAACCAGTTGCTATCTTCGTTTTCGTTGTGTTGGTGCAATTGTGTAGCGAGAATATGGTCAAAAACCTTTTGTTTGTTGAGTTGATGATTTGATTTTAATAGTGCAATTGCGTATTCAGCGCTTTTTAACTCGTTGTCTTTTCTCGTGACTTTGTAAACGTAATCGTGGTAAAAAATACTAAACAATACTTCCTTTGGCTGTTGTAGTTGCTCTTTGTATTTCGTGAACCAAAACACCATTTCTTCCAAATGCGTCAGATTGTGATAGTATCTTGATTTTTTGGAATACGCTTTCTCTAAATCCAACCATAAAGTATTGATTTCATTGAGAGTAAAGCCTATTTCAAGCAATAGGTTTTTATATATTTCTTTGAGATTCATAATCAGAATTTATTCAAAAATACAATTCTTTTTTTACTGCGCAAAATAATTGCGTAGAACTGTAAAACCTTTGCTTCATCAAACAAAGGGTAGTTAGCCTGATGTATCGTTGGACATGCATCAGGCTCTCGAAAGCAAAAAAATCAAATAAAAAATATAAATTTAACGTCATGGAAACTAAAATTAACGGAACCGATTTATTAGCCTTAGGATATCCAGAGGGATCTTTAATAGGTGTAGCTTTGAAAGCTAATGCCAAAAGAACAGGATTTACTAAAGAGGAAATGTTATCTAATTATGCCTTGGTATTAGAAAATCCTGAAGCATTTTTAGAACATAAAATCTTTGGGAAATTAGCACAAGCCATTATAGAAAAAGCAAATGAAAAACCAGAAGATTTCATTGCTTTAAATCCAAATCCAGCTGATTTTGCTTTGTATGGTGCCAATAAAATTGAAGAAGGTGCTATTAAACAAATGCAAGTTGCTATGCAGTTACCTGTTACAGTGGCTGGCGCTTTAATGCCTGATGCGCATCAAGGTTATGGATTGCCAATTGGTGGGGTTTTAGCTACCAATAATGCGGTGATTCCGTTTGGTGTGGGTGTGGATATTGGTTGTAGAATGGCTTTGTCAATTTATGATATTCCGGAGTTGTTTTATTATGAAAATGAAGCAAAATTCAAAAGAGAATTGGTTGCCCATTCTAAATTTGGAGCGGGACACGGTTTTCAGGGACAATACAAATCGAATCATGAAGTTTTGGATAGAAATGAGTTTGCGGAACACACTTTTATTAAAAACTTAAAAGACAAGGCTTGGTCGCAATTGGGTTCTTCTGGTGGTGGAAATCACTTTGTGGAATTTGGTATTATAGAATTTGCAACCGATGATGCTGCATTAAACATTCCGAAAGGAAAATATGTGGCTTTGTTGACGCATTCAGGTTCGAGAGGATTTGGAGCTACTATTGCTGGACATTATACTAAAATTGCTAAAGAAACTTGTAAACTTCCAGAAGTAGCCAGAAACTTAGCTTATTTGGATTTAGGTTCTGATTTAGGACAAGAATATTGGATTGCGATGAATTTGGCTGGAGATTACGCTTC
>JAGOFG010000098.1 GCA_017997335.1 Flavobacterium sp. | reverse complement strand
ATTAAGTTTGTAATGTACTAATCAAAACCGAAAACTATGTTAACCAACAAAAAACATTCATTTAAAAAAGAAGTAGCAAGTACAGCAACAAAAGGATACAAAATCGCTTTACTAGCCGGAGTGATTATTCTTTTTTCTGTAAACACCACTAAAGCACAATTAACTTTATCCCATTCTAATGTTTTTTAATATGGAATTTGAATAGGAATGGCTTTAGCCCATTTTTTAAAATGAGATTCAAAAAAGGCTTTAGCCAAAATTTAACCTAATTTCGATTAAAGCCTATTTAATAATTATTCCACTGCTGTGAGATGTATTTGTTTACATCAATCCTTGATTTGCGAAACTGCTTTGAATAATTCCCGTGTTATACAGGAACGTAAACAAGCAAAAAAAGGAATGAAAGTATATCCAAAATTGCTGGTATAATTTCATTCCTTCTTTATTTAAGTGCTAGTTACCCAAAGCGGAAGTAGTTATTCACTATCCTTTGTTTTGATGGCATATTTTACTGCTAAAACAATGATTCCTGTAATAAAGATGATGATTCCCAGTGTGTAAAAAGCATCAGTATAATCAATTAATTCTTTGGTTTTAGAAAGACCATTAGTATCAATCACGTCTTTTGTTACTTTAACTGCTTTTGCTTTAAATAAAAACGCAATTAGCATAGCACCTATGTTTCCTCCGGCTCCAACAATCCCTGCCACGCTTCCAACAGCCTTTGGATTGATAAAAGGAACAAGGCTATAAGTGGCTCCGTTTGCCATTTTTAAACTCATTCCAAAAAGAAACATTAAGAAGATAGCAAGTCCCAGCTGCTCTGTCAACCCAAAGAAAATGATTCCAATTCCTTCTACAATTAATAGCAAAGCAAGCAATACGTTTTTTCCAGAAAAACCATATATTTTGCCTACTTTATCGGCTACAATTCCTCCTAGGGGACGAGCAAAAATATTAATCATGCCAAAGATTCCAGCGCATAATCCAGCCGTTTTTAGACTAGCTCCAAACGTATCTGTGAAATAAATTGGGGCGAAATTATCAATCGTAATTTCAACACCAAAGCAAGCGGCATAGGCAACCGTTAAGACCCAAGTACGGTAGTCTTTTACGGCTAACATAAAGGTGTTTTCTTTATTTTTGTTGGCAATTCCTAATTCTTTATAATTCCCGTTGGGTAAATCTTTTGTATATCTAACATAGACAAAGGCGCAAATTAATAGTATAACTCCAGGAACTATCATAGCGTATCTCCAACTATCTTCGTGTGTACAAAATCCTAATCCTACAAAGCCAGCAGCAATTAATGGCATTGTGCTATTTGCTAAGCCAGCACCAGCATTTCCAAACCCTCCCGCTGTAGCATTTGCTGTTCCTTTTATTGAGGGTGCAAACATTACAGAAGTATGAAATTGTGTAATAACAAAAGAAGCTCCAATAACACCTATGGCTAATCGAAACAGTAAAAAGCTTTCATAGGATTGTGAAGTTCCTATTAACAAAACCGGTACAGCACATATCACTAGCAGCCAAGTGTACACCAATCGTGGGCCGTAGGCATCTACTAGTCGACCGATTAGTAATCGAGCTATTATTGTTGCAGAAACAGAGGCAATTTGAATATTACCCAATTGATCTTTGGTTAGATGTAACTGTTCTTTTGCCAAGGGCATTAGTGAAGCCATACCAAACCAGGCAAAAAAACTAAAGAAAAAGGTAAGCCATGTAATATGGAAAGTTCGCATTTGAACGCCTTTAAAGCTGAAAATGTTTAAACGAGTAAGCGGTTGATGGGTTGAAATTGAGTTCATGTTCGATAGGTTAGTTATTTTACATTATTTTAATACGTAGATGAAATCCTTTGTTTAAGTATTTCGTGTACTTTTATGGCAAAAATAATGACGAATGATGGAGTAAAACCTGTCAAAACGCAGTTTTTGAAAAATAATTAAGTATTTATACTTAATTATTATAAGTATTTTGCTTAAAGTATTGTTTCGATAGCTGAAGAACTAACTAATAATTTAAAAAAGACTTTTTTAATCGTTTTTATGGTAGCGTTGCATTTGGTGTAAACTGTAGGGAATGTATGAGGGATAGCTCATTTAGGAATTTATAAAACAAAAAAAAAGTGGTAAAATTACCACTTGTACACATTGAATCAATAAGTTTTTGAATAAACACTAGAGCAGCGAATATTCTTTTGCTTTGTTTGCTAATTCAATTAAATTTTTAACCTTAAGTTTTTTCATCAAGTTAAAGCGATGCACTTCTGCTGTTCGTTTACTAATTTCAAGGGCTTCTGCAATTTCTTTATTGCCTTTTCCTGATAATAAAAGCTGCAAAATTTCTTTTTCTCTTTTGGTTATAACTAGCTCTTCGTCTAGTTGTCGTTTTTTTTCAGTGTTGAGTGGTTCGTTGCCATTAGTAAGTTGGTTAATTAAAATAGAGGAAATATCGCCGCTAAAATATTTACCACCATTAGCAACAGTGTGCAATGCTTTTAAGAATTCTTCTTTACTAGATCCTTTAAGTAAATAACCATCCGCGCCTGCTTTTATAGATTTTAATACATATTCTTCAGATTCGTGCATGGATAGTACTACAATCTTGAGTGGGGTGTTCTCTTGACGTATTTTTTCAACCACTTCAATGCCAGTAAAGTGAGGCATTCTAATGTCTACGATAAGTAAATCAGGTTTTTCAGAGGCTACTATAGTCAAGGCTTCTTGTCCATCTGTAGCTTCCCCAACAACTATGATGTTATTTTCATTCTCTAACAGTGATTTGATACCATCACGAACGAACACGTGGTCATCTGCTAATACTACTCGAATGGGATGATTCATAAGTATTGATTTTTTTAAGTAAAATTAACTAATCTTGGGGCTAAGATACGTATTTTGTAATTATGTAGAATACATATCAAAACTATAAAGAGCGAATTCCTATATGGGAATATTGAAGGTAATTCGAGTACCTTCACCAGGAATTGAGTTAATAAAAATTCGCCCATTGATGTATTGTATTCGTTCTTGCATAAAAACAAGTCCCATTCCAGATGAGCTATTGCGCTTTTTTTCTACAGATTGTAGGTCAAATCCTTTGCCATTATCATCAATCGTGATGCTTAAAATGCTAGTGCTATGCGATAATTGAACAATAATGTGTGTTGAATCAGCATATTTGATAGCATTATTTATGGCTTCTTGCGAAAGTCTATATATATTAATTTCCGTTAGTGAGTCCAAACGCTGTTCAAACTGACTTTTGTTATAAAAAACAATACTTTTCCCAGTTAATTTGGATAGTTCTTGACATAACTTAGACAAAGATGAGACGATGCCATGATCACTCAATTCGGGAGGCATTAAGTTGAAAGTAGCAGTTCGAACACCTTTTATAATGTCTAAAGAAAGTTGTTTGAGGTATTCCATTTTTTGGGAGGTCTTTTCTTTATCATCTAGATTGATACTCTCAAGACTAAACTTAAGGCCTGTTAGCATTTGGCCTATTCCGTCATGAATTTCCTTGGCAATGCGATTTTGTTCGTTTTCTTGATTTTCGATAATTTTACTCGAAATTATTTTTTGCTGATTGATTTTTGCCTCACTGCTTTCAATGTTAAGGCGCTCCACTTCTTGTTGTGCTTTTTTTCTTTCCGTTATATCAAAGCAGATAATCAACAGCTCAGATGCTCCTTTTTTTATAGTTACAGGAACCATAGATAAGTCCAGCCAAATGGTAGTGTCTTCTTTACTTGTAAAGGTAATTTCTCCTTGCCAACCGCTTCTATGTTTTTCTGCAATGATACGGTCAATGCTATGCTGTTCTTTTTCTGAAGCGGTAAGTACTTGTGAAAAACGTTGTTCAGTAGTGGATTTATTATAGTGTAATAATTTGGAAAATTTTTCTCCTATGTGAATTAAAGTTCCGTTAGGTGCTACTCTACAGTAAAGTAGTGTGTTTTCCATAGCATAATTTAAAGATTTGAGTTCTTTTACAGAGTTTTCTTTTATTTCACTCAAAACTTCGGTATTGTAAGCTAATTTAAGTGCTTTTCTTTCTGAGGTTAACAGTTTTGAAATTAGTATCTCAATTTTTTTATTAGTAGGTTTAAAGATAAAAAGGAATTCTAAAACCAATACCAGTAGGGTAAAAAGCAGTATGCCATATTCTGTTTTGCTTTGTAACGTTACCTTTTCTAAAGCTTCTTGATCATATTGTTCAACAATTTGATTCATTTTGGTCAAAAAAATACGTTCATTGTCTAAAATAATAGTTATCAATTGCTTTAGCTTCTCAGGATTTTGCTCGTTTTTTTTAATTTGTAAATACTGATGGCTCGCGGCTATTATGGCTTCGAAATTGGGTTGAATCGATTGATACAATTTGTTCAATAGCGCGCTTTTTTCTTCAGGAAAACCTAGTTTTTCATTGCCATACACTAAAGCATTATGATTAAATTTCCATTTATTTAGAATAGAATCTATCCTTT
Source organism: Flavobacterium sp. (assembly GCA_017997335.1). Taxonomy (GTDB): domain Bacteria; phylum Bacteroidota; class Bacteroidia; order Flavobacteriales; family Flavobacteriaceae; genus Flavobacterium. The sequence goes on along the minus strand of JAGOFG010000098.1, from coordinate 4,223 downwards.
TTTTTTCCATTTCAACTTTGGAGGGATCTGTTGCAAAATGAAGGATTAAAAGTTCTTTAGTCAACTTTTGGCTTAACATTCTTTGTTTTCCAGAAGTGTTGATGATTTTGGAATCACTTAATTGACGGTTGAGATTGTATTGTAGAATAAACTGACTTACCAAAACAGTCAATGCAATTGTTAATAGTGCAAAGAGATACAATCTCCTTAAATTTTTGAAGGAAATGGAGTCTATTGTGGTGTCGTTTTTTGAACTACTCATAGTCAATTATAATTCTAACGCTTCTTTTATGAGTTGTAAACTTGCCGTTGAAAAAGATAAGGTTAAGGCTGTTTTTTGCCCTTTTTCAGACATTTTGTTCCAGGTTTTTATAATAATATTTTTGAGCTTCTCAGTGTCGTGTTTTAGGATAAACTCTTCTAAATAATATTCAAGGAAGACCAAACAAATTACGTCTTCGAGCAATTGGGTTTCAGCATCTTTTTTGAGTAATTTTTTTTCAATTAGAAAGCAAACTCGGTCTATAAATGCGTTTTCATAACCAACTTCTTTCAGAATTGAAGTAGTTTTCGAAGCATGAAATTTTTTGAGTGCTTCTCTCCATTTTAAGTAGCCCACACGATCCATCGGATAGGTGTTTCTAGCAATTTCCCAACGGCAAATATGTTGCCCTTTGGCGGCAATTTGAATGGCTTCAGATGCATCGGGAGCAAAATCCATCAAGCGGTTTAGCATTCTATCAGAATACAATAATTCTTTTGCAACTATTGTGTCATCAATTACAACTTTATTGGGGTCTTTTGCATTGGCAGCATCAATGCGCTGTAGCGCATTTTGAAAACGATTCACATTCATTGAAAAGGAAGTTATAGACGTTTTTTTAATCGGCTTAAAATAAGAAAAAGCAATATTTTTTATCAACCAAATATACGTATTTAATCCAAAAAGCCAACGAATACTTCGTCACCTTCAATCTTTACTGGGTATGTTGCAATTTTGTAATCGTCTCCGTTTAGGTTGCTCCCGTCAATAAGAGAAAAGGTTTTTTTGTGCAATGGACAGGCTATTTTTGGAACGCCGTCAGCAGATCCTGTCATACCTCTCGATAAGACCATTTCCATTTTGTGTGGACAAGCATTTTGGCAAGCATACCAAGCATTTCTTCTTTCAAAATTGAAAACAGCAATTTGTTTGTTTTTGTATTTAATACAGCCACCTCTATTACTTGGAAAATCTTTAATGTTTCCTGCTTTGAACCAAATTTTTACATTTTCGGTAGCTACTGTTTCGTATTGATTTAATAATTCTTCCATATTTTTTTGATTTAAATAATGCTTTACTCTTTCCCAGATGAATAGGAGTTAGGAAAGAGGTAGCGTTAAAGGGAAACGTTATTTTTTATATTTTTTACCAAGGTCTTGGCATTTTTTGATCTCTTAAAGGAACAAATTCTATGGCATCATCTTTCTCGTCAGTATTCACAAAATGACTAAAACGCTTTAAAAGCCTTGGTTTTTCGAGCACTTGCTTCCACTCGCATTCAAAAGTACCCACTAGTTTTTCCATTTCATTTTCTAAAGTTTCACAGATGCCAATGCGATCGTGAATGATGATTTCTTTTAAGTAATCCAAACCTCCATCCAACTTATCTAGCCAGGTAGCAGTTCGTACTAGCGGGCCAGCGGTGCGGATATAGTACATCAAGAAACGATCGAGATATTTTATAACGGTTGCTTTATCTATTTGTTCGGCCAAAAGTACGGCGTGTTTTGGATTTGCCCCTCCATTGCCGCAGATGTAAAGATTCCAACCTCCTTCTACTGCGATTACGCCAAAGTCTTTGCCTCTTGCCTCGGCGCATTCTCTAATGCAAGCAGAAACACCGCCTTTGAGTTTGTGTGGGGCACGAATACCTTTGTATCGGTTTTCGAGTTCAATAGCAAAGCCAGCGCTATCGTCCATACCGTAGCGACACCAAGCATTGCCTACACAGCTTTTAACTGCTCTTAAGGATTTGCCATATGCATGACCACTTTCAAAACCATTTTCTATTAAAATTCTCCATATTTCGGGTAAATCGCCTACGTGGGCGCCAAATAAGTCTACTCGTTGCGCCCCAGTAATCTTGGTGTACAAATTAAATTGTTTGGCTACTTCACCAATGACGATTAGTTTTTCTGGTGTGATTTCACCTCCTGCTACACGAGGTACAACAGAGTAAGTGCCGTTACGTTGAATATTAGCCAAAAAGCGATCATTGGTGTCTTGGGTCGTAACGTGTTTATTGGCAGTATCATTATAGATACTAGAAAAAATGGAGGCGACTACCGGTTTACAAACTTCACACCCATCTCCGTTGCCATGGTGGTCGATTACTTCGTAGAAGTTGACATATTTATTGATCTTCACCAAGTCAAATAGTTCTTGACGAGTATAATGAAAATGCTCACATAGGTTTTCTTTTACTTCTTTTCCAATTGATTTTTGAGCTGCTTTTACCAAGTCCACCACCATTGGTTTACAGCCACCACAACCCGAAGTCGCTTTGGTGAGTTTGACTACATCCGAAAGAGTTTCGCAACTTCCTTCTGTGATGGAACAGCAAATGGCGCCTTTGGTTACATTCTCACACGAACAAATTACGGCAGTATCAGGCAAATCCATTGCGCTACCCATAGTGTTGCTTTCGCCTCCTCGAGATCCTAGTATTAAATCTTCTGGATTGGCAGGCAAAGCCAAAGCATTGTTATAAATCTGAAACAGCGCATTATAATCGGAGGAATCGCCAACAAGAATACCGCCAAGTAAGGTTTTGCCGTCTTTGGTGACATTGATTCTTTTGTAAATGCCGTTGAATTTATTTTCGTAAACGATAGCAGTCACCTCTTCATTTTCTATGAAAGGATCACCAAAACTCGCCACTTCAACACCAATTAACTTTAATTGTGTCGACATGTCGATGGTCTCTCGCATCGTTTTTGAACCTTTGAGTATTTGTTCTGCTGCTACATCGGCCATTTCGTAACCTGGTGCGACCAAGCCATAAATCATGTTGTGGTATAACGCTACTTCTCCAATAGCATAAACAAAAGGATCCGATGTTTGCATTTGATTATTGACTACTATTCCTCCACGATCACCAACAACTAATCCAGCGACTCTACCGAGTTCGTCACGTGGTTTGATTCCAGCAGAAATGACTAGCATGTCAACTTTAAGTAGTTCATCGTTGGCAAACATCATCCCCTTGATACAATCTTCTCCATCAATATATTGTGTCGCTTTATTGAGATGGATACCTATGTTGAGCGCTTCGATTTTAGCTTGCAGCATATTACTAGCGCCCTGATCCAATTGTCTTGGCATTAATCGAGGGGCAAATTCTACCACATGAGGATTCAGTCCAAGATCTCTAACTGCTTTGGCAGCCTCCAGTCCTAACAAACCTCCGCCAAGTACAGCAGCTTCAGTAGCACCTTTGGTTTTTATCTTTTTGGCATAGGCCATTATTGCATCTAAATCTTCGATAGTTCTGTAAACGAAAACCCCTTCTTTTTCTACCCCTTTTATGGGAGGAACAAATGCAGCGGAACCTGTTGCCAGTACTAAGTAATCGTACGTATAGTTTTTGCCAGTATGTGTCGTAATAGTGCGATGGGTAGTGTCGAGTCCAGTGACCAATTCAGAAGTATTCAATAAAATGTTATGCTCTTTGTACCATTCTGCTGTGGATAAGGCTAAATCATCAGCACTCTTGCCACTGAAATATTCGCTTAAATGTACGCGATCATAAGCTCTTCTCGGCTCTTCGCCAAAAACAGTGATTTCATATTTTTCTTGCCCCGATTTTGAAACAAATTTTTCACAAAATTTATATCCCACCATGCCGTTACCGACTACAATTACCTTGATCATAACTCAATAATTAAGTATTACAAAGCAAATATAAGTATAAATACTTAATTAAAACCTATTTTACGTATTTTTTTTTACGTAGAATTAAAAAAGGGTACTTAACTTTTAAACTGCTCAAGGTTGAGTGCAAAAGTTCAAGATGTGTGGTAGTGACGTCAGCAAGGAATACTTAAAAAGATTCCCAGCAATTGTTATAAAGTTAAAAGTAATAGTGGCTAATAAGAGAAATCAAGTTTCTAGGAATACTTTCTTTTGTAGATACCCAAATGTGTATTGGTTTAGAATTAGGGAAACGGTAGTGAATCAA
>JAGOFG010000282.1 GCA_017997335.1 Flavobacterium sp. | reverse complement strand
ATTAGGTCAACTGGTTCATCAATCGAATTGATTTTTTCTTCAAAATGAATTCGATTCGCTGCTGGATTTTCCCAGACTAAAGCAGTTTGTAGGATGGCTATTTTCATTGTATTTCTTTAATCGAATATTCCCATTTTTTTGATGGATGTCCATACATAAACAACGGCACAACTATGATTGGTATGCTTCCTATCATGGTTATGATGCCAGCCATAGCAGCAAAAGGATTTGCCACAAACAAACCAGAAGCACCCGCTATAAATAACCCTACACCAATGGTAACAAAAATTGGGTTTGCAATGGTTCCAAACTTAGATTTCTTTTTTATTTTGATAATATCGGCCAATAAAACAACTTCTTCGTTAATAACAAGCGCCGTTGAATCTTGCACCTTAAACCGTCCAAGAAATGTTTTTCCTTCTTTCGTTTCAATTTCAATTCGCCGATCTTCTTTAATTTCTTTAAAAAAACTAGCATGCTTACTCTTCAAAATCAAAATATGCTTTTGAGCAAAAACCACAATAGAAAACAAGAAAAACAAAACAGATAATTGTATTTTCATCAAGTATTAATTTCCCAATAAATATATCTATTTATTTGATTAAAACACAAAAGCCAGGAACAATTCCATTATAAATTGTTCCTGGCTTTGCACTATATTAAAAAATATTAGCTCTTAGTAATTGTTTTTTCAAGGTTTACAGCAGCTCCTGCTTCAAAAACAGTAGTTGCAAAAAACCATTCGGCTTTTACATCTGTTGCTGAGAAAGTAGCTTTTAAATATCCTCTTTTGGATAAATTAGAATATTCTAAATCATCAATCAACAAATTCAAAGCTTGCTCAAATTGTACCAGCTGGGTACCACCAATTCCTAAATAAGTTTCTAAACCCGGAGAAGAAACAGAAGAAGTAGCTATTTCAATACCAACCACTTTATTAGAAGATGATTTTAATTCACCTTGCCAAGCATTGTGTGTATCTCCGGCTAGGGTAACTACTTTTTTACCATTCAACAATGCATACAATTTCTCTCTCTCTATCGGATAACCATCCCAAGCATCCAAATTATAAGGCAAAACAGTAGACAATCTTAATTTATCAGCAGCAGTTACCGTAGGATCATTAGCTAATATTCTAGATTTTATGGTAACTAATCCACTTACCGAGGTCTGAAAAGCCTGTAAAGTTGCTGGTTGCGCACTTCCTAAAGCATCTATTTCTCCATTAATTTGAGCCATTAACAGTAATAGCTCTGAGGGTAGCATCATTTTGGTCATCAAAACCTGTTGCCCAAGTACTTGCCAGGTTGAGGTACTTGAAGCTATTTTTGAACCCAACCAACTCATTTGTTCGGAACCTAAAAGCTGACGGTTAGGGTTCAATAAATCTGCTTGAAATGCAGTTGCATTAAAAGAACCATTAGAAGAAAAGTATGTAGCATATTCTAATTGTTTATCCCTAGCAATTACTCGCGTATCTAACATATACAAAGACAGTAAATTTCCAAAATGAAAATCTCTGTAAATTCTACTATCATTTCCGGTTTTAAGAGGAATGTATTCGCTATACGCTTTTAATGCAGCTAACTTTCTAACTGAAAAATCGCCTTCTTTGGGCTGATGGTTTTCTGCGCCATCTTTATAAGTATCATTTGTAATTTCATGATCGTCCCAAACTGCTATAAATGGTTTTTTTTGATGTGCTAATTTTAATTTTTCATCTCTTCTATATTGTTTATATCGAGCTCTATAATCTTCTAACGTAACTATTTCATTAGCCGGAACATGCGTTCTTCCCAAACTTGCTGTATAGGCATTGGTTCCGTATTCACCAGCACCATATTCGTAAATATAATCTCCTAAATGAACGATTACATCAACATCAGATTTTGCCATGGCCTCATAAACCGTAAATAATCCTGCAGCAAAGTTAGCACACGAACAAACCGCCATTTTTACTTGAGATATAGTATCTGAAATAGAGGGTAAAGTAATAGTCTCACCAATTACAGAAACTTCCTTGGTTGCTACATTATAAAATCTATAATAAAAAGCTTTATTAGAAGGTAATCCTTGGACATCAACAGCAATTGTAAAATCTCTTGATTCATCGGTTACAACTTTCCCTTGACGCAAAACTTGACTAAATTTAGCATCAGTACTTATTTCCCAAGACAAATTTACACTACCATTTTTGGAAGCAGCATAACGAGTCCAAAGAATAATACTTGTAGCTGTTGGATCAAAACTGGCCACCCCCTCATTAAAATTAGATAGTTTTAAATCAGTCGGTGCTTGATTGATTGGCTCATCATCTTTGGAACAACTAATAAAATTGGGAGCTAATAAAACTCCTCCTGAAAACAACAAAGAGTTTTTAAGAAAGGAACGGCGGCTAAAATTGGATTTCATAATTCAAAAATTTTATAATTTTAACAAAAATACAATTGCTGTGCGTGCATAGTATTTGCAAATATTTAACAATTCATTACTGTTTTGTACAGAGAACGTTATCAATATTAACTAAAGCTTAAGTTTATATATCAAAAAAAACGCATCCAAATAAATGGATGCGTTTTTTACTTTTTGTATTTGCTTAAGGCAATTATTTCAAACTTGCTGCCAAATATTCTCTGTTCATACGAGCAATATTCTCTAAAGAAATTCCTTTTGGACATTCTATTTCGCAAGCTCCAGTGTTGGTACAGTTTCCAAATCCTTCTTCATC
>JAGOFG010000281.1 GCA_017997335.1 Flavobacterium sp. | reverse complement strand
ATACTAGGTTCATTATTATACTTATATTTTTCTCGAATAGAAAGCTGTTGGATTTTATTTTTTAAGTTCGTTTACCGCGTCTTCGACAAATTAGTCAAATTCGCTTTGAATCATCAAAACAAATGCTGTAGGACTTGCTATCTAGCTGGACAAACTTTTTGCAAAGCAAAAACGATATGTTACTTAAAACAAGTTTGGTCTAATTTTTAAAGTTAACGCCATAAACAGCAATAACGTATTCATTGCATTAAAAATCACCTTTGATAAACAGCCTAACAATTCAAAACAATTTGCTGGTTTATCAAAAAGAACAATACGAGAACTTGAAATTAAATAGTTGATTTAATAATAAATCCGCACAAATTTAAAAAATGAAAATTTAATAAACTGCTACTAAACAGTCTTTAGTAAATGTTAACAAAATAGATTTTCAAAAACCATAAATAATCGTATTTTTACGGTTCAAAATTTAGAAAAACAAATGGGCAAAATCATCGCAATTGCGAATCAAAAAGGTGGAGTTGGTAAGACTACAACGTCAGTAAATCTTGCTGCTTCATTAGGAGTTTTAGAAAAAAAAGTATTACTAATTGATGCCGATCCTCAGGCAAATGCCACCTCCGGCTTGGGAATTGATGTTGAAACTATCGAAATAGGAACCTATCAAATTCTCGAACATAGTCACACTCCAAGAGAGGCTGTGATAAAATGTTCTGCACCAAATGTTGATGTTATTCCATCGCATATTGATCTTGTTGCTATAGAAATCGAATTGGTTGACAAGGAAAACAGGGAGTATATGCTCAAAAAAGCATTGGAAAGTGTCAAAGATGAGTACGATTATATCATAATTGATTGTGCTCCTTCACTAGGATTACTTACACTAAATGCTTTGACCGCTGCCGATTCTGTAATAATCCCTATTCAATGTGAGTATTTTGCATTAGAAGGTTTGGGTAAATTATTAAATACCATAAAGAGTATCCAAAAAATACATAATCCTGATTTAGACATAGAAGGATTATTATTAACCATGTTTGATTCTAGACTGCGTTTATCAAACCAAGTTGTAGAGGAAGTTCAAAAGCATTTCAACGACATGGTTTTTGACACCATTATTCAACGAAATGTAAAGTTAAGTGAAGCACCGAGTTTTGGCGAAAGCATCATTAATTATGATGCCACAAGCAAAGGAGCGGTCAACTACTTACATCTAGCTCAAGAAATTATAAAGAAAAATAGCTAAATTAGTTATGGCACAAGCAATAAAAAAACAAGCCTTAGGAAGAGGATTATCGGCATTATTGAAAGATCCGGAAAACGATATAAAATCAGTTAGTGATAAAAATGCTGATAAAGTTGTAGGAAACATTATAGAGCTGGAAATAAGTGCGATTGAAATAAATCCGTTCCAACCAAGAAGTAATTTCAATGAAGAATCATTGAGAGAATTAGCTACTTCTATCAAAGAATTAGGAGTTATTCAACCCATTACAGTACGTAAATTAGATTTCAATAAATACCAATTGATTTCCGGTGAGCGTCGTCTTCGTGCGTCGACTTTGGTAGGATTAACAACTGTTCCCGCTTACATTCGTATTGCAAATGACAATGAGTCACTGGTTATGGCTTTAGTTGAAAACATTCAACGCCATGACTTAGACCCAATTGAAATTGCACTTTCGTATCAACGTTTGATTGACGAAATTCAATTGACACAGGAACAAATGAGCGAACGTGTGGGAAAAAAACGCTCTACAATTGCCAATTATTTGAGACTTTTGAAACTAGATCCAATTATCCAAACCGGTATTCGTGATGGCTTCATTAGTATGGGTCATGGTCGTGCGATAATTAATATTGACGACTTAGATATTCAAACTGATATTTATCAAAAGATCGTGAGTCAAAACCTCTCTGTACGTGATACCGAAGCATTGGTAAAAAACTATCAGGAAAGTTTAAAACCTAAACCTGCCGGTAAGCCAAAAGTGGCTTCGTTTGAAGTTGAGGATGCTCATAAAAGTGCTTTTGCAAATTATTTTGGAACCAAAGTCGATGTAAAAGTAGCCGGAAACGGTAAAGGAAAAATCACCATTCCATTTCACTCTGAAGAAGATTTCAACCGAATCATAAAACTAATAGACGGATAGTGTACAAAATCATTTTCATCGGTCTATTCCTTTTTAATTTAGGAAATATCCCTGTTTTTGGACAATCGAAAACAGAGGCAGTGCTTGTAGCCAAAGACACTTTGAAATCAAATAATATTGATCCGTTGACACCTGCAAAAGCAGCATTTTATTCTGCAGTTTTGCCAGGTTTAGGCCAAGCTTACAACAAAAAATACTGGAAAATACCGCTTGTGTACGGAGCCTTAGGAACGAGCATCTATTTTTATATTGATAGTAATAAGAAATACCATCAATATAGAGACGCTTACAAAAGCAGACTAGAAGGCCACACCACTGATGATTTGGCTTTTCTGGACAATAACCGATTAATTGCTGGACAGAAATTTTACCAACGCAACCGCGATTTATCCGCTTTGATAACTTTGGCATTTTACGCATTAAATATTCTTGATGCCAATGTAGATGCAGCTTTGATACAATTTAATGTAGATGAAAACTTATCAGTAAGACCCGTTCTTTATCCAAATGATGTAACATTAAAGACAAATATAGGACTAACTCTTAATTATAGTTTTTAAAATCTAAAAACGGACA
>JAGOFG010000280.1 GCA_017997335.1 Flavobacterium sp. | reverse complement strand
TGGAAATTCCAGTGATATTGACCACCCAATTCCAATTTAAACTGACCACTTGATTCCATTTCAAATTGACCATGCGATTCCAGTCTAAATTGACACCAAAAAATTAGGTACAAAAAACTACTTTTTTTAGTTGTTGTGATTAACTCAAATATACTTAAAAATTAAGGATTATTATTGCTTCTTTTTTTTCTCATCGATTCTCCAGCTAATTCAATTCTATGAGATTGATGAATTAGGCGATCTAGAATTGCATCAGCAATCGTTTTCTCACCAATAATATCGTACCAACCTTGTACGGGTATTTGCGAAGTCACTATAATAGAGCCTTTATGATGTCTGTCTTCAATAATTTCTAACAAGGTTATTCTGTTTTGACTGTCAAGAGCTTGAAGTCCAAAATCATCCAAAATAATAACATCTTGTCGTTCTAATTTAGCTAATTCTCTTAAATATGAACCATCTGCTTTTGCTATTTTTAGTTTAGCAAAAAGCTTAGTTGTATTATAATAACTTACCTTAAAACCTTCTATACAGGCTTGATATCCTAAAGCTGTTCCTAAATAACTTTTTCCAACTCCTGTACTTCCTGTGATTAATACATTTTGATTTTTATGTACAAAATCACATTCTGCTAATCGTAAAATTAAAGTTCTATCAAGATTACGAGTAACATCAAAATTTAAACTCTCAATATTGGCTTTGTAATGGAATCTTGCGTTTTTAATACTTCGTTCAATGCGTCTATTGTGGCGTTCGTCCCACTCGGAATCTATAAGCATAGATAAAAACTGATCGATTGTATAATGATCTGTTTGACCTGTTTCTATGGCAGTTTTAAAAGCATTACTCATGCCGTTTAATTTCATTTGTTTCATTTTTATTAGGGTAGATTCATTCATGATTGTTTGATTTTTAAGTTATTTAAAATAGTTTTTACCACGAATATTATCGTGATTTGGTAATTCTTGTTCTGTTTGCGGTTCATCATTTATTTGATCGAGATTGTTTTCTAAAATGTTTTGGATGGCTTTGTAACTGTAAATATGATAATCTAAAGCTCGTTTACATGCATTAATTAAGCGCTCTTTTCCTGTCTTTTTCTCGAAAGATAGAATCCCTAAACAGGCTTTATAGGCTTGTTCAGGATGATTTTTACTATCCAATACTCTCAAGATTAATTCTCCTACACAAGGATCAATTTTATTTGCCCAATCTAAAAAACGAGAAGCATCCATATCTGTTACAAACTGATGTGTGCTGGCTAAATGATCTGCATTAGTTGTGTACACATAAGGTTTATAATTTCTGATATGAGTCGCAATACGATTGTATTTATAATAGATTTCTACACTTGATTTGGTATAAAGTAGTTTTACTTTTTTTCGTAAATACTGATACGGAACGCTATAATAAGCTTTATCTTGACTTAAGAACACATGTCCATTTTGCATCACAGTTGCAAAGGATTGATACTTGATTTGGTAACGGTCTTGCGCAAGTGGTTTTAGCTCTTTTTGTTCATCTTCAGTAAATAATTCTAAGCGTGAATACGGTCTTGCGGTAAGTTTTCTTTTATTGTGAAGATCTAAAAGGATCCAAATTTGTTCATTTAATTCTTCAAGACTGAAAAATTGCATTTCTCTCAAATGGACATAAATTCTACGATACAAAATCTTAACAGCTCCCTCTACCAAAGACTTATCACGAGGTTTATACGCTCTTGCTGGAAGAATAGTTGTTTGATAATGTTCACCAAAATCCAATAATGTTTCATTAATAGTTGGTTCAAAACGACTACTTTTTATAACGGCTGATTTTAAATTATCTGGTACAATCGCGGCTGGAACTCCTCTAAAAAAATGAAGTGCATTTTCTACAGAGTTTACAAAATCCTCTTTCTGTTGGCTCAAAGATGCTTCTGCATAGGTAAATTGGCTTGCTCCTAATATCGCGACAAAAAACTCTACATCTTTTAATTCGCCTGTTTCTTTATCGATAATAGTAAGTTTTTTACCGGCATAATCAACATACATTTTATCGCCCGATTTGTGATTCATGTGCATCACAGGATTAACTCGATTACTCCAAATTTTAAAATGATATCTGAATTGCGAACTCTTGAATCCGTCTGGATTTGCCTTGTTATAGATCTCCCAAAGATATTGTATCGTAACACCAACCTTTTTTAAATCACGTTCCATCTTAGGGAAATATCCATAAAGTTCTTCGAGTTTAGGATCGATTATCGTGGTAGTTGATTGAGAAAAAAGACGTTCTAGTTCAGCATCAGTTTTCTCATTAAGTCCTTCAAGGGACATTTCAAGCGTTTCAAAAAGTGCAATGTACTTTTTGACAGTATTTCTAGAAAGCGAAAGATAATCGCTAATAAAGAGTTTACTTTTTCCATTACAATGGAATTTTAAAGCTTTTCTAATTTTATTCATGTCTGTTATTTTATTAGCCATAATTCACTTTTTTTTAAACGAATTTAGGCGCTAACAACACGAAAAAAGTAGTCTGTTTTTTGGTGGTCAATTTGGACTGGAATCTGGTGGTCAGTTTCAACCGAAATCGATGGTCAATTTACGCTGGAATTAGGTGGTCAATTTCACCGTTTTTTCCAATCAAAGTAATATTCCATGACTTCCTTTGGTTCTCCTTTTTCTACAATTATTCTGAAATTATTACAGAAAGGAGCTACTTCCACTCCATCGACCGTTTGGAATAAAGGAGGTTTAGAATCATCGAAG
>JAGOFG010000279.1 GCA_017997335.1 Flavobacterium sp. | reverse complement strand
GCCAAACATCCTCAACACTTTTTTAAAATATTTGGTAGAAACTTCATAACGTCGGAATATTTTGACTTGCTACAAGGTTATTATAATTATAAAAATTCATCTAACCAATTAGCATTGTCATTATGAAAGCCACAAAATACTTCCGAACCAAAGAGGCAATGACTCAATTTGCTAGAAACTTTAAAGCAATGCATCCTTTAAATTGGTATTTAAAAACAACATTAGAGTGCGATCACGCTATTATCAACAAACGCAAAGCCTTAGTGCTTGTAAGCGACGAAAAAATAGTACAACGTGTAATATATTGCCCAATTTGCAACGAACACGGTAACGCAATTGTAGAATCTAAACAAGAAACGATATGATTTGGCTAGATAACGAAGGACACATAGTAATGCGCTCTAATTACAATTATCAGAGTGCTGAAAATATAATAGATTATCAAAAAGCAATTATTCACTTATTACAATCTCAAAATAAAGACAGTGTTAATGAAGAGACTACTTACAACGCACTGGAACTTCTTGAAACGATGCTTTTTGAACCTTCTCAATTAAATATTGAGAATGCTATGAAAGAGAAAATACAACAAGAATTTGTAAAACAAGAATAAATTGAAACAAAACCGCTCAAATTGGGCGGTAATAGACATTCAATTTGCAAATAGATAAAGTAAACAAAAAGAGGCTGTTCCATAATAGAAAATTGACAGTCTCTTTGTTTTCTATTTCCAAAAAGTTAAAAACAAGATTTTAAAAATACATTCCACTCTCGAAGAGTTGAAGTTGAAGAAAAATGCAAAAAGCAGCTATTAGGCTGCTTTTTTACGTAAATTTTGTGCTATTGCCAATAATCCCCATTCAATCTGTACCTTTTCGGTACCTCTGAGCATAAAGCGTCGGAACCCATGGTTCTGCTTAATGTTTCCAAAAACGGGTTCCACATCGTGGCATCTTTGTTTTCGCCTTTCAATTCCTTGCTCACTATTGAGTAGTTCGTGCGCTTTTTCTTTGAGTTTTTTTAGATTTACATTTATATCTATAATTCGGTTTGTTTTTGATTTGTGACAAACCCCATTTAGAGGGCAATTGGAGCAATTTTTAGCTTGATATTTCCTGGTAGTTTGCTCGAAGCCGGTGGCAGTTTTTCGTTTTCCGTCCCCTATATAATGCATTTCCTGGCCCATCGGACAGATGTAGCAATCCTTATCTTCATTGTAAAATAATTTATCCGAACCAAAAGGATGTTTACTGTTGTAATTGCTGTTTTGTTCTTTGTCAAACATATTGTATTTCACAAAAGCTGTAATCTCTTTTTCCTGCATCAGGGTATAATTCTCTTCTGACCCATATCCTGCATCGGCAGTAAGGACTAATGGTGCTTTACCAAAACTGGCTTCATGCTGAGCAAGGTGTTTTGATAGTGTAGTAGTATCAGTTGGATTGGGGTGTATGGTATAGTTTACAATGTATTGATTGGAAGTAGAAATCTGCACATTATAAGCAGGTTTTAATTGACCGTTTTGCATATGATCCTCCTTCATGCGCATAAAAGTAGCGTCGGTATCTGTTTTAGAATAGGAATTTCGTTCTCCTAAAATTTCTTCTTGTTTTTCGTACTTTACAATGTTTTGAGGAAAATTTTGGGTAATGTATCGAAGCTTGGCTCTTACCTTTTTATCAAGTTCCTTTTTAGGTTTCAAAACTTCGTTGAGTTTATCCACAGCAGATTGGACTTTTTCAGCATCTAAGGTTGTAAAATCAGGAGGAGTAGGCATATTATCCTCGTCACTGGCTATGTTTTGGGCATAATTCCAAATCTCTTCCAGTTGCTGCTTCATTTTTTCTTTGTTGGTTTGGATGGATTTTTTCCAAACAAAAGTGTAACGATTGGCGTTGGCCTCCATCTTTGTACCGTCGGTATATATCTGGTCGATACTCAATAACCCTTCATCAGCTAAAAGCTTTACTACTTCTTCAAAAACGCTTCGTAAGGCTTCTTGCAAGCGTACACTTCGGAATCGATTAATTGTGTTATGGTCAGGGAAATTCATTCCGGTCAACCACATAAAACAAATGTTTTCCTTGCAGATAGACTCTAATTTTCGGCTGCTATAAATATTACTCATGTATCCAAAAACTAAGACTTTGAGCAGCATTTTGGGATGGTAGCAAGAACATCCTTTAATATTATACGCACCCAAAAGAGCGTTAATGTCGATCTTATCAATAATTTCATTTACCACGCGTACAGGATGACCGTCAGCTACCAATTCTTCTAAGGAGGGAGGTAAAAGCATCATCTGATCTTGATGATAGGCTTTAAAATTAGGTTTTTTTGCTGTCATATACTCAACTAATTACATCTTAAATGTAAGAAATTTAGCTGAGTAAACCAAAGAAACAATTGACTTTTTTAAGTAAAAAGCAAAAAAAAGTGGCTGTCCATTTTGAGACAGCCACTTTTTTTGATAAGTATCAAAATAGAATGATATAATTTTACTGATATTGTTTTTTTTTATTAAAACTAAACACGTAATTTGTAATTAATTAAATTTTTAGATTAACATCTTCATTCTTGACAATGTTTATTATTTTGCCAAATTTATGAAAATCATAAAGAAAATTATACTGTCATTATTCATGTTTTTATATGGAGTAGTGGATATGTTTTGTAAAACAGACGGGCCTCCTTTGCCTAGTAATAAGAAGCCTCCTGGTCCGCCGAATTACCAGTAGATGAAAATATTTATGTACTACTAATAAT
>JAGOFG010000278.1 GCA_017997335.1 Flavobacterium sp. | reverse complement strand
ACGTCCTATGAACATTAGGTTAAGTTAAAAATCGGTTACCCAAAATATGCGTTTTTTAGGGTAACCGAATTTATCCCTTTAGGTT
Source organism: Flavobacterium sp. (assembly GCA_017997335.1). GTDB lineage: Bacteria > Bacteroidota > Bacteroidia > Flavobacteriales > Flavobacteriaceae > Flavobacterium. Next base: position 2,693 of record JAGOFG010000278.1, on the reverse strand, counting down.
CACGAATTAATGAATGTTTTGAAGGTTGTAAAAATAAAAAAAACCTTAAAATCATACGATTTTAAGGGTTTTAATTCAATTTGCTTTTCAGCTCGCGGAGAAAGAGGGATTAACCTCGTTTCTTTATATTGCTGATATACAATGTAGTATATTTTATTTTTAATTCAAGTACCCCTAATAGTACCCCTCTAAATTATTGTGGTTTATCATCTATGTTGATACTTCAAATTTACAAAAAATACTTCAATTTAAATTCCGTTTTGTAATTAAAATTTGAATAGGTAGCTATTTATTTTACACACGAGTAAAGTTTGTTTTTTGAACAAGTAAACTTTAAAAACTAACCAATAATAAGACGCTCAACTTGTTCATATTTTAAGCTAGTGTATTGGCAGAACTCCTCGATGCTCACAAGTTCATTTTGGAGCTTATTGAGGTCCTTTCTGATATTTTGCAACATTCGTATGCTTTGCCTGTAACTCTTCCCTGTAATACGTTGTATGTCCTTTGGGTAGATACACAATCTCTTATTTTCAATTTTCATACACTATCTATAGCTTTAACTAGGCTTTGACTTTCATGAAAGCCTTATAATCCCATTTTTTGAACAGGATAAAATTAGTAAAAAATCTATTTTGTTTAGAAGCTGCAATTTACTTTTAATTTTTAGGTTCAAAAACGTGTATTTATGTCGATTTCTGCCATTTATGTCACAAAGTGACATATTGTATTGGTGCTGCTTTTTTAATCGTTTTAATTGAGTAAAATTTGTTCTTGAAATCAATCGATGGATGTTGCAACAGGATGATGATTGAGGGAAATGATCACTGATTTTAATAATTAAAATTTTGAAGTTATGGCTAGACAGAAAGGCATAATTAAACTAAAAGGTACTATCGGAGATATTACTTTTTACAAAACGCAAGATGGACATTTAGCAAGAGAAAAAGGCGGCATTGACGCTAGTAGAATTGCCAGTGACCCTGCGTTTCAAAGAACGCGTGAAAATGGCTCCGAGTTTGGAAGAGCTGGAAAAGCCGGAAAGGTGTTGAGAACAGCATTAAGAGCATTGCTTTTAAATTCTGCTGATGGTAGAATGGTTAGTCGTTTGACGCAAGCGATGGTAAAGGTTATTCAGGCGGATTTGGTGAGCGACAGAGGCTTGCGTAACGTGATTGATGGTGAAGCGGAATTGCTTACAGGTTTCGAGTTTAACATTCGTGGGAAATTAGGAACTAGTTTATTTGCGCCTTTTGTAGCGACAATAGACCGTGTTTCTGGAGAAATCACTGTTGATTTAGCTTCGTTTATCCCAGCTAATATGATTGCAGCTCCATCAGGAACTACTCATTTTAAAATTATTTCGGCTGGTGCTGAAATTGATTTTGAAGCTGAAACGTTTGTCGAAACGCATTCAGAAACTGCCATTTTACCATGGGATGCCACTGCAACTGCTGCGATAAGCCAAGTAAATACAGTTACGCCTGCGAGTACAAAACCATTGTTTTTGGCATTAGGTGTGGAATTTTATCAGCAAGTAAATGGAACTATGTACCCGCTTAAAAATGGCGCTTTCAACCCGTTGTCGGTTGTTAAAGTAGATAGCGGTGTATAATGGTTCTTGAATTGACCAGAACTTATTTCCCTTACGGAACCAATGGAAAACTCGAATGTGAGGGCAAACTCATCTGTAATACAATTGAATTGCCTTGGAAGAATAACGAAACGAGAGTTTCCTGCATTCCGGAAGGGAAATATTTTATTAAAAAACGATACAGCCAAAAATTTCAATGGCATTTGGAGGTTTTGGATGTGAAAAACAGAAGTTTAATTCTGTTTCATCCAGCCAATAATGCTCTTTTAGAATTGAACGGTTGTATTGCTCCAGTTACAAAACTTTCTGGACCAGGATTAGGGTTGATGTCCCGAAAAGCTTTTATAAGTTTAAAATCGATGGTTTATAAAGCTTTGGACAACAAAGAAAGTGTTGAATTGATTGTGAAATCTTAAATAGGTATTTTTATGAATATAGTTGATAGAGCAAAAGCTCCAACTCCGAAATTTTTTAAGATTTTGAGAAGTATTGGATTGGCATTATTGGGTATTAGTGGTTCAATAGTAGCTGCTCCTGTTGTTTTACCTGCAGCAGTAGTTACTGCAGCAGGTTATGTAGCTGTTGCAGGTGGTGTAATTTCTGCAATTAGCCAAATAACTGTTGATGATAAAGCCAAGAAAGAAATTGAGAACCTCAACAAAGCGCGTGATGGAAACTAATATTTCTTTAAAAGCTGGCACTGCATCAGGAACAGTATTGAGTATTTTACCCAATATTCTTTCTGAAGATATTGTAAAAACAATTATCTTAGCGGCGCTGGGAGCTACTGTTAGTTTTACGGTTTCGCTCTTATTAAAATGGTTGACAAAATCTAAAAATAAATAGTCCAGTTTTCGTGTGGTAACCTTTACTGGATTAACTAAAGAAGCCTAGTCGTTAGACCAGGCTTTTTTCATTTATTGCAATAGCGGTATAAAATTACTCTCCGCATATCGTTTATTAGGTTTATGTTTTCGTGAAATTGCTTTTCCCTTTGTTCCAGAAGCTTTAGTGCTGCAATATGCTTTACATGTTGCTCGTGCTCTTCCATCATGATTTTTGCTTTTGGAAAAAACTCTTTTTTGAAGTCTGGAAGGCG
>JAGOFG010000097.1:7191-8921 GCA_017997335.1 Flavobacterium sp. | reverse complement strand
TTTTTTTTATGAAAACAAAACGTACTAGCCTAGCCCCGATTGTAGCGAAAATCCTCTTGTGCCGGGGTTCGGCATAAGAGATTGTAGCGGAAAGCGGGACGACTCGTGTGGTGCGCAAAGAAGTAGTGCTCCTAGAAAATATTATGCCTTCAATTGTGCATACGTGAGGAGGACAATGGCTACTAACGCCAAGAAAATACCCAAATAGTTCTTTTGGGAAAGTTTTTCTTTAAAAACCAACACGCCAATGAGACTGCCCAACACGATGACGCCCATATTCATTCCTGCAAAAACAGTGGACGGATTTTCGGAAAAGGCTTGGTGCGCTTTGAGGTAAAAATAGATGTTTCCAAAATTGAAAACGCCTACAGCAATTCCCCAAAGGGCATTGATACCTTCAATTTTTTGGCGTTGGATATAAATTTCGTAGCCCACTACGCCACTCATAATCACCAAAGCCAACGCAAAAATGACCAAAAGCGAGGTGGTAAATGGCAGTTGGGTTTGCAAGGCGATTTGTTTGAACAATATATCGATGACTCCAAAACCCAGCAACACCATAGCAGGATAACCCCAATTGGAATTGCTATTGGCGGTGGGTTTAGACAAAATAAGCAGCAAGGCTGGAAATCCCACTCCAAAAGCCAACACTTTGAGTGCGCTGAATTGTTCCCCAAAAAGCAACCAAGACGCTAGTAACGGAATAAACAACGACAAGCGCTGTGCGGCATCGGTTTTGACAATACCGATATGCTGAATGGATTGTGAAAGCAATAAAAAAACACCCGGCAACAAGAGTCCGAGAGCGAGATACAAAGGCCAAGGCGCTTGCTCAGCTAGCCTGCTAAATTCAGGCGGAAAACAAAAGTAGCACAGCAAGAGGGCAATGGCATAATTGGTCGCAATGATGGCTTTACTGTTCAACGCTGGGTGGTTTCTGAACCACTTGAAAAGGACGCCCACGGTAACACTACAAACGATACTTAGAATTAAAAAGAGCATAAGGATGAGTTTATTGACCAAAAATACAAATTCTGAGGGGGTTTTCTTTCTGCAAAGCATAGCATTGTTTACGCTTTTGTTCCTAAAGTGATTTATGTTGACTATATTTGATTAAAAACGAAGTACTTGTAACCTAAAAAACCTTTCATTTATGACTAAAAAATGGTTCCCTTTGGGTAAAAAAATAGGTAAATTTTTTCTTATCATCGTATTCGTTTTGATAAGTATATATGGTATTTTGGGTTGGTATGTGGGCACTCATCACGACAAACTGTTACAAGAAGTTAGAGAAATAGCCAATAAAAATTGCAAAGGCGAAGTAAAAATTGGCGACCTAGAAGTACTTTTTTTTCGTGGATTTCCCAACGTGACCATTGCCATAAAAGAAGTTAGCATCAAAGATAGTTTGTGGGCACAACATAAAAGAACGTTGTTGCAAGCCCCTTCGATTTATGCCGAAATTCAGCCTTGGGCCATTTTTGTAAAGAAAATAAAACTTGATAATCTGTCTATCAATGATGCCGAAATTCAGTTGTTTGTAGACGCCAATGGGTATAGCAACACAGCTGTTTTTTCAAATGCTTCAAAAACCGATACTACAAGTTCAAGTTCGTTGTCATTGGATTTGAATCACCTAAAATTCAACAATGTTTCCTTTGTTTCTGACAACCAATTCAAGCATAAAAAATTTGATTTTGTTATCGAAAAACTTCGAATAGAAAAACATA
>JAGOFG010000097.1:0-7091 GCA_017997335.1 Flavobacterium sp. | reverse complement strand
AAAGAAGGCGACCCCAACATTCGAGTGGAAGCGAACATCAAAAATAATGAACTGAGCTACTTTGACCATCAAGTAACCGATTGTTCTTTCAAAGGTGTTTTTACCAACGAATACCAAAAGAACAAAGGCGTAAGCGATGAAAATTCAGCTATCCTTCTTAATGATTTTCGGGGAAAAGTCCATACGATTCCGTTTACCACCAAAAATATGATGATTTTGGATTTGAAAAAACCCATCGCCTCGGGTGCATTTGTAAGCCGTTTTGATTTAGAACAACTCAATCAAACGATGATTGGCAAAACCCTGTCCTTTGGGAGTGGAAAAGCAGATTTGCGACTTGCTTTTAAAGCTGATGTGGTGAATTTAGAGATGCAAAAACCTTTTCTAATTGGGTCAGTCGTGATTCAAAACGCGAGTGGAACGCATATAAGTTCAAAGAAAAAATTCAACAATAGCAGTGTTGATTTGTCCTTTACTTCAAAAGAATTAAAGGTGAACCAAATCGAATTGAACACCCAAAATAGTGCCTTGAAGATGAAAGGACAGTCGGATAATTTTCTAAATTTTTATTATGATACTCCAGAAAAAATCCAGGTAAACTGGAATATCCAAGCACAAAGAATTGATTTAAGAGACTTCAGTTTTGGTAGTGGAAAAGCGGCAAGTATAAAAAAATCGACTAAAATTACTCCGAATGTTATCAATATCTTACACCAATCCAATGCAACAATTAATTTAAGAGCCGAAAACATTGTTTATAAAAAATTCAGGGCTCGAAATGCGATAGCTCAAATTAAGATAGTTCCTGATCGCACCATCTTAAAAGAGGCTTCTTTGCAATTTGGTGGTGGTTCATTAATGGTAAATGGAATGGTTTCGCACCAGAAAAAAAACAACCACTTCAACGTAAAACTTAATGCAAACAAAGTAAACAGTGCTGAACTTTTGAGAGCTTTTGATAATTTTGGCTCCAAAGTACTTACTCCAAAATCTGTTTCGGGTCAATTTTTTGTTTCGGGAGTTTTGGATGGCTACTTCGACAATGCTATAAATTTAATACAACGTTCTCTCACCGGAAATTTGAAACTTACCCTGAATAATGGCGCGTTGAACCAATTTGAACCGTTGCGAAGAATCGGAAAATACGCCTTCCCTTTTCGTAATTTTGATCGCGTAACCATTGATCCTCTTGTCATCAACATTGCTTTTAAAAATGGTTTTGCCAACATTGCTCCTACTCCAATAAACACATCTGTATTCAATTTTGATTTAGCAGGAAGTTATGGTTTTTATGGAAATTCTAATATGCAACTCGATGTTCATTTGCGAGACCCTGCAAAGGATAAAGAGATAACCAATAAAAAAGTAGTCCAAGAAAACAGAAAAAAAGGCATCACCCTGCATCTTCAAGCCATTGAAGAAGGCAATGCTCCGTTTAAAATCAAACTGCGCTACAAAAACGATAAACTGCAATAAAAAAAAAGGGTTTAGCATTGAACTAAACCCTTTTCAAATTATAATTTACTGATGTAACTCCCAAACGGATCCTTGAACTGATATCCTTCAGAAAAACGATCTTTGCTCAACTTTTTATACGAAGCCAAGCCCCACAACAAGAATTCTTTCATAAAATAGTAATCTTCTTTAGGCAATTGTGGTTGGTATTTTTTGATAATGACTTCTAATGGTTTCACACTATCCAAAATAGTTTGATATTCCGAATTCGTGGCATCATCCAATAATTCGAAACCACTTTCGGCAAAAAACCATTCTAAAGTATCGGTGTAAGCTGTTTTTTCTCCTTGTTTTTCGAGTTTTTCAATCTTAGGAAAATAGCCTGGAAAAAAGGTACGAATCGCATCATTAATCAAATGTTGGGCGACCACCGCAGCGCCTTCTTGTTCCCCTTCATAAACCAATTCTACTTTTCCGGTAATGGCAGGAATCACGCCCATAAAATCAGACAAACGCACTGTTGTTGTGCTTTCTCCTGCTTTTAAAGCACGTCGTTCAGCCGTACTAATCAGATTTTCGTAGGCCGTGATGCTCATTCTAGCACTCACACCACTTTTTGGATCAATAAAATCGCTATCTCGTGCTTCAAAGCTAATTTGTTCCAACAAATCTTTGGCCAAAGCAGGAACATACACCACATCGGTCTGACTGCTTTCTAGTTTGGCTTCTTGCTGCGTGATGGTACGAGCAATGGCAATAGTTTCTGGGTAATGCGTTAAAATTTGAGAACCAATACGGTCTTTCAATGGCGTAACGATACTACCACGATTGGTGTAATCTTCTGGATTGGCGGTAAAAACAAACTGCATATCCAAAGCCATTCTTAACTTATAACCTCGAATTTGTATATCGCCTTCTTGCAAAATATTAAACAAAGCTACCTGAATGCGAGCTTGTAAATCGGGCAACTCATTGATGACGAAAATACAGCGATTCGCTCTTGGAATCATCCCAAAATGAATCACGCGATCATCGGCATACGACAATTTTAGATTCGCCGCCTTAATAGGATCGACATCCCCAATCAAATCGGCTACTGTTACATCGGGCGTCGCTAATTTTTCATAAAAACGTTCGCTTCTTGGCAACCAATCTATGGGTGTAGCATCGCCTAATTCGGCAATCAAATCCTTGGCGTAACGAGAGATTGGGCGGAAAGGATCATCATTAATCTCAGAACCTGCCACAAATGGAATGTACTCATCCAATAATTCGACCATTTTTCTAGCCAAACGCGTTTTCGCTTGACCGCGAAGCCCTAACAAATTGATATTGTGTTTCGACAAAATAGCGCGTTCCAACTCTGGAATCACCGAATTTTCAAATCCGTGTACCCCTTCAAAAGTCGGAATACCTGCTTGCAATTTCTTCCTCAAATTATCGCGCAATTCTTCTTTAATTGTTCTTGGCTGATAACCCGATTGTTTTAATGCGCCTAAAGTTGTTATATCCTTCATTGCTAGTATTTTTATTTTGACCTTAATTTATGCTTGCTCTATTAAACTCATAACTGATAACCCATAACCCACAACTCTTAACTCATAACTGATACCCGAAAACTACCTAATACGCTTCTTCCTATTCGCTTCATAATCCTCAAAAATCATTTCACCCAATCCTTTCAAACCTGTATAAAAGGCTTTTCCTTGATTGGCTTCGGTAAAATAAGTCACAAACTTTTGCAAATACGGATCATTCGCTATCATAAAAGTGGTGATAGGAATGTGTAATTTTCTGGCTTGTTGCGCCTGAGTATAACATTTATCTACAATGTATTGGTCTAAGCCATTACTATTCATATAATACGAGCCATCTTTCTCCCGCACGCAACTTGGCTTCCCGTCGGTAATCATAAAAATTTGCTTGTTGGTGTTGCGTTTTCTTCGGAGTAAATCCATTGCCAATTGCAAACCAGCAACAGTATTAGTATGATAAGGTCCGACTTTTAGATACGGCAAATCCTTAATCGCAATCGTCCAAGCATCATTTCCAAAAACCAAAATATCCAAAGTATCTTTTGGGTATCTGGTTGTAATCAGTTCAGCCAATGCCATCGCTACTTTTTTGGCAGGCGTGATGCGGTCTTCGCCGTACAGAATCATACTGTGGCTAATATCAATCATCAAAACCGTACTCATTTGGGCTTTGTATTGGGTGTCCTCGACCACCAAATCGTTTTCTGTAAGTTTAAAATCCGCTACCCCATTATTGATTTGGGCATTGCGCAAACTCTCGGTCAGCGAAATACGTTCCAAACTATCCCCAAAATGAAACTCACGAAACTCACCCGTATGTTCATCGCCATTACCGCTATGTTTCGTTTTGTGATTGCCATTTCCCGAGCGTTTCATCGTACCAAAAATGGTATCCAACGCTTGCTGACGGATGGCGCGTTCGGTTTTGGCTGTAATACCCGTTCCAGTTGTACCGTCGTCTTTCAATTCCTCACGGATGTAGCCTTTTTTCTTTAAATCTTCAATAAAATCATCAATAGTATAACTGGCATCGGTCAATTTATATTCCTTGTCCAATTCGCGCAGCCAAGCAATCGCCTCGTCAAAATCGCCCGAAGTATGCGTAATTAATTCTTTAAAAATAGGAAACAAACGGTCAAACGGCGACTGAAATGGCGCTTCGTAGGTCTTAAAATAAAATCCAGCACGGTTTTGGTTTTTCATCGCAAACAACAAATAGGATTAGGAATCACAATACTTTCAATACAAACTTCACTCCTATTTTGGAGCAGCAACAATAGGCTTTTTAGCCAGCAACGTCCCGTTATCCGCTATATCTTTTTCTTTTTAAAGAAAAAAGAAAAAGGATGCCGCTACTACCGGGGCTAAAGAGTAACAATTGGATAATTTGTAAACACAAAACACCAATACATTACATATACTATTTACAATTTTAAAAGTACAGTATTTTGATGCTGTTGCTCGTCTAACGTTTATTAATTTTTAGTTAAAAGCAATAATCAAGATTATACAACTAATCTACTTTCTTAAAAACCAATTCAATACCAGAAGGATTGGTAAGTGTTAGGCGCATATTCGCAATCTGATAGGCAGTACTACTTTCTAAAGAATGTAGCAGTTCACTCTCTCTATTTTTTGAGTCACAAGCCATTTCAGTAGTATTAATGTTGCTGAAACGTAAAATCCCTTTTTCAAAAAAAACAATTCCATTCATACGGTTGCAACCCGCATACCCAATAAAGGTTCCATCTGTGCTGTTTATCTCAATATAAGGCAATTGTTTGGCAAATTTATTTAATGACACATTTTCACCGTTCATTTTTTCCAACACCCAAATATCGTGGAGTCTTGCATCAATCACATAATACCCACAACCCGAAAAAGTTTTGGAGATATTAGAATTGTTCGTCATTTCAACACGAACAGTATAAGGTAATTCTTGACCAGACATTGTATTGGCACATTTTTGTTGCTCAATGGTGATGAATGCCGTTACACTAGAAGTAGTCAATCGATAAGTTTTCACATTGGCATCCATTGCTCTTATCGGATCAATATGAGGTGCAGTAAATGACTTAAAATCGGGAAATAAAGAAGTAAACTCAATTTGATTTGAGCTAATTTTCAAACTCCATTCGGGTTCATTCCCCATCGCTCGAAAATAAATTTCTTGCTCCATATTTTCTATTTGCTCCTGATAAGCCTTGGTTGGTTTGGTGTTCAAAGAAGTATCGGCTGGAGCATTGATGGCAGTTTTACAACCCAAAAACAATACAATCACAAAAAGTAAACGGCTGTAGTGTAACATAAGATAATTGTTTTAGAAAGTAACCCCTAAATTTAGCGAAAAAACTACTATGTCTCAAAAAAAACACCATCTATATAATACCAATGTCCATTCACTTTTTCAAAAGTAGAGCGTTCGTGATGAATGTAGGCTTTGGCATCTGGACCTCTAAAAAAAGCTTTAAATTCAACAATTGTTTCCTCAAAAGAAACAATCTCTAATTTTTGCCATTGGTTTTCGCTAGCCCAGCGCAAGATTTCGTCTTTAGAAAAAAGGTTTCTTGTACTTTCGTGTGTAGTCGCTACCAAATAGTCAGCATTTTTAACCACATAAGCACTATATCTGGACCGCATCAAAGCCAAAGCAGTTGGTGCGGTTTCGTAGCCTAAAATATATTTTTCACAACATTCTATAAAAGCCAGTCCTGAGCTGCAAGGACAAACATTATTGTTCATCTTCAGGATTTATTTTCTGAAACAACTGATTCAGCAACACTTGATATTTGCTGATTTCGATTAAATCGGCATCATCTTCTGAATGGTCTAGAAGTTCGTCCAAAGCTTCACTTACTTCGGTCAATTTATTATTGGCTTCACGGTTTTGCTTTTGTGTCATCAAGTCGATGATTTCTTGCACTTGTATTTTCAATTGGTCAAAAGGATTCTGGCTCATCTTATTCATTTTTAGACGCTTGGTCTTCATTAAACTTTTTTACGATTTCTTTCAATTTCTCTTTGCGCTCCATAGCTGCCTTCTTGGCCTTATCTTGAGCTTTGTGCAACTTATCGTTGTGTTTCTTTATGTTTCTTTCGTTGTTTCTTCCCATTGTATGCTACGTTTTATTTCTTCAAGCGAGCGCTCGGTGTATATGATTTGTTCGATTATTCTTTTCCTTAATTCGTCTATATCTTCATAATCAAAATACTTCGCCCAATTGGTTAATTCGAACAAATTCCGAATTTGCTTGATCTTTTTTGTCGTCTCAAAACTGGTTCGAAGTACCGCTTTTGGATCGTAATTGGGATTTTGTTTGTGCTGATAATTTACAGTTCGCTTAGCGTAATCTGCCGCTATGTAATACAACTTATCTTCTGCATTATCGGGATAAAAATCCTCCCAACGCGCAAATCCTACTTTAAATTTAGAGCTTGTGGCAGGTTCCAAGGGTTCCAATCGCCATTTACTATTCGCAAATCGTCCCCAATGATTGGATAAACGAAACATCCCTTCAGGAGTGTAATAATATTTACTCCCCGAGGCACTATGATATTGTAAAACCAATCCCTCAATTTGCTCCAAAGCAACCTCATAAAACACACAAAAAGTGTTTTTAAAAGATTGTGGTGCGGGTCGAAAAACGTTTTTCATAGCTGCAAAGGTAAGCAGAATAACCAAAACCAATATAATAGCCACAATTATTGTGTATCTTTGCGCTTTATAAATTTGAAGTTTCAGGATCATGGAAAAAGGAATACCAAGCAAAATGCTTAAAAAAGGAGTATATACAGGAATAATAGAACAAGACGAAGACAACAACTTTTTTTGTGGTACTTATTTACTAGATTATAAAATGGCTTTACAATTTAAATTAGGCGATGTCATCACAATCAAGTCGGTAATCGAAAACCCAAGTGACAAAAGTTATGACAAGTATCCCAAAAAATCGAAAAATTTCGATAAAGCCAATATGAAACCAGAACAATAAGTCTCCCAATAACATATTGTAAATCAAAAACTTTAGCTAGTTTTTGATTTTTTTTTTGTCCGAAACTAAAAAGATAAAAAAAAGTGTACCTTTGCAAAAAATTTGTCAA
>JAGOFG010000096.1 GCA_017997335.1 Flavobacterium sp. | reverse complement strand
TAATTATAAAATAAAATTACACAAAATTAAAGGGTTAGCACTTTTTCAATCAACTAATAAAATTTCAGCATTTATGCCTTTGACAAAAATGAAATTGCCTTTGAAAATTGTCTATGTAATAGAAAACTTTCCGTTACTTTGTATCCAAATTTCACTCCATGAATTCCTCTCAGTTTTATAGTTTTTTGCAGAAAAATTTTCCTTTTCAGCCCACATACCAGCAGGATATTTTTTTTCAGAAAATTGCTATTTTTTTAACTGAAATTGAGAACAATACCATTTTTGTCTTAAAAGGTTACGCAGGAACAGGAAAAACTACGGTAATTTCAACTCTTGTGAATAGCTTGTCGGGCATTAACAAAAAAGCCGTTTTATTAGCTCCAACGGGTCGAGCGGCCAAAGTAATTGCTAATTATTCTGAAAAACCTGCTTTTACCATTCACAAGAAAATCTATTTTCCTAAAAAAACATCTGGAGGAGGCGTTTCTTTTACCTTGCAACCCAACAAACATAAAAACACCATTTTTATCGTCGATGAAGCTTCTATGATTTCAGATACCAATTCGGATTCGAAATTGTATGAAAATGGCTCACTCTTAGATGATTTGATTTCGTATGTGTATTCGGGAACCAATTGTAAGATGATTCTTTTGGGAGATACCGCACAGTTGCCTCCAGTAAATTTAGACATTAGTCCCGCCTTAGATATTGATACTTTATCCCTTCATTATAATAAAGAAATTGACCATATTGAACTCGATGAAGTGATGCGTCAAGAAGAAAACTCGGGTATTTTATACAATGCAACAGCTTTGCGTGAATTACTAAATGATGCCTTTGTGACCGAGTATCAATTTGATTTGAAAAAATTTAAGGATATCGTCCGTCTCGTGGATGGATACGATATTCAAGATGCAATACATTCGGCGTATAGCAACTACAGCATCGAGGATACCGCATTTATTGTGCGTTCCAACAAAAGAGCGAATCAGTACAACGAGCAAATTCGAGCTAAAATATTAGACAAAGAAAGCGAATTGGCTACAGGTGATTTTTTGATGGTGGTCAAGAACAATTACTTTTGGTTGAAAGATTCTGACGAAGCTGGTTTTGTAGCCAATGGTGATATTATTGAAGTATTAGAGATATTCGCAATCAAAGAATTATACGGTTTCAAATTCGCGAAAGTCAAAATCCGAATGGTCGATTATCCGAACCAAAAACCTTTGGAAACCGTTTTGTTATTGGATACCATAAAAAGCGAATCTCCTTCGTTGACTTATGAAGAATCGAACAGATTGTACCAAGAAGTGATGAAAGATTACGAAGGCGAGACCAAATACAAACAGTTTCAGAAAGTCAAAAACAACGAGTATTTTAACGCACTTCAAGTTAAGTTTTCCTATGCCATCACTTGTCATAAATCGCAAGGTGGGCAGTGGAATACCGTTTTTATAGAACAGCCGTATTTACCCAACGGAATCGACACCGATTATATTCGCTGGTTGTACACCGCAATGACACGTGCCAAAAATAAGCTATATTTGATAGGATTTAAAGACGATAGTTTTGTAGACTAAATTAAAATGAAACAAAAAATAGCACATATTGCTTTGTTGGTGGCTGATTATGATGAAGCCATTTCGTTTTACGTAGATAAATTGCATTTTGATTTGATTGAAGATACTGCCTTGTCTGAAACTAAGAGATGGGTTTTAGTAGCACCTAAAGGAAGTCAAGAGTTTAGTTTATTGTTAGCCAAAGCTGATGGTAATTTTCAAAAACAAAATATAGGTAATCAATCGGGTGGGCGTGTTTTCTTATTTTTAAATACAGATAATTTTGATAGAGATTATCAGAATTTAAAAGATAATAATATCGAAATTGTACGTGAACCCAAAACTGAAGCTTATGGTAAAGTTCTTGTTTTTAAAGACATCTACGGAAATCTGTGGGATTTGATTCAACGAAATAACTAAAAGGTATGCGAAGTATAAACGATTTAGATAAAATAGCCAGTTCTTTTTCGACTACCGAGAAGATGCCAGTTTTGTTTTTAGGTCACGGCAGTCCAATGAATGCAATCGAAGAAAATCAGTTTGTTACCGGTTTTCGCAATTTAGCCCAAAACTTACCCAAACCTAATGCTATTTTGTGTGTTTCGGCTCATTGGTTTACCAAAGGTTCAAAAGTTACCGCTATGGAAATGCCTAAAACCATTCACGATTTTGGTGGTTTCCCAAAAGAGTTGTTTGAAGTACAATATCCCGCTCACGGAAGTCCTGAATTAGCTACGATTACTCAAGAATTATTGCTTCCTACAGTGGTTGAATTAGACCATCATTGGGGATTAGACCACGGCGCTTGGAGTGTAATCAAACATTTATATCCAAAGGCTGATATTCCTGTCATTCAATTGAGTATAGATTATTCAAAACCCACTGAATATCATTTTCAATTGGCGCAACAATTGAGTCGTTTGCGTGAAAAAGGTATTTTAATTATTGGTAGTGGTAATATCATTCATAATTTGCGTTTAGTGGATTTTTATAATTTTGAGAAAGATGATTATGGCTATGATTGGGCTATTGAAGCTAGAGCTAGAATTAATTCACTTTTACTAGATGGCAATTTTCAACCATTATTGGAGTATGAAAAACAAAGTCAAGCGTTTCAATTGGCTATTCCAACTCCCGAACATTTTTTGCCTTTAATCTATACTTTGGGGTTAAAAGACAAAAGCGAAGAAATACAATTATTCAATGATAAATTAGTAGCGGGTTCGTTAAGTATGACCTCGGTTCGAATTGGCTAAAGTATTTAGTAACATTGGAAAGTATGTATTTTATATATTTGTTCAATCAAATTTTAAATTCAAAAAAAGTTCACCTCTTAGCGCCTTTACGGCAATAAAAATAAAACAATGAAAATAATAGCAGTCATTCCCGCTCGTTACGCATCCACACGATTTCCTGCAAAATTAATGCAAGATTTAGGAGGAAAAACAGTGATTAGAAGAACTTATGAAGCCGCAATGAACACCCAACTTTTTGATGATGTGTTTGTGGTAACCGACTCCGATTTAATTTATAACGAAATTGTATCAAACGGCGGAAAAGCCATTATGAGTATCAAAGAACATGAGTCGGGGAGTGACCGTATTGCAGAAGCAGTTGAAAATCTAAACGTAGATATCGTGGTCAATGTGCAAGGTGATGAACCATTCATAAATGCCGAACCTTTAGCAAAAGTAATTGAAGTATTTAAAAACGACACCAACCAACAAGTAGATTTGGCTTCCTTGATGCGAGAAATTACAAATGAAAATGAAATCAATAATCCAAACAATGTGAAAGTGGTGGTGGACCAAAATGGTTTTGCTTTATATTTTTCACGTTCTGTAATTCCTTATCCAAGAGAGATTAATGTTGGTGTGCGCTACATGCAGCATATCGGTATTTACGCTTTTAGAAAGCAAGCCTTATTGGATTTTTACAGTTTGCCAATGAAATCACTTGAAGCGTCTGAAAAACTAGAACAACTTCGTTATTTAGAATTCGGCAAACGAATCAAAATGGTAGAAACAACTCATGTTGGTATTGGTATAGATACTGCCGAAGATTTAGAAAAAGCCAGACAGTTACTTCGTGATTTATAATTATTTTTTTTTATTCACGAAGCTATTATCTGAGTTCAACTAATTTTATGAAAAAGAGCTACACTATTTTCTTTTGCTCACTGCTAACAGTTTTAGTTGGCTGTAGTGGCTTGCGAAACAATCCATTAAGAGAAACCTTAAAAACACCGAAAGGGATTATTCATCAAGTAATTCAAAATCCTGAAGAGTATGAGGTTCAAATCATTTATTCTCAAATTAAACGAGCTGCTAACGGAAAGGTTTCTTTTATTGATTTTAAGTATAATGTAGATGCAAATCAATATTTCTATCCTGCCAGCACGGTTAAATTTCCTATTGCAGTTATGGCTTTAGAGAAGTTAGATGCCATTCCAAATACTTCTGTAAATTCTACATTTTCCATTGGTGATGAAGCAACCCAGTGGAAAGTTTCAGAAGAAGTTTCAAAGTTGTTTGCGGTAAGTGATAATGAGGCCAGTAATCATTTATTTGAATTTATTGGCTTTGATGATTTGAACAATGGTATGAAAAATAAGGGTTTGTCACCATTTAGAATCACTCATCGATTATCGACTCCAAATTCTGGTAGTAGAGTAATACAACCTATCACTTTATATAAAGACGATGGTACAGTTATGAAATTTCCATCAACTCAAACAAAAGCATTTGTTCCCTTGAAGTTAAAAGGAATTCAAAAAGGAAAGGGGTATTTAGATGGTGAGGAAATCATTCAAAAACCATTCGATTTTTCATCAAAAAACTATTACCCTTTAGAGACATTGCATAATACACTGAAAAGAATTGTCTTTCCGGAAGCTTTTGAGGAAAAAGAGCGATTCAAGCTGTCAGAAAAAAGCAGAGAATTTATATTATTTTCGATGCAAAACTTGCCAAGAAATGCAGGTTATGACCCAAAAGAATATTTTGATGGGTATTGTAAGTTTTTTATGTTTGGTGATACGAAAGAACCTATTCCTGATTACATTAAAATTTACAACAAAGTTGGTGAAGCCTACGGAACACTTACAGATTGTGCGTATATCGTTGATTCGAAGAACAACATTGAGTTTTTAGTATCGGCCACTATTTTGGTAAATAAAGACAAAATATTTAATGATGGAATTTACGAATACGATTCGATTGGATTTCCTTTTTTAGCAGAACTCGGTCGACAATTGTATCAAAAAAGTAAGCAATAATCTAGTTTAAGGTTAACGCTCCTAAAATTTCCTCAAACAAGAAAGGTCCTCCGGGATATTTAGCTGTATAATCCAAGTTCATCCATACTTGTCCGCGTTCATCAATATGATAATGTAATTGTTTGTTGGCGCTTTCCCTTGGGAATAATTCATTTTTGATTAAATAATTCACTTTTTCCAAATCTTCCATAGAACCAATTAATATTTCGGGATAAATGTGTCCTTTGGTATGAATTAATCTTGGAGTACCTCCAATTGCTCTAACACAAGCTGCCATAAGAATGGAATGGTCATCACAATCGCCAGAGAAATACATCAAAGATTCTGTTGCTGTAGCAATATAATCGCCTTCTTTAGGGTCGTGAACGTAATTCCAACGCGAATTAATTTCCTTGAAAACTGCAAAACACTGAATAATAGTTCTGTAATCGCTATATCCTTTTAGATTTCGAAAGTGCTTTGTAGTAGCCATAATGGCAAAATTCCTAACTTTTGGATTTTGATATTCAATGGCGCTCAAAATTTTAGATTTATTAGGAAAGGGAAGCAGTTTGGCAATGATAATATCTTGAGGGTAAGGACTGTCAGACATAGTATAGACCATTGAATTGTAATCTTCAACGACACTGTTAAAGCCATAATTTCCAAAAATGCTGCCATAAATAAGAACAAAAAAATAAATGAGAATGGCAATCATCATAAAGGTTCTCATAGCGTTAAGAACGAAATGAATAACAATGAAGACCAACAAGAATATAAGAATTCGGTCTAAATTAAAAGGCCAATTGAAATCAATAACATTGTGATGAATAATGATAAAAATAGGGAAGGTGATGACCAAGTTCAAAAAAGATATAATAATAATGTCCCAAGGTTTCTTGACTTGAAGTTGGGTTTTTAGCTTATTTAAATCAATTTTTTTTGGGTCTATCATATCTTAAAAAAGGAGTACGATTATACCACTTTTACTATTTCAGCAAATGTACTTTTTTTATCAATAATTCCGAGTTCTAACAATTGATTTTGGACATTGTTTAACACATTTTCACTTAATTGATTTTGTGACCATTCGGTTAAAGCTAGCCATTTTTCGAGGTCTTCTTCTTTTTGATGAAAACGTACTGCTAGCTTTTTAATGATATTGGGTAATGATTTAAAATTTAAAGTGTTGGAGTTAATTACTTCAAGTATTTTTGTAATTATTTCAGGGTTTTGATTTAGAATTTCTTCTCGAACAGCAACAACAAAACAAGGCCAAGGTGTGGGGCAATCAGCTATTCTCCTAAAAATTCCTTTGTCTACAAGAGGTTGTGTCATGAATCGTTCCCACATAAAGTAATCAGCAGTACCTTCAGTCAAAGCAGTAACGGCACCATCAATCGTATTGACAATTTCAAATGACAAGGAATTAGCGTCCCATTTTTGATTACCTGCATTGACATAAGCCATTAATTGGGAACCAGAACCTATTCTTGAAATGGCAGCTTTCGTACCTTCAAGTTGCGCCAAGTTCTCGTATTTAGACTGTGCTGCGACATGAATTCCCCAAATCAAAGGAGTTTCAACATACACTTGAACGATTTTTGAAGGATTGCCTACGGTAATATCTTTTACGATACCTTCGGTTAAAATAATAGCAATATCCGTACTTCCATCGCGAAGCATTTGACACATTTTACCGGTGCCTTCTGGAACATCCGTCCATTGCAAATCGATAGCTTCTTTTTTAAAATCTCCATTCTCAATGGCTAAATGCCAAGGTAAATTAAAATGTTCTGGAACACCAGCTATTCGTATTGTTGTCATTTATTTTTGATTTGGATTAAATAGTTGCCACCATTTCCAATTGATGCCATCTTCAGCCGTATATTCTTCTACAAATTGCATCCCACATTTGCTTAAAATATGATTGGAAGCACCATTTTGAGCGTGTGTGTAAGCATTCATTTCTTGTATTTGCATTTGATTAAAACCATACTCCAGCCAAAATTTTGTGGCTTCCGTGGCGTAGCCCTTGTTCCAAAAGCGTTCTTCCAAACGGTATCCGTAATCGTAAAAATTAGTATTTCCGTTTTCTATATGGTCGTTGATGAACTTAATACCTGTCCAACCGATGAATTGTCCGTCTTCTTTTAAAAAAGTAGCAAAGCGGCCAATTTTATTGGTTGCATACTGTTTTTGAAGCGATTCAATCACCGGATAGATTTCTGTAATATTTTGAACGGGTTTGTTCCATAAATATTTATGAACATTAGGATTGGAATCCATAATAAACATGACTTCGGCATCGTCAAGCGTAAATGGGCGAAGAATTAATCGGTCAGTTTCGAGAAGTACATCCATTTGTGGTAATTATTGGGCTAGTTTATTGAGCGTATACAAAATAAGTTCGTCTACAGCTTTATAAGGATCTTGGCTAAAAGTTCCGTTCGCGCGGTTGGCAATGATGGCATTCATAGATAAGCAATGATGTCCTAGTAATTTACCGAGTCCATAAATAGCACTGGTTTCCATTTCTAGATTGGTAATGCGATGCCCTTCAAAACTAAAGGAATCCATTTTAGAATTCAATGCTGAATCTTGAATTCCTAAACGCAACACACGTCCTTGTGGACCATAAAAACCACCAGCCGTTGCCGTAATTCCTTTATGAATTTGTTCACTTTCAATTAATTGCTCCAACTCAGTGGAACAACCAATAACATAAGGTGTTCCTTTTTTTAAATCCCAGTGGGTATGTTCGATAAAGGCTTTTTCCAAACGAGTTTCAGAAATTGAATCAATCAAATAGGAGCGAAGCATATTGTCTAATCCTAGTCCGTATTGCGCCATCACAAAATGATCTACAGGAATATCTGCTTGCAGAGAACCTGAAGTTCCAATTCTGATGATTCTCAATGTGGTTAGCGTGTCTTTTACCTTTCTAGTTTTTAAATCGATATTGACTAAAGCGTCTAGTTCGTTGAGTACAATATCTATATTATCTGGACCAATTCCAGTAGAAATTACACTAATTCGCTTGCCTTTATAGGTTCCGGTTTGCGTTTTGAATTCTCTTTTTTGAACGGTAAACTCAATAGCATCAAAGTGCTTAGTGATTTTTTCTACACGATCTTGATCACCCACAAACAGAATTGTAGTTGCAATTTGTTCTGGCTTTAAGTTAAGATGATAGACACTACCATCAGGGTTGAGTATTAATTCGGAATCTTTTATCATAACCTATGTTTAAATTGTTTGAGCTTTAATCGTTTAATGTTGTTAAACTGAGTATTAAAGCCTGCATTCTGAGGACTAAAAGTACGTGCTTTTGTGTTTTTTATCTGTTAAACTGAATACTAAAAGCTGCATACTGAACACTTACTATTTACCCTCCAACTCTTTTTGTTTTAAAGCCTTTCTCTTTTAAAAGGGCCATAATTTTATCGCGGTAATCCCCTTGAATGATAATTGCTCCTTCTTTGAAAGTACCGCCAACACTCAATTTTGTTTTTATTTCTTTGGCTAAAATTTTGAAATCTTCATCGGTTCCTTCATAGCCTTCTATAATGGTGGTGGCTTTGCCTTTTCGTTTTTCGTATTTGCAAATCATCGGTTCTTTTTGCACGTACAATTCGTGTGCTACTTCCTCAACGGGTTCGTCTGGAAGAGGTTGATAATCTGGAAAAAGATGTTTTAATTGGTCTTGTAAATCCATTTTTTGTGTTTTGTGTATGTTTTTGAACGCTGATGCCGCGGATTTTTCAGATTTATGAAGTTTTATTTTCTATTATTTTGATATACTTTTCTAATGAATTCTGGTTTTTTACCAAAGTTTAAAAGTAATCCAACTTCACAAGAAGTTGCTTTTAAATAATTTAGTATTTGAAATTCATTTGCTTCAACCAAATAATCTTGCGCTTTTAATTCTAAAATTACTAAATCATTTACAATAATGTCGGCAAAATAATCCCCAACTTCAATCTCTTTATAATAAACTTTGATTTTCTTTTGAGCTTCTACGTGAAATCCATTTGCTTTAAGTTCATAATACAAAGCATTTTGATACACTCTTTCTAGAAAACCGTATCCTAACTCATTGTAAACTTCAAAAAATATCTTTA
>JAGOFG010000277.1 GCA_017997335.1 Flavobacterium sp. | reverse complement strand
CAACAGATTCAGTGGGCAAAGCAGTATAAATTGCCCATCGTGATTCACTGTCGTGAGGCTTTTGATGAAATTTTTGAAATTCTTGAAGAAGAGAAAAGTCCAGAATTGTTTGGAATATTCCACTGTTTTTCGGGAACCTATGAGCAAGCACTTCAGGCTATTTCTTATAATATGTTGTTAGGAATTGGGGGTGTAGTAACGTTTAAGAACGGAAAAATTGACCAGTTCCTAGATCGCATTGATTTGCAACACATCGTCCTCGAAACCGACTCGCCTTATTTGGCTCCGATTCCCTTTCGCGGCAAGCGAAACGAAAGCAGTTATGTGGTGAATGTAGCGGCAAAGTTGGCTGCAATTTACAACTTAAGTGTATCCGAAATTGCTCAGATTACAACAGAAAATTCGAAACGGGTATTTGGGATTTAAGACGAAAAGTACCTTAAGTTTCCGTTTTTTTTTGTTCTTTTGTTCCCATTAAAAATGAAAATCAAAATGCAAAAATTTGACTCCATTCGGCCATTTTATGATACCGAAGTAAACGATGCGCTATCCGATGTGATTCAGCATCCGATGATGAAAGCATTAATGAATTTTTCTTTCCCTGATGTAGCAGATGAGGTTTGGAAAGAACAACTCAAGCGAACCCACTCAATTCGTGATTTTCAGTGCAATTTTATCTATCAATCGGTACGCAAAATTTTAGAGAAAAGCTCTGAAGGATTGACCACATCTGGATTTGAGCATTTAGAAAAAAACACTTCGTATTTATTTATTTCCAATCACCGAGATATTTTATTAGACACCACCTTGCTCAACGCTACTTTGTTCGAACACGGATTGGTGATGACGGCTTCGGCCATTGGAGATAATTTGGTTAAGAAATCTTTCCTAAAAATATTAGCCAAACTCAATAGAAATTTCTTGGTACTTCGTGGGCTTTCGCCAAGAGAAATGCTGCAAAGTTCTAAGTTACTTTCTGAATATATCAAGCAGTTGTTGTTGCACGAAAATCGTTCGGTTTGGATTGCACAACGCGAAGGACGAACCAAAGACGGAAATGATGCCACCAATCCTGGGGTTTTGAAAATGTTGGGGATGGCTTCGGAGGATAAAAACGTGATGGAGTATTTTAAGAAAATTAAAATTGTTCCTGTTTCTATTTCCTATGAATACGACCCAACCGATGTGCTAAAAATGCCACAATTGATGGCGGAAGCGAATAATGAAATCTATGTTAAAGAGAAAAACGAAGATTTTCAAAACATTTTAAGCGGCGTTTTAGGGCAAAAAAAGCGCATTCATATTCACATTGGAAAAGTTATTGATTCCGAAATTGATACTATTGTTGCCAATGAGGAAAATGCCAACAAGCAAGTTTTAGCCTTAGCACAAGCCATTGATGATGCGATTTTGACGAACTATAAGTTATGGCCAACCAATTTTATAGCCTACGATATTTTACATAAAACGAATCAATATTCACATTTGTACACGGAGAATGAGAAATCGTTATTCGAGCGTCGTTTAGAAATGCGAATCGACCACGATAATCCAGTTCTTTTAGAGGGCTTTTTATCAATGTATTCAAATCCAGTAGTTAATAAATTAAAATATACGGATGCACTCTAATACCAAAATACTTTTGATTTATACCGGTGGAACGATTGGTATGCAAAAGGATTTTGAGACGGGAGCGCTCAAGGCCTTCAATTTTAGTAAGCTTTTGCAACGCGTTCCAGAATTGAAATTATTGGATTGTGCTATTGAAACTATTTCTTTTGAAAACCCTATCGATTCCTCGAACATTAGTCCAAAAAGTTGGGTGGCAATTGCCGAAGTGATTGAGCAAAATTACACAGCGTTTGATGGTTTTGTGGTATTACACGGTTCAGATACGATGTCGTATTCTGCCTCTGCCTTGAGTTTTATGTTAGAGAATTTAGGAAAACCAGTGATTTTTACAGGCTCTCAATTGCCTATTGGAGATTTGAGAACCGATGCTAAAGAAAACCTGATTACTGCCATACAAATTGCATCCTTGCAAGAAAACGGTAAACCCGTGATTACAGAAGTCGGTTTGTATTTTGAATACAAATTGTACCGTGGTAATCGCACAACGAAGATTAGTGCTGAGCATTTTAATGCATTCACTTCACCTAATTATCCTTTCTTAATTGAATCAGGTGTGCATTTAAAAGTCAACAAAGATTTACTATTACCTTTGGATGAAAACCAACCTTTGCGAGTTCATAAGGTGTTTGATAACAATGTGGTGATTATAAAAATGTTTCCGGGTATCAATCAAAAAGTATTGAAAACACTAGTGCATATTCCTGATTTAAAAGGTATTGTTCTGGAGACTTATGG
Source organism: Flavobacterium sp. (assembly GCA_017997335.1). GTDB lineage: Bacteria > Bacteroidota > Bacteroidia > Flavobacteriales > Flavobacteriaceae > Flavobacterium. The sequence continues at coordinate 424 of JAGOFG010000277.1, read as the reverse complement.
TTCTGGAAATGCGCCCACAGAGGAATGGTTTATTGAGTTACTACAAAAAGCTATTATTTCGGGCATTCATATTGTAAACGTTACGCAATGTTCTGGCGGAAGTGTCAATATGGGGAAATACGAAACGAGTTCAGAGCTGAAAAAGATTGGTGTTATTTCAGGAAAAGACTGTACCACAGAGGCAGCCATTACTAAGTTAATGCATCTTTTGGGATTAAATATTCCAGCTACTGATTTTAAAAATACCTTCGAAAATGCAATACGAGGAGAAATGGGATAATAATTACTTTTTCCTTTTCTAACTCATTTTTTTTTATGTTATTTGCAATCCCAATTAGAGAGGTGTCCGAGTGGTTGAAGGAGCTAGCCTGGAAAGCTAGTATATGGGTAACTGTATCGAGGGTTCGAATCCCTTCCTCTCTGC
>JAGOFG010000095.1 GCA_017997335.1 Flavobacterium sp. | reverse complement strand
GGCCAATAATAAGTGATGATTAAGAGTTTTTTGATATCTTTCTTCAAGTTATTTGTTATTCAATTTATTTAATTCCTCAATATCCAATTGATCCTTTAATCGATTGGTCGCTTTTTTGGCCAGTATCAAACTATCATAATCAATGAAATACACAGGAACTTCGTTCAAGTAAACAATTGTTGCATTTTGAAGTAGTTCATCAAAATTTGCATTTTCCAATCCCTTAATTGATGTCATTACATCCAAACGTAAATCATAAGAAATTGTAAAATCTGTATATCCTGCTACAAATTGCATCGTTTCAATTTGAGGAAAGTCTCCTATTCCAATTTGTTTAAAAGCGGCTCTTAGGTTGATTCTGTTTTCAGTAGTATCTTCTAATAATATATCAATATCACCAGTGTTTCTTGTATAGCCATAAATATTTACAGCAAGACCTCCAATAGTTAGATAACGAACATTTTTTTCGTTAAATATTGTCCAAATATTTACAATTTCTGGAAGCATTATTTTTTCTGTATCACTCGTGGTGAGTGTTTTAAAACATATGAAAGTTCAACTAATGACATAAATCGTTCCAATCGCTCCAAATATATTTTTTGCAATTCAACCTTTTTTGCATCAATTTTAGCTTTAGATTTCATCTCTTTCTTTACTCTATTTTCTTGATTTTTTTTCGCTCTATATATATCCCTCCTACCAAAAGCAATAGCATTCCAATAGAACTAACCAAGGCTATGAGACTTCCTGTTTGAACCACTTGTGGCTCGAATTTGAATTCCACTTGGTGTTTCCCCGCTGGAATTTCAATGGCCCTCAATACATAATCCGCTCTGTAAATTGGCGTTTCTTTACCATCAACGTAAGCTTTCCAACCTTTAGCATAGTACATTTCAGAAAACACCGCTAAACCAGCATTAGTATTAGTTGAAGTATACGTTAGATGATTCGGTTTGTAAGCTTCCAAAGTAATTACCGCTGAAGCATCTTTTACAAAGTTTTTATTTTGAATGGTAAACTCTTTTGTATTGACAATTGCTACGTTTTTAGAATCGAATTTATCCAAAGCTTTCATTTCTTCATCGGCAGAAGAAACTGTTTTTATTTGACTTACAAACCAAGCGTTGCCATTGGCATTAGGATTAACGGTTGGGAATTCTTTGCCTTCTTTATCGGTCTGAATGATGTATTTTACATTTAAAAAATCTAAAACCTCAATATTATTTTTAGCGATTTGATAATCGAATAACTGCTGAATTCTTCTAGGCTTAGCCGCGTGATAACCTCCCAAAGATTTATGAAAATAAGAAGCTCTTGCGCTTGATAGATTCCCGCTTACCTCAAAAACTCTGTAATTAGAAGGGTCTCTCAAAATTTGAATATCAGCAGGAGTTTCTTGAAATGGAGCTGCCACTTCTCTACCATTCATAAAATCTTTTCCTGAAACATATTTTTTATCCACGAAGAAAAGATCAAAAATCATCAAAATTCCAACCAAAATTATGGCTGTGTTTTGTGCCAAACGCTTTTGGGTATACAACCATAAAACCGCAGCGATAACGACTATAAAAAAGGTAGAACGCAACAAATCGGCAGTATACAAACTCATACGATCTGCTTTTAATGCGTCTACAAATCCCGGACCATAGTTTTGCAAATACAATCCATCATTGCTACCAGCATAACTCCAAGCACCTTTACTCACAAATAAAATTATCATAACACCTAAACCAAATAGTACAGTGTGCAAAATTCCTTTAGTTTGTTGTGGCTTTTCTAGAATAAAAAAGGATTGTAATCCCATAATGGCTAATACTGGGAAACATAATTCCAGAATGACCTGAATAGACGAAACGGCTCTAAACTTATCATACATCGGAATGTAATCAATGAAGAAATCTGTCAATAAAGAAAAGTTTTTTCCCCAAGACAAGACTAACGCAAACATAGCGCCTCCAAAGAATACATATTTAATTTTTCTTTTATCAATAAACAATGCTAAAACCGCCAAAAAGAAAACCACAACTCCAATATATGCTGGAGCAGCCACTATCGGCTGATCACCCCAATATGTTGGCAATCCATTAGCAAAATCGGCAGCTTGATCTTCAGGAACACCTTGACCCACCATAAATTCAAACATAGCACTGTCTTTCCCAAGAGCTTCACTATTCGAACCACCAAAGAGTCTTGGAGCAATCAAATTGAAACTCTCCATAATACCATAACTGTATTCTGTAATGTATTCGCGAGACAAGGCGATGTCTTCCGTTTTCTTTGAACCGTCTGGATTAAACGTCAATTCACTTTTCCCACGAGTACTAAAAGCAGCATATTCAGAAGTAGCTAGTAAATTGGTAGCATTGGCTCCAATGGCTAATATTCCAGCAATAGCCAATATTCCAAAGCTTTTACCAAGATCCTTATATTGTTTTTCTTTGATGGCTTGATATGAATAATAACCCACCAAAATCAACAATAACAACAACAAATAATAGGTCATTTGAAAGTGATTTGCATTAATTTCTAATGCTGTAGCAAATAAAGTAACCAAGCCACCTAGAATATATTTACGCTGAAAAACAAGTATAAAACCTGCAATTACCATAGGCATATACCCAATAGCGTGGGCTTTGGCATTGTGCCCCACTCCTAAAATAATAATCAAATATGTAGAAAAACCAAAGGCAATCGCACCAAAAAAAGCCTTAAGCGGGTCGATTTTTAAAACCAATAAAAGACCATAAAACCCTAGAAAGTATAAGAATAAATAATCGGCTGGTCGAGGTAAGAATCGGATAGCATCATCTAGAGCACCAATATAATCGTGAGGATATTTTGCGCCTAATTGATAAGTAGGCATTCCACCGAAAGCAGAATTTGTCCAATAAGGTTCTTGATGTTCGATGGCTCTAAAGTCGTTTTGCTCTTTGGCCATCCCAGTAAACTGAGCGATATCGGACTGGAAGATTTGTTTTCCTTGTAGAACAGGATAAAAATAAATTAAAGAAATAACTACAAAACCTAAAATAGCTAATGCGTGCGGGTAAAATTTATTTATAACTTTCAATGGATTCAGATTTGAATTAGATTAAAAAATGGGCTTCAGCGCACAAATTTAATCTATTTCTTCGTAATCCACATATTCTCCCACTTTTTTGGTTTCTTTTGGGTTTTTGGAGCGAGCCGTATCTACAATAATCTCGTCTTGATTATTGTATCTTCTATTATTTTGGGAATATTGTTGCTGTGTATATTGCTGCTGCGCATATTGTTGTTGCTGCTGAAAATTTTCACTGGCTTTCTCTACCGCTTTTTTAACTAAAATCGGCAAAAAAAGTTTAGCCAAAAATTTAAAAACATAGTAAAACATAATCATGTAAAACAATGTTTTTACAAATCCACTAAATGAAGCTAGTTGCATATCTAAAAATTTTTCCAAAATTAGTAAATCAAATGGTCAAATTTAAAATCCTAATCTTAAATAAATAATAAAATATAGTACATTTGGTTGCGTTACTATTTTAAATCAAAAGAATATAACTATGTTCCCAATCAAAAAAACTCTTTTAATCGCTTTATTTCTAACCCCTTTTGTTCACTACGGGCAATATACCGATCAGATTAACTCCAATCGCCCTGGAGAAACCATGTCGGCTTATGGTGTGGGCAAACATGTCATTCAACTAGAAACTGGTGTTTATGGTATTCAATCCAATCACAGTTTATTGAACTATGATGTCAATGGCTTCGGTCTTGACGCCACGATTCGTTGGGGAGCATTTTTGGAAAGATTAGAAGTTATTGCTGATATTCAATATCAAAATGATCAGCTAAAGACTGAACTCACAACCACAAATCGAGCTAATTTCAAACAGACCAATTTAGGAGCAAAATACTTAATTTATGACCCATTTAAAAATTATGAGAAGAAAATCAATTTTTACAGCTGGAAAGCCAATCAGCGTTTTAACTGGAGACAGTTCTTACCCGCAGTTTCTTTATTTGCTGGAGCCAATTTTGTTTTCGAAGGAAATCCTTATGCCTTTACATTAGAATCTAGCATTTCTCCAAAAGTGATGTTGATTACACAAAATCATTTTGGCGACGGAAGATGGGTTTTTGTTACCAATATTATTGCTGATTACATTGGAACCGATTATCCAACTTATGGTTATGTGATTACTTTAACTCGTGGTTTTAGTAAAAAATGGTCAGGATTCATTGAAAATCAAGGATACAAAAGTGACTTTTATAGCGATGCAATTGTAAGAGGGGGCGCCGCTTATTTACTGAACAATAACTTTCAAATAGACGCTTCTATAAGTACTAACTTCAAAGATACTCCAACTCTTCTCTATGGAGGATTTGGCGTTTCTTGGCGCTATGATGGTTTTTACAAAAACGGAATAGCAAAAATGAAAAAAGAAGACAAAAAGAAAAAAGCTACCGATAATCAAGAACAAGAAAGAAAAAGAAAATCCAAATACGACTAACAAACAAGCCCTTAATTGGGCTTTTTTTATGGACAAAAGTTGGCTATATTCGCACCTACACTTTACACTTTATAATCCATGATTACGATTCAAGAAGCCAAAAGCAAAAAAGAAATCACCGAGTTTATCAAATTCCCATTTTCTCTATATAAAGACAACAAATATTGGGTACCGCCATTGATTGCAGATGAATTAGAAACTTTTGACAAGACCAAAAATCCTGCTTTTGAAAATGCCGAAGCGTATTTTTTTGTCGCCAAAAGAAACGAAGAAATTGTTGGAAGAATCGCAACTATCATCAATTGGGATGAAGTTAATAATCAACAGAAAAAAAAGGTTCGTTTTGGCTGGTTTGATGTTATTGACGATATAACAGTAACCCAAGCGCTACTTGAAAAAGTGTATGAACTGGGGCGCAAAAACAACTTAGACTATGTAGAAGGCCCGATGGGTTTTTCTAATCTTGACAAAGTGGGCGTGCTAACCGAGGGTTTTGAAGAAATTGGCACGATGATTACTTGGTACAATCACCCATATTATGCAGAACATTTTGAAAAATTAGGCTATGTAACCGAAAAAGAATATGTAGAAAACAAATTTCCTTTTTCGAATGTAAAACTAGAAACGTTCGACAAAGCACAGGAATTGATTAAAAAGCGATACCAATTAAAAGCCATAAATTTCACCAAAACCAAAGACGTACTTCCTTATGTGGACAAAATGTTTGATTTATTCAATGAATCGTATGCAAAACTTTCCTCGTTTGTAGCGATTACGGATATACAAAAGGAATATTTCAAAAACAAATACATCAACTTCATCAATCCAGAATACATCAAATATGTAGAAGACAAAGACGGAAATTTAGTCGCTTTTGCCATAGTAATGCCAAGTTTTTCAAAAGCACTTCAAAAAGCAAAAGGCAAATTATTTCCATTTGGATTTCTTCATTTATTAAAAGCAAGAAAAAACAGCAAAGACGTTCTTTTTTACTTAATTGGTGTACATCCCGACTACCAAAATAAAGGAGTTACTGCGGTAATTTTTAAAGAATACCATAAAACTTTCACCGAAAAAGGCATTCAAAACTGCATCCGTACACCCGAATTAGCAGACAATCTCGCTATTCAATTGCTATGGAAAAACTTCAACCCCACCATTCATTGCAGAAGAAAAACCTTTAGAAAAGAACTTCTTTAAGAAAAGAGTTGTCAGTTTTCAGTCCTCTGTGGTCAGTTTTAAACCGCAGTAAAACAAAAAAAATCCATTCGCCAAAACGAATGGATTTTCTATATAAGTGAAAACCTAAAAAAATTAAGCTTCCATATCTACTGTAGTGCGTGCTGCAATTTCTTTATACGTACCGTTAACTAGTTTCTCACGAATCGCTTCGAAAGCCGCCAAGGTTTCTGCAATATCTTCTAAAGTATGAGAAGCCGTTGGAATCATACGCAATAAAATAATACCTTTCGGGATTACTGGATAAACTACAATCGACAAGAAAATACCGTAGTTTTCTCTTAAATCATTCACCATCACCATCGCTTCTGGAATACTTCCTTCTAAGTAAACAGGAGTAATACAAGTGTTGGTATCACCAATATTGAACCCTTTTTCTTTTAATCCGTTTTGTAACGCATTTACGTTCTCCCACAATTTATCTTTAATTGCAGAAGATTCACGTAACAACTGTAAACGTTTTAAAGAACCAATCGTCTGAATCATTGGCAATGCTTTGGCAAACATTTGAGAACGCAAGTTGTATTTCAAATAATCTATTACATCTTTATCAGCAGCTACGAAAGCTCCAATATTTGCCATAGATTTTGCAAACGTAGAAAAATACACATCAATTCCGTCTTGACAACCTTGCTCCTCACCTGCTCCAGCACCTGTTTTTCCAAGCGTTCCAAAACCGTGTGCATCATCAACCAATAAACGGAAATTGTATTTCTCTTTCAAGGCTACAATTTCTTTCAATTTACCTTGTTGTCCACGCATTCCAAAAACACCTTCAGTAATGAACAAAATTCCTCCACCTGTTTCTGTCGCCATTTTAGTAGCACGTTGCAGGTTTTTCTCCATACTCTCTAAATCATTGTGCTTGTAAGTAAAACGTTTACCCATATGCAAACGCACCCCATCAATAATACAAGCGTGTGAATCTACGTCATACACAATAATATCGTTTTTAGTCACCAAAGCATCAATGATAGACACCATTCCTTGGTAACCAAAATTCAATAAATAAGCTGATTCTTTCATCACAAAAGCAGCCAATTCTTGCTCCAATTGCTCGTGATATTTTGTGTGTCCGCTCATCATACGTGCACCCATTGGGTAAGCCGCACCAAACTGAATTGCCGCATCTGTATCTGCCTGACGCACTTCTGGATGATTGGCCAAACCTAAATAGTCGTTCAAACTCCAGTTCAATATATTTTTTCCTTGAAATTGCATTCTTGGTCCCAATTCTCCTTCTAGTTTTGGAAAAACAAAATAACCTTCTGCCTGAGAAGCCCATTTTCCTAAAGGACCTTTATTGTTTTGGATTCTTTCGAATAAATCTTTTACCATAATATAATGACTTAATACTACATTTTTATTAAGGCGCAAAATTAAATATTTAAAATTTATAATTACTCCCAAAATCCTTTTATTTTACTTAAAAAAATAGCCTTTTCAAGAGGATTATTTTTAGTAGCAAAATCCTGCTCTACATTACAAGCTCTTATGACTCAACCGTATTTTACTAAAGCACTAGCAGGAGCTTCTTTTAGTCGCTCTGCTAGTACAAGTAAAATATTCGGTTGAGCCACAAGAGGCTTTTCATTTCGATCAGGGCTAGGCAAAGTGCTAACCATAAAGTTTGTATCTTTGAACACCAAAGCTTCAAAAATGTCAAACAACACCAAAGAGTTAAAACTAGCCGTCCTTATTGACGCCGACAACGTTCCGTATAGCAACATCAAAGGTATGATGGAAGAAATCACCAAATACGGCACTCCCACCACCAAACGCATTTATGCTGATTGGACAAAACCCAATGCTAATGGTTGGAAATCAGTTTTATTAGAACACGCCATTACACCTATTCAACAATACAGTTACACTACGGGAAAAAATTCCTCCGACTCCGCTTTGATTATCGATGCGATGGATTTGTTGTACTCAGACAAAGTAGATGGATTTTGTATCGTTTCAAGCGACAGCGATTTTACCCGACTCGCCATTCGGTTACGAGAATCAGGTATGAAAGTCATTGGCATTGGCGAAAAGAAAACCCCAAACGCCTTTATTGTTGCCTGTGACCGTTTCGTGTTCATAGAAGTTTTAGAAGGTGCTACCAAAAAGAAAAAACCAAAAGCCACCACCACTACCACTCCATCTGACACCAAAAAAGTAGTAGAAAAAGAAACGGCAATCAAAATAGACAACCCAACTATTGACCTTATTGAAGATGCTATAGATGCCATAAGCGACGATGATGGCTGGGCATTTTTGGGCGATGTGGGAAATCTAATCGTCAAAAACAAACCCGAATTCGACCCTAGAAGTTACGGCTTTAGCAAACTTACCCCAATGCTCAAATCACTAACCGACATTCTCGAAATCGACGAAAGAGATTCGGACAAAAAAGGCATCAAGCACGTCTATGTAAGACTTCGATATTAAAAGCAAAAAACTGCATCTCTATTGAAATGCAGTTTTTTTTATTCAAAACAAATTGTTTAAAATTTAACTCTTCAAGGTAGTTAAATAATTTTCAGGAAGAAATTCAACTTTACCCGTTTTTAAATCATACACAGCGCCTACAACCATAGTACTATTATCCTTAGTAGACTTGGTCAAAACGGGTTCTAAATTTTTCAATTGCTCCACTTGCATCGCAACGTTAATCTTTACTGCATTTTCAATCTCGTCACCGTGCTGATGTTTGGCCAATTTTGCAGCAGGCTTTATAGCATTGATTAAGCTTACTATATGCCCTGGAACTTCTGGTAATTTACAAGCTGCCGCTACAGCACCACATTGGGTATGTCCTAAAACCACAATTAATTTGGCTCCCAAAACCGCATTAGCAAATTCAACACTACCAAATGAAGCATAAGAGGAAACTTGACCAGCGGTTCTTACAATAAACAAATCTCCCAATCCTTGGTCAAAAATAATTTCGCTAGGCACTCTAGAATCAGAACACCCCACAATAACCGCAAAAGGTTTTTGTCCAGTAGCTAATTCTTTAATTCTATTGACATCTTGGTGAGGCTTTATACTCTTTCCTGCAACAAACCTACTATTTCCTTCCTTCAAGGCAATCAATGCAGTTTCGGGAGAAACTTGTGCACGAATAGAAGAAAAGGAAAGCATAAAAAATAATCCTAAATAAACATTAAATTGTTTCATCTCTTTTGGTTTTAAAATTTGACGTAAAACTAGAAGATATAAAAACATAAACATAGTTAATGTTTTTGATTTTAATCATAAAAA
>JAGOFG010000276.1 GCA_017997335.1 Flavobacterium sp. | reverse complement strand
AGAAATAGCACTATTTCTCACATAGATGAGCTATGTGAATAGTAAAACGTCTATTTATTTCTCTTAAAAAAACTACAAATTCTATGATTCTATGTGGTAAAAAATAATTTCACCCAACGGGTTAAATTTTACAATCGACAATGTATAACCTTAAGAATGATGGTACTATTCTAATTAAGAAATATTTTTAAGAACAGCTACAACGGATACGCGAAATCCTAAATGAGTAAACGTAAAATTTATCAAAAACAACAACTCAAAAATGTCCAATAACCTCCTAGAAACTCCCATAGAATATTTAAAAGGCGTTGGTCCCACTCGTGGGACATTGCTTCGCAAAGAATTAGGGATTCATAAGTATGGAGATTTGGTCAATTTTTACCCCAATCGCTACATTGACCGTACACGTTATTACAAAATCAATGAATTGCAAGGCACCACCGCCGAGGTACAGATTGTTGGTAAAATCATCCACATCAAAACGGTGGAGTTTGGTAAAAATCAAAAACGTTTGGTGGCTACTTTCGTTGACGAGACTGGACAAATGGATTTGAATTGGTTCCAAGGTCACAAATGGATTAAGGAGAGCTTAAAACTCAATGAAATGTGTGTTGTTTTTGGGAAATGTACCCAATACGGCAGTCAGTTCAGTATAGCGCATCCTGAGATTGAGTTACTGGCTGAACACCAACAAAGCTTGCGTTCGGCTATGCAACCCGTGTATCCATCTACCGAAACTTTGACCAACAGAGGGATTAGCAACAGAGTCATCAACAAAATGATGCAGCAATTGTTTTTGGAAACACAGGCCTTGTTTACCGAGACTTTACCGAAATATTTGCTTGAAGAATTGAAATTGATTCCAAAGAATGCTGCATTATTCAATATTCACTTTCCAAAAAGTAGTGAAGCCCTAGCCAAAGCGCAATTCCGTCTGAAGTTTGAAGAGTTATTCTACATTCAGTTGCAATTGATAACCAAAAATTTGATTCGCAAACACAAAATCAAAGGTCATCCCTTTTCAAAAGTAGGAGAATTGTTCAACGATTTTTATCAAAATCACCTGCCATTCGATTTGACGAATGCACAAAAAAGAGTAATCAAAGAAATCCGAACCGATATGGGTAGCAATGCCCAAATGAACCGTTTGTTGCAAGGAGATGTGGGTTCTGGCAAAACGATTGTAGCTTTTATGAGTATGCTTTTGGCTTTAGACAATGGTTTTCAGGCTTGTTTGATGGCTCCCACAGAGATTTTGGCCAATCAACATTTTATCGGACTTTCAGAATTTGCCACTACCTTAAATATCAACATTAAAATCCTAACAGGTTCTACCAAAACTGCAGCACGTAAAATCATTCACGAAGAACTCGAAAATGGAAGTTTACAAATCTTAATCGGTACTCACGCGCTATTGGAAGACAAAGTGCAGTTTCAAAATTTAGGCCTAGCTGTAATCGACGAGCAACATCGTTTTGGAGTAGAACAAAGGTCTAAATTGTGGATGAAAGGAAGCCTTCCTCAGTCCTTCCAAAGGAAGGAAGCTAATAGCATACTTAAAAAATATCAAACGGCACGACCATCAACCTATGCCTTATTAAAAGATTTAAAAAATAAAAACAAAGGGCAAAGCACCCAAGCTGAAGCTATTTTATGGGAATGTTTAAGAAATAAAAATCTAAACCATAAATTCAGAAGACAACATATAATCGATATGTTTATTGCTGATTTTATTTGTTTAGAAAAAAATCTAATCATTGAAGTAGATGGTGGATATCACAATGCTTCAGAACAAAAAGAAGCTGATGAACTAAGAACACAAATTCTAAATGAAATTGGTTTTAAAGTGATCCGTTTTACTAATGAAGAAATCATTACCAACATTGACCAAGTAATCCATAAAATAAACACCATCTTGAAAAGCCTCCCTTCTGGGGAGGTTGGAGGGGCGCCTATTCCTCCACACGTGTTAGTGATGACCGCTACACCTATTCCTAGAACTTTGGCGATGAGTTTGTATGGCGATTTAGATGTTTCGGTTATTGATGAATTACCTCCTGGTCGAAAACCCATTCAAACTGTACATCGTTTTGACTCCAACCGTTTGAAAGTTTGGAAATTCATTCGTGATGAAATCGCTTTGGGACGACAAATTTATATTGTGTATCCTTTAATTCAGGAATCCGAAAAAATGGATTTCAAAGATTTGATGGATGGTTACGAGAGTATTTCTAGAGACTTCCCCCTACCCGACTATTCCATTTCGATTTTGCACGGAAAAATGAAACCCGCAGAAAAAGATGCCGAAATGAAACGCTTTGCTGAAGGAAAAACGAATATTATGGTAGCCACTACTGTAATTGAAGTTGGTGTCAATGTGCCGAATGCCAGTGTAATGATTATTGAAAGTGCCGAACGCTTTGGACTCTCTCAACTCCATCAATTGCGTGGTCGTGTGGGACGTGGAGCTGACCAAAGTTATTGCATCTTGATGACTTCTTACAAACTGACCAGCGATAGTAAAATCAGAATGGAAACTATGGTCAATAGCAACGACGGATTTGAAATTGCCGAAGTAGACTTGAAATTACGCGGACCAGGAGATATAATGGGAACCCAACAAAGCGGCGTTTTAAACCTTCAAATTGCGGATTTGGTCAAAGACAAAGACATATTGCTTTTGGCTAGAAATTACGCTTTCAAAGTATTGAATGACGACCCTTCTATGCAAAAACCAGAAAATAACATCCTTAGAATGGTTTTTATGGAACTTACCAAGAAAAAAAATATTTGGAACTATATTAGTTAAATCTA
>JAGOFG010000275.1 GCA_017997335.1 Flavobacterium sp. | reverse complement strand
AGCCCAAGGCTCGCAAAGTAGTAAACCATATAAGGCATATAAGGTCATTTAAGTTCTATTGAAAATTCGTTTCATCCGTTTTATCCGCGGCATCCGTGGCCAATAATTAGCCACAAAGTTCACAAAGGAAGCGCGAGGTTCGCAAAGTAGTAAACCATATAGGGCATTTAAGTTCTATTGAAAATCCGTTTTATCCGCGGCATCCGTGGCCAATAATTAGCCACAAAGTTCACAAAGCAAGCCCAAGGCTCGCAAAGTAGTAAACCATATAAGGCATATAAGGTCATTTAAGTTCTATTGAAAATCCGTTTCATCCGTTTTATCCGCGACATCCGTGACCAATAATTAACCACAAATTTCACAAAGCACAAAATATTAAACCAAAAAGACATTCAGAACATTCAAGCTTTTACTCAACTTTTATGTCCTTAAATGCCTTTTATGGTTTTGAAAAATTCTGTGCTTATAGAAAACTCAATTGGCTTATATGTTTTAAATTAATTCTTCCTGATTAAGATATATGTTTTCTAATAGTTGTATGATTTCATCCGCATAGTGTTGCGTTCGTTTTTCTCCAAATCCTTTAATCCATTGAAAATCGGAACTCGTTTTGGGATGTTGCACCGCTATTTGAATCAGATGGCTGTTGTGACAAATTACAAATGGTTTCAAATCATTAGTTTTGGCTTTTTCGTTGCGCCATTTTTTCAAGTGTTCAAACCTATCGATTTGGTCTTGGGTTAAGTCGGTGAGTGACTCTTTTTCACGAGGCGCAAGATTGATTTTCTCTTTATAGTGCAACAAAACCGACCAATAACTAGCATCGGATTCTATGAAATGGGTATCAGATTGTACCAATTCTACCGAGGCGATAAAATCATTAAGTTGTTGCTGGTCGTGCGCCAAATGAGGAGCATCTACCCGAACGGAAAATACTTGTACATTCATAGCCTCGGATTTTATTTGCCAATCAAAAGGATTTCATTCACTATCACTTCGGTGATGTAGCGTTTTTCCCCGTTCTTGTCTTCGTAACTGCGATGGGTGAGTTTGCCTTCGATGGCTACTTCCTTGCCTTTGGTCACGTATTTCTCGATGATGTCGGCCGTTTTTCCCCAGGCAGTTACTTTGTGCCATTCGGTTTGTTCTACTTTGTCGCCTTTGTCGTTGCGGTAAGTGTCGTTGGTAGCGATAGTAAGGTTGGCTAGTTTTTTACCTCCGTCGAAGGTTTTGATTTCTGGTTCGTTTCCTACGTGACCGATTAATTGTACTCTGTTTTTCATTGCATTCATGGCGTGTAAATTTAAAAGTTAGGCATATAATTAAAATGTTCGTGTCGGATGAGCAACAAGGTCGTTGTTTCATTTCGACAGGGCAAAGATGCGGTGCCGATTGATAATTAGTCGGTTGCATCCCATTTACTTTCGGTTGTAATTGTTTGTAACCGTTTGTAAATGGAATTTTTTGAGTATATTTGGGTTTGTTAATTAGTTACGACACATTTTGAAAAGCCGAAATTGTACATATTGTAATCAAGAAAAAGAATTGACCGCATTCAGTTTAAAGAAAAATGGACTTTATGGAAGAAATTCGACTTGCAAAGTTTGTGTAAAAAAGAAATCAGAATTAAGAATAATCCAGACAAAATTATTACTTCAGGATAATAAATTACCTGAAGTGAAAATTTGCACAAAATGTAATAAAGAAAAAAAACGTTGCGAGTTTGCACAAGATATAAATAAATCAGATGGTCTTTATAGCAGTTGTAAAATTTGCAACGAAGAATATATTGAGAGCTATCGAAAAAATAATTCTAAAAAAGTAGCGGAAAGTAAGAAAAAAGCAGTCTCAAAAAAGACTGAATATTATGCTAATTATAAAAATAACTGGTACACTGAAAATAAAGTAGAACTTAATAAAAGAGGAAAAGAATATTACGAACAGAACAAAGAATCTATCCTGGAACAAAGTCGAGAATATCGAATTGAAAAGCGAAAAAGACAACTCGAACAGTACTCAAAAATAGAATCTAAAAACTGTAAAAAATGTTTATTACTTAAATCACGAGAAAATTTTACAACTTCAAAAGTTGGAAAATTTGGTTTATCGGACATTTGTATACCGTGCAGAAATCGATCACTAATTGAAAAGCGAGAAAAAAGCAAAATAAGAAGTAAAGAATATTACAAAAGCAATAAAAAAACTCTTTTAGAAAAAGGTTATGCGGCAAAAGTAAAAAGGTTAAATAATGATCCCGAATTTAAATTAAAAATATTATTAAGTCATAGAATAAGAAGAGCAATATATGATCAAAGAGGTGTAAAATCCGCAAAAACTTTGGAATTATTGGGATGTTCAATCACAGATGCTCGGATTCACATTGAAAATCAATTCAGAGAAGGAATGAATTGGAAAAATCACGGAATTAGAGGTTGGCATATTGACCATATTATTCCTTGTTCGAGTTTTGACTTAACAAAAATTGAAGACCAAAACAAATGCTTTCATTATACAAATCTTCAACCTTTGTGGGCAGAAGAAAATCTAAGAAAAGGAAATAAAAAAATCTAGTAACACCAATCTGATGAAATTTTAAGTAAAATGATTAATATCTCCTCTGTATAATGTTAAAAGAATTAGTTTGTTTGACACAATTCTAAAATTCCCTCAACCCAACATTCCGTGTCATAAAAAAACCAATTCACTAACCCCCTAAAACCCCACACCCTATGCAAACGAAAATCAAAAAAGTAGAATTGCGCAATTTGGCGTTTGAGGATTATAAGCAACTCAAGAACTCGATGGTGGAATCCTATC
>JAGOFG010000274.1 GCA_017997335.1 Flavobacterium sp. | reverse complement strand
GGAAAAAACGGTCAAAATGACCACCATATTTCGGTTTAAAATGACCACCATTTTCGGAGCAAAGTGAGCAGCTCATTTCGGATTAAATTGACCACCTGATTTTGAGGTTGGAAATAGATCTAAAAACCACTATTTTTTTTCATGTCGTTTGTCCCATACATTCGTTAAAAAAATAACGAATTATGGCAAACACTTTAACAGACATGAGTAAAATAAGAAAAGTCCTTAAATTGTACGGCAAAGGGAACAGTAAGTTGTTTATAAGCACTTATTTATCCCTATCTAGGAACACAGTAAAGAAGTATATCTCGTTATTTGAAGTTTCAGGTAAAACGAAAGAAGAAATTTTAGCAAAGAGCGATTCGGAGTTGGAATTACTTTTTTCACAAGGCAAAGAAGATGCGGTTAGTCCCAAACTACAGGTGTTGTATGATTATTTTCCAAAAATGGAAAGAGATCTGAAGAAAGTAGGCGTTACCATTCATCATTTATGGGAAGCGTACATTGCGCTGTATTCCGATGGTTTCAAAAGCTCACAGTTCCGCCATCATTACCGAATATGGAGCAATCGGGTAAATCCAGTGATGCATATGCAACACAAATGTGGGGATAAAATGTATGTAGATTATGCAGGAAAAACCCTTTCCATCATTGACAAAACGAATGGAGAATCCCAAGAAGTACAATTTTTTGTAGCCCTATTAGGCGGAAGTCAATACACGTATGCGGAAGCCACGCTGAGCCAACAGAAGGAAGATTTTGTACGTTCTGTAGAACGAGCAATGCGTTATTTTCAGGGCGTTCCAGCTGCAATAGTTCCCGATAATTTAAAATCTGCCGTCATTAAAAGTAGTCGTTTCGAGCCTACCATTAACGAAACGTTAGCCGATTTAGCCGAACATTACGACACCACCATTTTACCAACCAGAGCCTACAAACCGAGAGACAAATCATTGGTAGAAGGCGCTGTGAAGATTTTGTACCGAAGAATTTATGCTAATTTGAAAGATGCTTCATTTTATAGCTTGGAAGAAATTAACCAAGCAATAAATGAATTGCTAGAAGCCCATAATGGTCGAAAACTCACCGCTCGCCCTTATTCTCGCAGGGATCTTTTTTTGGAAGATGAAAAGCCCACCTTACGACCGCTTCCTGCTACTTATTTTGAAATCAAATACCAATCCTTTGCCACGGTAATGCAGAACGGACATGTTCATTTAAGCCGTGATAAGAACTATTACAGTGTTCCATATCCTTATATCAAGAAAAAAGTAAAACTATTGTACACCAGTTCTACGGTAGAAATTTATTACAAATATAACAGAATTGCACTACACAAGCGCAATTACAAACCTTACGTATATACCACCACTTCGGAACATTTGGCAAGCACGCACCGTTTTGTAGCAGAATGGAGTGCAGAACGCTTCATGGATTGGGCGAAAAGCATTGACACAGCAGTTGGAGAATACATTCTGCATATCATCGAGAGCAGAAACCATCCAGAACAAGCCTACAAAAGCTGTTTAGGGATTTTAAATTTTGAAAAAAAAGTAGGAAAAGTGCGCCTCGTCAAAGCTTGCAAACGAGGTTTAGAGTTTGAGACCTACAGTTTTAAATCCATTCAAAAAATACTAGAAAACGGTTTAGATTACGACCAAAATCAAGAAGAAAACCCAATTCCACAAGAACTTCCTGAGCACAGTAACATTCGTGGAAAACAGTATTACAACTAGAAGTTAGAAGTTTAGCAAAATTATCAATTATCAACCATTAAATTTTAAAATTATGAACGAAAACACCCTTACCAAAATGAAGCAAATGACGCTTCACGGTATGCACAACGCCTTTAAAACCGCTATTGAAAGTGGTAAAACCGACCATTACACGCTGGATCAATTGGTGTCAATGCTCATTGATGCAGAATGGGACGAAAGGCACAATAGGCGCATTGAAAGAAGCATCAAAAATGCCAAATTCCATTACCAATCCAGCATTGAAACCTTAAATTTTGATACGTCCCGAAATCTGGATCGCAATCTTGTATTGAGACTCTCGGAATGCGAATTTGTAGAAAAAAACGAAAACATCCTCATCACAGGAAGCACGGGTGTTGGTAAAAGTTATCTAGGAACAGCATTGGGCTATCAAGCATGTATAGAGGGTTATAAGGTAAATTACTTCAATACTTCGAAGCTTTTTGCAAAATTAAAAATGGCAAAAGCAGACGGTTCTTATCTACGAGAACTCACCAAAATTGGGCGCCAAGATGTACTTATTTTGGATGATTTTGGGCTCCAAGCGTTGGACAGCCAGAACCGAATTACCCTTTTAGAAATCATAGAAGACCGTCACAACAACGGTTCTATCATTGTAACCTCGCAAATCCCAGTTCAAGGTTGGTATGACATTATTGGTGAAAAAACCATTGCAGATGCTATTTTAGACCGACTTATCCATCAATCTCACCGAATTGAGCTTCAAGGAGAATCAATGCGAAAAAAAAGAAACAGCAAAAATTACTAATTTTTATTACATTTGAATCAACAAGTTTAACAACAAAAAAACGCATGAAAAAAAAGTAGTTTTTGAAGGAAAAAAGGGGTGGTCAATTTGCTCCGAAATAAGGTGGTCACTTTAAACCGAAATTGGGTGGTCACTTTAAATTGAAATTAGGTGGTCAATATCACTGGAATTTGCAATTTCATCACAAAAATTCAACGAATACATCAAGGAATGTTGTGAATTGGCAGAAATCACACAATCATTTACCATTCATTGGTTTGTTGGGAATAAGAAAAAATCTTTAACACAACCAAAATGTAAA
>JAGOFG010000094.1 GCA_017997335.1 Flavobacterium sp. | reverse complement strand
TTTTTTGTTGGTCTACTAGGACTCGAACCTAGAAAGACTGCACCAAAAACAGTTGTGTTACCATTACACCATAGACCAGCAGTGCGTTTTAGCGAGTGCAAATTTAGTACAAATTTTAAGTTGCACAAATTTTTTCGGCAAATTTATTCAAAAAAAATGAAAATAATTTTCAAAAAATCAATCAAACAAAACGAACAACCTAATTATCAGAAGCTTGTAATCACGAATTACTTTTGCAGAAAATAATGTTAATGCTTGTTACGTTAAATAAAAAAACATTTTCTTTGTAATTGAAATCAAAACCTCAAAATATTCATGAATAACACCACATTTAATTTCAATAAATGGAATACAATCTTAGGCTGGATTGCATTTGGAATTGCTTTAATTACCTACTCTCTTACTGTTGAACCTACCATGAGTTTTTGGGATTGTGGTGAGTATATAGCAACTGCCGCAAAACTAGAAGTTGGCCATCCTCCTGGAGCTCCATTATTCCAGATGATGGGTGCCTTTTTTGCAATGTTTGCAACAGACAACCAACACATTGCATTAATGGTAAATATGTTATCTGTATTTTCGAGTGCTTTTACTATACTTTTTATGTTTTGGTCTAGCTCAATGATTTTGAAAAAAATTATTGAACGTGTATCTGAAATCAATCGCAACAACACTATAGTGATTTTAGGTAGCTCATTTGTTGGAGCACTTGCCTACACCTTTTCTGATAGCTTTTGGTACAATGCTGTAGAAGCAGAAGTTTATGCGATGGCATCTTTGCTAATTGCATTGTTGTTTTGGCTAGGTTTACGCTGGGAGCAAGACATGGATAAACCAAAAGGAAATAAATGGCTACTAATTATATCGCTTGTTATAGGATTGTCGTTTGGTGTGCATTTTATGGCATTACTTACTATTCCAGCGATAGGCTTTTTATACTATTTTAAACATTACGAAAAAGTAACAATCAAAAATTTCATAATAGCTAATGTGATTGTAGTGTCCATATTACTATTCATTTTCAAATTACTATTACCTCTAACCATGGCTTTCTTTGGAAAAACCGAGGTGTTTATGGTTAATTCTCTTGGGCTGCCTTTTGATTCAGGAACTTTGTTTGTCGCTCTTTTATTTGTTTTATTCTTTTATTTTGGATTAAAATATACGCGCCAAAAAGGACTTGTTTTCTACAATACCATAATCCTTTGCATTTTATTTATTTTAATTGGCTTTTCTACTTGGATGATGTTGCCAATTAGAGCCAATGCAAATGTTGTTATTAACGAAAACAAACCTTCGGATGCAAGAGAGGTATTAGCATATTACAATAGAGAACAATATGGAGCAAGCCCTTTATTTTATGGTTCACAATACACCGAAGCTTTTGCAGGACTTGACCCAAACAACCCTTATTTAGACAAAGCTCCCAACTACGAAAGAGATTACAAAAGCGGAAAATATGTTATTGTAAACAACTTCAAGAATGCTGAACAAAATAGTGATGATAATCACAAAACTATTTTGCCACGTATGAGAAGTACAGACCATATAGAAAACTACATCAACTTTACCAATCCGCCAGCTTTTAAACTTAATCCTAACTATCCTTACGAAGAGGATTTATTGAAATATGGAATTGACCCAAGTCAATTAAGTGAAGAAGATTTAAATAAAGCTACAGCGCAAGTTCGTAATGAAATTGAAAAAATTGTAACTGAATTTAGAACCGCATACGCTCAAAAACAAATAGACAATAGCGGCTATATCAAATTTCTAAAAAGTTATGGCGATTATCTAATCATCGAAAAACCAACAACTGTAGACAACTTTAGCTTTATGTTTGAGTACCAATTTGGCTATATGTACTGGAGGTATTTAATGTGGAATTTTGTTGGAAGACAAAACGATGTGCAAGGAAAATATGATAATGTAGATGGAAACTGGATTAGTGGAATAAAATTCATGGATGCAATACATCTAGGCTCTCAAGATGACTTGCCTTCAGACGTTTTGAATAATAAAGGACGCAACACCTATTATTTTTTACCATTCATACTTGGTTTAATTGGATTAATGTATCATGCCAACAAAGACCTGAAAAGCTTTTACGTACTTTTAGTTCTTTTCTTATTTACAGGTTTTGCACTAAAAATATATTTGAATGAGCGCCCTTTCGAACCAAGAGAAAGAGATTATGCTTTAGTTGGCTCATTCTATGTTTTTGCCATTTGGATTGGATTTGGAGTATATGCACTTTATGAAAGTTTACAAAAATATTTAGCTCCAAAAATAGCTGGACCAATACTTATTGCCGGTAGTTTACTTGCTGCACCTGTTTTAATGGCTTCTCAAAACTGGGACGACCATGATCGCTCAAATAAATACACCGCAGTTGCAATGGCTAAAGCGTACTTAAATTCATGCGATAAAAATGCCATTTTATTTACCATAGGAGATAATGATACTTTCCCTCTATGGTATGCACAAGAAATTGAAAAAGTAAGAACTGATATCCGAATAGTAAATACTAGTCTATTCATGACTGATTGGTACATAGACCAAATGAAGAGAAAAGCATACGAATCAGAACCAATACCCGTTTCATTTAACCATGAAGACTATGTTGGTGATAAATTAGACTATGTAGCACACATCCCAAAAATCGAAACCAGATGGGATATCAAAGACCTAATTACTTTTATCAAAAACCCAAAATCGATTGTAGAGATGGAAAATGGTCAATCTATTCATTTTTACCCTACAAACAAAATCAGACTAACCATTGATAAAGAATCAATTATTAAGAACAATGTTGTTTCTCCTAAACAATACGATTCAATTGTTCCCTACATTGATATAGACATAAAAGGTCGTGCATTATACAAAAACCGCTTAATGATGCTAGACTTAATCGCTAACAACAATTGGAAAAGACCTATTTATTTTAGTGGTGGTGCTTATGACGACGAAGACTTTTTGTGGATGAAAAACTATCTTCAATTAGACGGAATGACTTACAAACTAGTTCCTATCAAAACTGAAATACCAAAAGACGCAAGCCCTCTTGAAATGGGCGGAATTGACACGGACAAAATGTATGCTAATGTTATGAAATGGGATTGGGGCAATAGTGAGAGTTTATCTATTTATCACGACCCAGAAACCAGAAAAAACAGCATTACCTATCGTTCTTATTTGTCAAGATTAATGAATCAACTGATTTTGGAAGGCAAAAAAGAAAAAGCTAAGAACATCATAACATTAGCTATGAACAAGATGCCATTAGAGCAGTTTGGATATTACTCACTTCTTGAGCCTTTTGCTAAAGGATATTATGATTTAGGTGAAAATGCTAAAGCTCAAGACTTACTTTCAAAATTAATCTTGAAGTACAAAGAAAACCTAAAATACTATAGTTCTTTAACACCATCAGACCAAACAAGTCTAGCTATTGATATTATTACAGATATCGAACGATACAGAAGCTTACTATTAGTAATGAAAGAAAGTGGCGATGTAACGTTTTATAACAAAAACAAAGCTCAATTCAACACCTACGTAAGTATCTTCGAAAGATTCGGAAGAGAAAAAGAATAATACAAAAAACACTTTTTAATAAATGTAGCATAACTAGTTTATGCTACATTTTTTTTATCTTTAAAGTAGAAAAAAACAAGAGTATGTCATTTTATTGGATTAAAACAAATGCAATTATCAAAAGGTATTTCTCTAATTATATATGGGACATTCCTAATAAAGAAAATCGTATTTATTTGACCTTTGATGATGGTCCAACCCCCGGAGTAACTGAATGGGTTCTTGAATTATTAAAGAAAGAGAACATCAAAGCAACTTTTTTTTGTATTGGAAAAAACATTGAAGCACAACCCAATATATTTAATTCCTTAGTTCAGGAGGGTCATATTATTGGCAATCACACAATGAATCATTTAAATGGTTGGAAAAACCTAGATGAAAATTATTTAGAGAACACCAAGCAATGCGAAACTATAATTAAAAAGCACCAAGACAAAAAACCGTGTCTTTTTCGACCACCTTATGGCCGTATTAAAAGAAAACAAGCAATACAACTCAAAAAGCTAGGGTATAAAATAATTATGTGGGACGTACTTAGTGCAGATTTTGATACACAAATTACTCCTGAAAAATGCTTGAAAAATGTAATTTCCTCGGTAAAATCAGGAAGTATCATTGTCTTTCATGATAGTTTAAAAGCATCAAAAAATCTAAAATATACACTCCCAAAAGCAATACAACACTTAAAACAAAATGGATTTATATTTGAAACCATATCCTAATCGTTTCAAATATAAATCCATTAATATATTCGTTAAGAAAACAAAGAACTTTTAGAGCAAAAACTATATTTGTTCTTGAACCAAACCAATGATTGTATTTGCATCTAGTTCACCAGACTGCCTCCACATCATCACGCCTTCTTTATAAATCATTAGAGTTGGTAATCCTTTGATTCGCAAAACTTCGGCTAATTCTTGATTTTTATCAACATCAATCCGAATTACCTTGGCTTTATCACCAAGTGCTGCAGCCACATCTTTAATAACTGGATGCATCGAAACTGAAGATTCGTTCCAATCTGTGTAAAAATCGATTAACACAGGAACTTGAGCGTTTATAAGTTCTCCAAATTTTGACATAAAACCAAAATATTTAATTTATAATACTTTTTAATGAGATATTACGATACAAATATAGCATTTTTAACTAATTATGCTCTATTATCTCCTTTTTTTAGTTGAATAACAGTTATTTCCGGCATAATACCAACTCTCCCAGGATAGGCATGAAATCCAAAACCGCGGTTAACATAAACGTATCTACCTAAATTCTCGTATAATCCAGCCCATTGTTTATAAACATATTGTGCTAAACTCCACTTAAAATAACCCGGAATTTCTATACCAAACTGCATGCCATGTGTATGCCCTGATAATGTTAGATGATAATGATTCGGATCGCTTTTTACAACATGTTCCCAGTGGCTAGGATCATGACTCATAAGAATTTTAAAATCATTCTTTGTCAATCCCGCTCCAGCTTTATCCAAATCACCCGCTTGCTTGAAATTATGTCCCCAATTTTCGACACCAACTAAAGCAATCTTTTGTCCCTCTTTTTCAATGAAGGTATGCTCATTGAGCAACAAATTAAATCCTATTTGACCATAAAGCTCTTTGATTGCTTCAAAATTCTTAGCTTTCTCTTCTTTAGTTTTCCAAGTAACATACTCACCATAATCATGATTTCCTAGTACAGCATATTTCCCAAAAGGATGGTTTTCGATTTTGTTAAAAGTAGTAATCCAAGGATGCATCTCTTTTGCATGTGTATTAACAATATCACCCGTAAACAATATCAAATCCGTTTTTTGTTGATTGATTAAATCGATTGCATATTCAATTTTATCTGGATTATCGAAACTCCCACTATGCACATCCGATATTTGAGTAATAGTAAATCCGTCGAAAGCATCTGGTAAATCAGGAAAAAAAATTGCTTGCTTGATTACTTTAAAATTGTATTTACCTTCAAAAATCCCATAAATCAATGATAAAAATGGAATTGCCGCCAAACCTAGACCAACTTGACTCACAAATTTTCTTCGAGAAGGCAAAAAAGTTGCTTCGTTATTATAATCTACAAAATGATTAACAACACCAATTAAAATTCTAAAAACATCTTCACCTAACAAAATAAGAGTAATCAAAATTTTCGGAACATAAACCAACAACATTAACCCCATTGTTCTTAAAGACGACGGTGTTTGTCCGACTGAACGATCAAACTGAGTAAATCCGTAAATAATGTATAACAGCAGAACTAAACTAAGTACTGCATATGCCCATAAAAAAGTTTTATTTTTTACCAAAGTTTTGAATGCCTGAAAAGCATAGGTTTCTATTATAGCAAAAACCAGTAAAAAAACGAGTAAACGAAAAATCATGTGTTTTTTAATTTAGCACAAATTAACAAAGAAAGTAATCGCAATGACTTGTCTGACTCAATTTTTAACTTATGTTTTAGAAAAAAAATATCCAACGCTAGCTCATATTTTACTTTCGAAACCCTTGAAGTAATTATTTTGAACAAAAGCAGGAGTTTGAAGATATGCAATGAACAAAATCAAATTGCTTTGTTTATTTTTACCCTTTCAAATTTTAGATACAAAATACATGTCTACTCAAAAACGACTTTTCCTTTTAGATGCCTACGCACTAATTTTTCGTGGCTACTATGCTTTTATCAAAAATCCTAGAATCAACTCCAAAGGAATGGATACCTCGGCCATTATGGGATTTATGAACTCTTTGATGGATGTTATCCGAAGAGAAAAACCCGATCACTTGGCAGTAGCATTTGACAAAGGAGGAAGCGATTATCGTTATGAAATGTATCAAGAATATAAAGCCCATCGTGACGAAACGCCCGAAGCAATAAAAATTGCAGTTCCTTACATTCAGGAATTGTTAAAGGCAATGCATATTCCAATTATTGAAAAAGCAGGTTTTGAGGCAGATGACCTTATTGGAACTTTAGCCAAACAAGCTGAAAAAGAAGGTTATCAAGTATTTATGGTTACACCCGATAAGGATTTTGCACAATTGGTCTCAGAAAATATTTTCATGTACAAACCCGCTCGAATGGGGAATGATATTGAAATATGGGGAATTCCAGAGGTTTTGGCCAAATTTGAAATTGAACGACCAGAACAAGTGATAGACTTTTTGGGAATGATGGGTGACTCGGCAGATAACATTCCAGGACTACCAGGAGTTGGAGAAAAAACAGCTAAGAAATTCTTGGCTGAATATGGCACCTTAGAAAACTTGTTAGCCAATACGCATCAACTTAAAGGGGCGATGAAAGAAAAAATTGAAGCAAACAAGGAATTAGGTATTTTGTCTAAAAAACTAGCCACTATCCTACTCGATTGTCCTGTTACTTTTGACGCAGAGGATTATGAATTATCTAAACCAGATGTAGAAAAAACAGATGCTTTGTTTCAAGAATTGGAATTCCGTCAAATGAAAACACAATTCGACAAACTTTTTGGCACAGGAAAAGAATATGACGAAATAGATGGAAATGGAGATGGAAATGAAACGAATCCAGTCGCTTCAAAAAAAACAGCATCAAAAAAGACCGCTGAAAACCAAATGGATTTGTTTGGATTCTCTGATGATGAGAATAGCAACGAAAATGGTTTAAATAAGTTTTACCAAACACTCGAAGACACTCCTCATTTCTACCAAATCATTCAAGGAGATTTTCCAGTAAAATTATTACTTCAAAATTTATTACAACAAACTTCTGTATGCTTTGACACTGAAACGACAGGAATCGATGCTTTGAATGCCGAGCTTGTTGGTTTGTCTTTTTCATGGGAGAAAGGCAAAGGATTTTACGTCCCTTTTCCCGAAAATCAAGATGAAGCTAAAGAATTAATTGAAAAATTCATCCCTTTTTTCGAAAATGAAACCATTGAGAAAATTGGCCAAAACATGAAATATGATTTGAAAATTTTATCTAATTATAACATTCAAGTCAAAGGAAAACTGTTTGATACCATGATTGCGCATTATTTGATTAATCCAGATATGCGACACAATATGGATATTTTATCTGAAACCTATCTAAAATACAGCCCAAAATCTATCGAAACCTTAATTGGTAAAAAAGGAAAGAACCAATTATCGATGCGTCAAGTAGAGTTGGAAGCGATTAAAGAATATGCCACCGAAGATGCTGATATCACTTTTCAATTGAAGGAGCATTTTCAACCAATTTTAGAAAAAGTGGGCACCAAAAAGTTATTTGATGAGATCGAAATTCCATTAGTACAAGTATTGGCTGATATGGAAAAAGAAGGTATCAATTTGGATGTTGATTTCCTAAAAAACATGTCGATTGATATGCAAAAAGAAATTGATACCTTCGAACAGCAAATTTATGAAACAGCGGGTGAGAAATTTAATTTGGCATCCCCAAAACAGCTAGGTGATATATTATTCGATAAGCTAAAAATTGGAGGTGCTAAGCAAAAGAAGACCAAAACAGGACAATATGCTACTGGTGAAGAAGTTTTATCTTACTTAGCCAATGAACACCAAATTGTTCGCGATATACTTGAATGGCGTCAAATGGTAAAACTGCAAAGTACATACATAGATGCCTTACCCAATCAGGTCGACAAAAAAACAGGACGAGTACATACCGATTATATGCAAACCGTTGCCGCAACTGGGCGTTTGAGTTCTAATAATCCCAATCTTCAAAACATTCCTATTCGTACTGAAAGAGGACGACAAATCAGAAAAGCATTTATCTCACGTGATGAAAATTACACGCTACTTTCTGCGGATTATTCTCAGATTGAATTACGCATTATCGCCGCTTTGTGTGGGGAAGAAAATATGATTAAAGCCTTTCAAAACAAAGAAGACATCCATAAAAGTACGGCCGCCAAAGTATTCAATGTTCCTTTAGAAGAAGTAACTAAAGAACAACGTAGTCATGCTAAAACGGTGAACTTCGGAATTATCTATGGAGTATCGGCTTTTGGATTAAGCAATCAAACCAATTTATCTAGAAAAGAAAGTGCTGATTTGATTGAAGCCTATTACAAAACCTATCCAAGATTAAAATCATTCATACAAGAACAGGTTGATTTTGCCAGAGAAAACGGCTATGTAGAAACCATTTCAGGCAGAAGACGTTATTTAAAAGACATCAATTCAGCCAACGCCATTGTTCGTGGTGGTGCAGAACGAAACGCAGTCAATGCACCTATACAAGGTTCCGCAGCCGATATCATCAAAATTGCTATGATTAATATTCATAAAAAACTCACGGATGAAAATTGGCAGTCCAAAATGTTATTACAAGTTCATGACGAATTGGTTTTTGATGTTCACCATTCTGAACTCGAAAAAATACAACCCATAATCAAACACGAAATGGAGAATGCCTTCAAAATGGCAGTTCCATTGGATGTTGAAATTGGATTGGGAAAAAATTGGCTGGAAGCGCATTA
>JAGOFG010000016.1 GCA_017997335.1 Flavobacterium sp. | reverse complement strand
AGTGCGGTAATTGATTACAACAACACTTCAGGATTGGGAACCAAAGAACATCCGCCTATGGTTGCCATTTTTACTTATCATAATATGGCATTTGAAAAAGCAGGTAAAATAAACACTCAATCACAGGGGCTCGCTTACAGCCTTGATGAAGGAGAAACTTGGAAAAAATACGAGCGAAATCCCATCATAAGTAACACTGATAAAAAAGATTTTAGAGACCCGAAGGTATTTTGGAATTCAGAAACCAACATCTGGAATATGGTACTTGTTGCTGGGGACCACGCAGAATTTTACACTTCAAAAAACCTAATCAATTGGACTAAAGAAAGTGAATTTGGAAAAGAGTATGGCGCCCACGGTGGTGTTTGGGAATGCCCAGATATCTTCAAATTAAAAGTAAATGGCAACAGAGAAGAAAAATGGGTTTTAATTATAAGCATCAATCCTGGTGCTCCAAATGGAGGTTCGGGAACTCAATATTTTGTGGGAAATTTTGATGGAAAAACATTTACTAGCACTCAAAAAGAACCTAAGTGGATTGACTTTGGCACTGATAATTATGCTGGAGTTACCTATAATGATGCTCCCAATAACCAAAGAATATTCATAGGATGGATGAGCAATTGGTTATATGCCAGAAATACTCCTACCAAAAATTGGAGAAGCGCTATGACACTGCCAAGAACACTTGAACTGACAAAAATAAACGGAGAGTTTATCCTGAAAAACAAACCTATTGCAGCTTTTAAAAAGCTACAAAAACCAGCCTTTACCTCTAATAAAGTCCAATTAAAAGCCAATCAAAAAACTATTTTCAAGTATGATACTTTTAACCAATCCGAAATCCGATTCAATGCAGCTAACAAAGACTTACAATTGGTTTTTTCCAATGACGTAAAAGATTCTTTAGTGCTCCATTATAATTCCCAATCAAAAACGTTTAGCATTGACCGTCGAAAATCTGGAAAAGTTGCCTTTGAAAAAAACTTTGGGAAAGACATTCATAAATCTAACGTTTCAGCACTTGTTACCGAAAAAATCGATTTTCAAATCATTCTGGATTGGTCCTCTATAGAGCTTTTCTTGAATGATGGATTGTATAGTTTCACTGAGCAAATTTTCCCTCAAAAACCCTACACTCAATTAAGTATTTTATCAACCGAAGACCAAGAACTGAATGATTTTACCATTAGTAGCATTAGCAGTATTTGGCCAAAAAAAATAGCAAAGAATGAATAACGTTAGAAACTGGTCACTTACTGTTGCAGTAGCTGGATTTTTATTTGGTTTTGATACCGTAGTTATCTCTGGAGCCAATTTACCTATAAAGGAATTATGGCATACCACTCCATTATTTCACGGTGTTTTTATAATGTCTATGGCACTTTGGGGAACTGTATTAGGTGCCCTTTTGGGTGGTTATCCGTGTGATAAATGGGGGAGAAAAAAAACACTGCTTTGGATAGGTATCTTGTTTTTGGTTTCGGCACTAGGCTCGGCATTGGCTCCCAATCCTTATGTTTTTTCTTTTTTTAGATTCATTGGCGGAATTGGGGTTGGCGCCTCTTCGGTAGCCGCTCCCATCTATATTTCGGAAATTTCAAGTCCAGAAAACCGTGGAAAATTGGGAACATTATTTCAGTTTAACATCGTATTCGGAATACTGATTGCCTTTTTTTCAAACTATTTTTTCGAAGGTTTTAGCGGTGAAAACGATTGGCGTTGGATGATTGGCATTGTCGCTTTACCAGCATTGATTTACAGCGTTATTGTCATTAGAATTCCTGAAAGTCCTCGATGGCTTATTCTTACTAAAAAAGATGACCAAGCGGGTTTAGCTGTTTTAGAAATGATTTATGCTCCAGCTCAGGCCAAAGAAAGTTTTAATGAAATCAAAAAAGACGTAATAACGAGCACAAAAGTAGATACTTTCTTTTCTAAAAAGTATAAATTTCCTATTCTTCTGGCTTTTCTATTGGCTTTTTTCAATCAATTATCAGGCATCAATTTCATACTCTATTATGCCCCAGAAATTCTCGAAATGGCAGGATTAGGAGCCAAAGAATCCTTGTTTAATTCCATTTTGATTGGCGTGACCAATTTGGTTTTCACCCTAATCGGAATGCGTTTAATAGATGTTTTAGGTCGAAAACAACTTATGTTAATTGGCTCGTTAGGCTACATTATAAGCTTGACTATGGTTGCTTTTGCTTTCTATTCGCAACTAGGCTCAGTAGTTTTATTGCTGTCTATTATGCTTTTTATTGCATCTCACGCCATCGGACAAGGAGCCGTAATCTGGGTTTTCATTTCCGAAATTTTCCCCAATACCGTTCGAGCCAATGGGCAAGCTTTTGGCACAGGAATTCACTGGATTTTTGCGGCTTTAATCACCTTAGTCGGACCAATTGTTATTGATATTTACAAAGAAAATCCTTGGCCTATTTTTGCTTTTTTTGCCTTTATGATGCTCTTACAACTCGTTTTTGTACTCTTTATGATGCCAGAAACCAAAGGATTATCGCTTGAAGAAATTGAATCTAAAATGAAAGCTTATGATTAATCAACCCAACACCAAATCCATAGTTTGCTTTGGAGAAATCTTATTCGATATCTTTCCAACGCACAAAAAAATTGGAGGCGCACCCTTAAATGTTGCTCTTAGATTAGCTTCATTAGGTATCAATACGCAAATCATTAGTTGCATTGGAGCAGATTCAAATGGACAAGAAGTAATTGACTACCTTATACCAACAGGCATTTCAACCAAAACCATCCAAATCAACGGCGCTCACCCAACAGGCGAAGTTTTAGTGCACCTAAACGAAAAAGGTTCAGCTACCTACACCATCAATTATCCCGCAGCTTGGGACAAAATCAAGTATACGCAAGAAGGAGAAACTGCAGTAATTGGAGCAGATGTGCTTGTTTTTGGCAGTTTGGCCTGTCGTGACGCAATTGCGCATCAAAGCCTTCTTAATTATATCGCTTTATCAAAATTCAAGGTGTTTGACGTCAATCTCCGAGCACCTTTCTACAACAAAGAGTTACTTCTAGAATTAATGCTCGAAGCCGATTGCATCAAATTTAATGATGACGAACTATACGAAATAGCCAATTTCTTGAACTCTCCCTATCATTCGTTAGAACAAAACATTCACTTCATTGCCGAAAAAACCAACACCAATAATATTTGCGTGACCAAAGGTAGCCACGGAGCCGTTTTATTTACCAATAATCAACTGTATTACAACAGCGGATACCAAGTCACAGTAGCCGATACCGTAGGCGCAGGAGACTCCTTTTTGGCTGGCTTGCTTAGCGTTTTAATCACCGAGAACAATCCTCAAGAAGCCTTGAATTTTGCCTGCGCATTAGGAGCCTTAGTCGCTTCACAAGAAGGAGCCAACCCCAAAATAACCCGAAAAGAAATCGATGAATTTATGCATCCGTTTCAAGAATAAAATCAATATTTGCAATAAATACTAAACTATTAAAAAGATAGGTACATACTATTAAATATCTCATCATAAAAACCTTTAAATTAAAGCAATGACTTTAAATAATGCAATAATTTCGCCAACATTAGACACAAAATGGTGGAAAGAAGCCGTAATTTATCAAATTTATCCCAGAAGTTTTAAGGACAGTAATGGGGATGGTATTGGAGATTTACAAGGTATAATTTCAAAATTAGATTATCTAAAAAGTCTAGGAATTGACGCCATTTGGCTCAACCCAATTTTCGAATCACCAAATGATGACAATGGCTATGATGTGAGTGACTATCGCTCAATTCTAGCCGATTTCGGAACTATGGAAGATTTTGACATCCTCCTAAAAGGGCTAAAAGAAAGAGGTATTAAACTCATTTTGGACTTGGTATTCAATCATAGTAGCGATGAACACTTTTGGTTTCAAGAGAGCAGAAAATCAAGAGACAATCCGTATCGCGATTATTATTATTGGTGGCCCGCCGAAAAAGGAACGCCACCTTACCGATGGAGTTGGTTTGACGTTGAAAGCAATGCTTGGAAATATGACGCAACAACCGATGCGTATTATCTTCATTACTTCTCCGTAAAACAACCCGATTTAAATTGGAACAATCCAAAAGTACGAGAGGAATTGTATGCTATTATGCGTTTTTGGCTCGATAAAGGCATCGATGGGTTTAGGATGGATGCTTTTCAATTCATTTCAAAAGACCCTTCATTTCCCGAACTTCCAAATGATATTTTAGGTAACATTCCCGAAATTATGAAGTATTACGGGAGAGGACCACATTTGCACGATTACATTCAAGAAATGCATCGAGAAGTCTTGCAACATTATGATGTGATGACCGTATCTGAAGGAGCTGGAGGCTCTCCAGAAGAAGCGCTACTTTTTGTAGACCCTGACCGAAAAGAACTGAGTATGGCCTATCATTTGGAAGGCGTAGAAATTGGCAGTCACGTTATGAACTACGGCATAGTAAATTACAAAAAACTCTACACACGCTGGGATGATGCCTTCAAAACCAAAGGCTGGCTCTCCATCTTTTTGGCGAATCACGACCAACCCAGAATGGTGAGTAAATTTGGTAATGACAGTAGTGAATTCAGAACGATTTGTTCCAAAATGCTAACTACATTTGTGTTGACTATGCGAGGTACAGCCTATTATTTTCAAGGCGATGAACTCGGAATGGTCAATATTCGATTCGATTCCATATCCGATTATAATGATATAGATACGATAAATAAATATGAGTTTATCAAAAGTCAGAATGGCGATTTAGAAGGTTTTTTAGAAGAACAAAAACAAGCCTCAAGAGAAAATTCAAGAACGCCATTTCAGTGGAATGCATCACCCAATGCTGGTTTTACCGAAGGGAAGCCTTGGCTAAAAGTACATCCTAACCATACAACAATCAATGCCGAAAGTCAAGAAAATGATACTGACTCAACCTTAAATTATTTTAGAACGTTGATACAATTACGAAAAAAAGAGCCCACACTCATTTATGGTAGTTATACTTTATTAGACGAAGAAAATGAGAAAGTTTATGCCTATTTAAGAGAACTAAATGGTCGGAAAATAGTAGTCTTGCTGAACTTTACATCACAGGAAGCCCTTTTTTCAATTCCAATTTCTGTTGTAGGAGCAAAAATATTGCTTTCAAATTATAATCAAAAAAGCATTGAAAGCAACAAATTACTGCCCTATGAAGCAGCAATCATAGCAATTAAATAATTTTTTTAACATTTTTCCCATAAAAAAACCAAAACAAATCACATTTTAGAAATCATCTTCTACTAATAAATTGTATGTTTGTTTAAAAGCATTGATTCTTCTAGACAAACCATTCAATTTTTCAAATGAATAATGCAACACTTAAACAAATAGCGGCACAGCTCGGCATTTCCACTACTACGGTATCAAAAGCCCTAAAAAACTATACCGACATTAGTGAAAAAACCAAGAAAGCTGTAATTGATTTGGCCCAAGAGCTAAATTATACCCCAAATAGTTTTGCTGTCAACTTAAGAACTAGTGAATCAAAAACCATTGGTGTTATTATCCCTACCGTTGATTTTCATTTTTTCTCTAAAGTGTTCAAAGGCGTATTGGAAGAAGCTGAAAAAAGAGACTATTTGGTAATTGTGTTGCGTTCAAACGAAAAATTAGAACTAGAAAAAAAACAAATTGATTTATTGCTAAGCAAAAGAGTCGATGGAATCATCATCTCATTATCAAATGAAACCGGTGATTTCGACCACATCAAAAAGGTATTGGCACACAATACTTCATTAGTACTGTTCGATAAAATTGCCAAACTAGTCAATTGCTTCAAAGTGAGCATTAATGATCGAAAAGCGGCTTATGAGGCGGTAGATTATTTAATCAAAAAAGGGCGAAAAAAAATTGCTCATTTTCGAGGATCGTATATGCCTCAAAACGCAATTGATCGTTTTTTGGGATACAAAAAAGCATTAGAAGACAACGGAATTTCATACGATGCATCCTTGGTGTATGTTTGTGATAATTTTTCAGATTTTGAAGACGGTTATGCAGCAGCTAAAATAGCTTGTTCTGAGCACCCCGATTTAGATGCCATTTTCACCGTAACCGATTTGGTTGCCGTAGGAGTCCTAAAAGCCTTGCAAGATATAGCCATCTCGGTTCCTGAACAAATTGCGGTATTTGGTTTCTGCAATTCGTTTGTAAGCGAAGTCACCACACCAAAACTCTCTACAGTAGATCAGCCGGGTTTTGAAATTGGTAGAAAAGCTGCCGAGATTTTATTTGAAGAAATTCAATTAAAAAAAGAAAAACAGCCCATAACTTTTCAAACTATCGAATTACAGACTTCACTTTTGGAAAGAGGTTCTGCATAAACCAAATAACTATGTTTTTTTATTAAAAATTGTCAAATTAATCCATAAAAAATTACAAAAAATACTTTACATTAGTATAGGAGTTCAAACGAATTAATTACTTCATATATAACAACATACACAAAATTCTTAAAAGTCAAGCACTAAACGTTACATGAAAGAAATTACTCTTAAAGAAATTGCAAATACCTTAGGTATCTCAATAACTACTGTCTCTAAGGCCTTAAAAAACTATCCTGATGTTAGTGAAAAAACTAAAAAGGCAGTGCTTGATTTGGCTAAAGATTTGCATTATACCCCTAATAGTTTTGCCGTAAATCTTAGAACTAAAGAATCCAAAACTATCGGATTGATAATTCCAGAAGTAATGCATCATTTTTTCTCGAATGTAATTAATGCAATTATCGATGAAGCTGAAAAAAATGGGTATCTGGTAATTATTCTTCAATCGAACGAGTCAATTGAACTAGAAAGAAAACAAGTTGAACTCTTGATCAACAAGCGTGTAGACGGTATAATAATGTCGCTATCGAATGAATCCAATTTTGACGAACACATTAAGGAAATTATTAATAGAAATATTCCTTTTGTGATGTTTGACAAAATATCAAAATTGGCCAATTGCTCCAAAGTTTTAATAGATGATCAAAAAGCAGCCATGAGCGCTACCCAACATTTAATTGATAAAGGGTGTAGAAAAATAGTCCACATACGTGGTCCTTTAAACCCACAAAACGCGATAGATAGGTACATAGGTTATAAAAAAACACTAGATAAGAATCAAATTCCATATGACCCTACTTTAGTTTACACTTGTGAAAATGTAACTTTCCAGGAAGGATTAGACTTTGCAAAACAAATAATCGAAGAACATCCTGATGTAGACGGTGTCTTCGCAGTAACAGATTTGGTGGCAGTAGGGGTTTTATCCTACTTTAATGATCATCAAGTAAAAGTACCACAACAAGTAGCTGTAATTGGTTTTAGCAATTGGTTCATGTCTCAGGTTTTGACCCCAAAACTAAGTACTATTGATCAACCCAGTCATGAAATGGGAGTAGCCTCTTTTAATCTTCTATTAGAAGAAATGCATGCGCATAAAGAGAACATTCCGTTTACTCCAAAGACTATAATTTTGGAAACTAGTGTGATTGAAAGAGATTCTAGTAAAAAATCATAAAGCATTATCAATATTTCGCATAAGCCCATTCCATTTGGTTCGCTTCAGAGGAGAATATTTAAATACTGCATTAAAAGTTTCTGATGTGATTTCCTTCCAGTCTTTTTTGGACCATTGAAGCATTTCTGGATTTGGATTGAATAATGGCTCTTCATGGGATTTTGAAAACCGATTCCAAGGACAAACATCTTGACAAACATCACATCCAAAAATCCAATCGTCAAATTTTCCTTTGAATTCTGATGGAATATTATCTTTTAACTCAATCGTAAAATAAGAAATACACTTACTACCATCCACAACATAAGGCGCAACAATAGCCTGTGTTGGACAAGCATCAAGACAAGCTGTACAAGTACCGCAATGATCTGTAGTAGTATGATCATACACTAAATCAAGATCGACAATCAACTCTGCAATAAAATAAAATGAACCGACCTTTTGTGTTATTAAATTACTGTTTTTTCCAATCCATCCTAAACCGCTTTTCGCAGCCCATGCTTTATCTAGAACAGGTGCCGAATCAACGAATGCTCTTCCTGAAACTTCACCAATTTCAGTTTGAATCGAAAACAATAACTCCTTTAATTTGTCTTTAATTACAAAATGATAGTCTTGACCAAAGGCATATTTAGAAATCTTATAAGAATCTGGATTTTGCTCTTCAGAAGGATAATAATTCAACAACAAAGATATTACACTCTTAGCTCCATCAACTAACAAAGTAGGATCAAGTCTTTTATCAAAGTGATTCTCCATATAGCCCATTTTACCATTCATCTGATGATTCAACCACTTTTCCAATCTTGGTGCTTCACTTTCAAGGAAACCAGCCCTAGAAATACCGCAAGACAAAAAGCCGAGTCTTTTGGATTCGGCTTTTATAAATTGAGTATATTTTTCTTTGTTATTAATCATTACTAAAACAATCCTCCTTGAACATTCATTCTAACTTTACCTAGATGCTGATAAGCCTTCTCAGTTACTTCCCTTCCACGTGGTGTTCTCATAATAAAACCTTCTTGAATTAAAAAAGGCTCATATACCTCTTCAATAGTTTCACTACTCTCAGATACAGCAGTTGCTAAAGTAGTTAAACCAACAGGACCTCCTTTAAACTTATCAATGATGGTTGTAAGAATCTTGTTATCCATTTCATCTAAACCATGTGCATCAACATTAAGGGCCTTAAGGGCAAATCTAGCTATTTCTATATCAATTGTACCGTTACCTTTAATCTGAGCAAAATCACGAACTCTACGCAACAAAGCATTCGCAATTCGTGGTGTTCCTCTACTTCTACCTGCAATTTCAATTGCGGCTTCCATAGTAATAGGCATTTTAAATATCGATGAACTGCGCTCAACAATAGTAGTAAGCAACTCAGTCGAATAATATTGTAAACGAGATGAAATACCAAAACGAGCACGCATTGGTGCGGTCAAAAGACCAGAGCGTGTTGTCGCACCAATCAATGTAAAAGGATTCAAATTGATTTGAACCGTTCTCGCATTCGGTCCAGATTCAATCATAATATCAATTTTAAAGTCTTCCATCGCCGAATAAAGGTACTCTTCAACAATAGGACTTAACCGATGAATCTCATCGATAAATAAAACATCACGTTCCTCTAAATTGGTAAGTAAACCAGCTAAATCACCTGGTTTGTCTAGAACAGGTCCAGAAGTAATTTTGATACCTACTTGTAGTTCATTTGCTAAAATATTAGCCAAAGTAGTTTTTCCTAAACCTGGTGGTCCATGAAAAAGAGTGTGATCTAATGCTTCTTTCCTTTGATTAGCAGCAGCCACAAAAACTTTAAGATTCTCTAAAACTTGATCTTGACCAGCAAAGTCATCAAAACTAAGAGGCCTTAATCTTTTTTCAATATCAAGCTCTTCTGAATTGTAATTACTATTGGTAGGGTCTAAATGTTCATTCATTCGATAAAGGTAAAAAAAGAGACTGCAATAAAAAAGCCTTTCTTTACGAAAGGCTTTATATGAATTTTGAAATTAATGATGAAGTACTTCTTCACCTTCTTTCATAGGAACATTTTGAGGAACAAAGTCTACATCATGACCTGGCTTACTGTAATCATAAGGCCATCTGTGTACTTCAGGAATCTCACCTGGCCAGTTACCGTGTATGTGTTCTACAGGTGCAGTCCACTCAAGAGTGTTGGATTTCCATGGGTTTTGTTCTGCTTTTTTGCCGTAAAAAATACTTACAAAGAAGTTATACAAAAATACCAATTGAAATGCACCACCAATTAAAGCGAAAGTAGTAATCAATACATTCACATTTTGTAAATCATCAAAAAGTGGGAAGTTAGTATTAGTATAATAACGTCTAGGTAGACCAGCTAAACCAATGAAGTGCATCGGAAAGAAAACACCATAAGCACAAACCGCTGTTACCCAAAAGTGAACGTATCCTAAATTTTTATTTAACATTCTTCCAAACATTCTTGGAAACCAATGGTAAACACCAGCAAACATACCATAAAGTGCAGAAATACCCATTACCAAGTGGAAGTGAGCTACAACAAAGTAAGTATCGTGTACATTAATATCTAGTGTACTATCACCAAGGATAATTCCAGTTAAACCACCTGTAATGAATGTAGAAACCAAACCAATTGAGAACAACATAGCTGGGTTCAATTGCAAGTTACCTTTCCATAAAGTAGTAATATAGTTAAATGCTTTTACGGCTGATGGAATTGCAATCAATAAGGTTGTGAATGTAAATACAGAACCTAAGAAAGGATTCATTCCTGAAATAAACATATGGTGACCCCATACAATTGTTGACAAGAACGCAATTGCTAGTATAGACATAATCATCGCACGGTAACCAAAGATTGGTTTACGAGAATTAGTTGCAATAATTTCAGAAGTGATACCCAAAGCAGGTAACAATACAATGTAAACCTCTGGGTGGCCTAAGAACCAGAACAAGTGCTCAAAAAGTACTGGAGAACCACCTTGATAATGTAAAACTTCACCAGCAATATAAATATCAGATAAGAAGAAAGAAGTACCAAAACTTCTATCAAAAATTAATAATAAAGCTGCAGAAAGTAAAACAGGGAAAGAAATAATACCAATAATAGCAGTAACAAAGAA
Organism: Flavobacterium sp.; assembly: GCA_017997335.1. Lineage (GTDB taxonomy): Bacteria > Bacteroidota > Bacteroidia > Flavobacteriales > Flavobacteriaceae > Flavobacterium. Next base: position 16,331 of record JAGOFG010000016.1, on the reverse strand, counting down.
TGCCCAAATAGTAAGTGGCAATCTAGTCATTGACATCCCTTTTGTTCTCAAGTTAATTACAGTAACTACATAATTCAATGAACCCATCAAAGATGAAGCAATGAAAATAGCCATTGAAACCAACCACAATGTCATACCTGTACCAGATCCTGGTATTGCCTGAGGTAAGGCACTTAATGGAGGATAGATTGTCCAACCAGAAGAAGCTGGTCCAGCTTCAACGAAAAGAGAACAAATCATAATTACACTTGATAAGAAAAATAGCCAATATGAAATCATATTCATAAATCCAGAAGCCATATCTCTTGCTCCAATTTGAAGTGGAATCAATAAATTACTAAATGTACCACTCAAACCAGCCGTCAATACAAAGAATACCATAATGGTTCCATGAATTGTAACTAAAGCCAAATAAATATCATTAGCCATAACTCCTTCTGGAGCAAATTTATCACCTAATAAAATATTGAAAATTTTAAAAGATTCTTCTGGCCAAGCCAATTGCATTCTAAAAAGCAATGACATTCCAACACCAATAATTCCCATAACAATACCTGTAATTAAGTATTGTTTTGCAATCATCTTATGGTCAATACTAAAAATATATTTAGTAATGAATGTATCCTTATGGTGGTGTTCGTGTTCGTGATCGTGTCCGTGATCGTGACCTTCTGCTGACATATATATACTTTTAAATATTCTTAAATAATTATTTCATAGCTACTTTAACAGCAGCTGAATCGTTTGCAACTTTAGAGCTATCACTAGGAGTAGCACCTTCTGCAGCTGGGGTTTCTTTAGAAGCTTTAAATTCTTTAGCTAAAGCTACTTTATCACTTAACCATTTTTTATAATCTTCTGGTGAATCAACTACAACCTTCATTTGCATATTATAGTGAGACGCTCCACATATCTTATTACAAAGTAATAAATAATCAAAGGTATAAGGATCAAGAGCTGTACCACCCTTAGCAACTAAATCAGCACTCTTCTTTGCACGCAAATCATTAATTCTGGCAACTTTTTCTACCATAAATGGTAATTCTCTATATTCTGCTGTAGTGTAAATAGGAGTAAAAGCAAATTCTGTAACCATTCCAGGAACACAATTCATTTGAGCTCTAAAATGAGGCATATAAGCTGAATGCAATACGTCTTGTGAACGCATTTTAAAATGAACTTTTTTTCCTTTTGGAATATGTATTTCTGTAGCTAAGAAATCATCTTGTGCATTTTTATCAGATAAATCAACACCAACTGAATTTACACCATCAATCAAACGAACATTAGCTTTACCAAGTACTTGATCAGCTCCAGCATATCTAGCTGTCCATTTAAATTGCTGAGCATATAACTCAATAACTACAGTATCCTCTTCATCATCAATAAACATAATGTTAGTCCAAGCATACAAACCGTATAAAATTAAACCAGCCAAAACTACAGCAGGGATAACACTCCAAATAGCTTCTAATTTATTATTATCTGCAAAATAAAGCGCTTTTTTATCTTTATTACCACGGTATTTGAATGCAAAATAGTGCAATAAAACTTGAGTAATTGCCTGAACAGTAAAGATTAAAACCCAAGTAATATTCATCAGACTATCTACTGTAGCTCCGTGCTCAGAAGCAGGAGTATGCAAAGGTAAATCACCCCATTTTAATAAACCAAATATTGTGAATACATAAATGAAAGCTAAAAAGCCAAACATTAAATATCCCTGAACATTGTTATCATTATCAGTTGCTATTTGAGAATCATCAGATTTTGAACCTACTTGCGTAAGATCAAATATCTTAGTCAATTGCCAAAGTGCAACAGCTAATAAAACTAAAACTATAATTACCAACAAACTTGTCATCTGTTTTTCTGTTTAAAATATTAATAATGGAAGTGCTTACTTTCCTCAATGAAAGGATTTCTTTTTGGCAATAAAGGCGCTTTTGTAAGTGCAGTAAATACAACATAAATAAACAACCCAAGGAAAAATAGAACTGATGCAATTTCAGGAATTCCAATGAACCATTGATCACCTACAGTACCAGGCATAATCATATTAAAGAAATCAATATAGTGACCTAATAAAATGACAATACCAGCCATAACAATTACCCATGTAATTCTTTTAAAATCAGTACTAATTAATATCAATAATGGAAAAAGGAAATTCATAACAACTGCCCCAAAGAAAGGAAGATTATAATCTTGTATTCTAGTTACGAAATAAGTTACCTCTTCAGGAATATTCGCATACCATATCAACATAAATTGAGAAAACCATAAATAAGTCCAAAATACACTAATACCAAACATAAATTTAGCTAAATCGTGGATATGACTTGTATTAACATGTTCCAAATATCCTCTTGATTTCAAGTACAAGGTTACCATTGCAATCATAGTGATACCACTAACAAAGAAACTAGCAAACACATACCATCCGAACAAAGTACTAAACCAGTGAGGATCAACAGACATAATCCAATCCCATGACATAATAGACTCAGTAACAATAAAGAAAACTAAAAATCCCGCTGACATTTTAAAATTCTTTTTGTAGAAAGAATTATCATCAGCCTCATCTTGTGCTAAACAGTTTTTTCTTGAAAAATATCTATAAGCATTCCATCCTAACAAAAAGATACCTGCTCTGATTATCCAGAATGGAAAATTCAAATAACCAGATTTAGTTTGTATCAACTTATCGTGAGCAACAACTTCAGGGTCTAACCAAATGAATAAATGATTAAAGTGAAGACCACACAAAACCAATATAATAAAGAAAATAACAGAACCAAATGGCAAATAAGCAGTTATTCCTTGCATTACTCTGAATAAAACAGGAGACCATCCTGCTTGTGCTACTTGTTGAATAGCATAAAAAGCAAGTGTTCCTAAAGATAAAAGCATGAAAAAGATACAAGCAACATATACTGCAGCCCATGGCTTATTGCTTAATTGATGTAAAACATGCTCTAAATGTTCTTTGTGTTCAGCGTCTTCCTTTACATTATGACCAGCTTTTTCAACTTTTTCAGAATGAGAAGAAGCAGCTGCATGTTCATTATGAGCTACAGCTGGAGCAGTATGTGAAGACTCTCCATGGCTTCCGTGTGAATCAGCAGCAAGAAGTACTTCAACTTCTTGAATATCTTTTGGTGCACTATAAAAACCATAAACAATACCTAATAACCCTACCGCCATTAGAATAAGAGAAAAAGTTTTTAATCTACTTGAAAATGTATACATATCTATTACGATCAGTTTGTTCAACAATTATAATTCGCTTTTTAGTTTAAGAACATAGTCTACAACTAACCAACGCTCATGGGCACTCAATTGATTTGCGTGTGACCCCATAGAATTCAATCCATAAGTAATTACATGGAAGACACTTCCTTCAGTAATTGGTCTATCTGCATAACTTGGAACACCAAGAAACTTCTCTCTTTCCACTAACTTCCCTACTCCATCTCCAGATGCACCATGACAAGTCATACAATAAATATCAAAAAGTTCTTTACCTTTATCTAAATTTCTACTTAAAGAATCTAAAGGCGATTTAAGATTAGCTTTAGCTAACTCATAACCAGCAGTAGAATTCTCATATTCGTAAACATCAAATCCTCTTTTAATAGTTCCTTTGGCAGGCAATTGGCCTTCCTTACCATCTTTAAAAGCATTTGATTCAGAGTAGGTTTCATAACCTACTGATTCATACATATTTGGAAAATATTGGTAATTAGGAGCCAATTTATCGTGACAAGATGAAACTAGCAGAGCAAAACCAGCCAAAAGTGTTATTTTATATATACTTTTCATAGCTAAAATTAATTCTTTTCTATTACATTTACTTCTACCGCACCTGTACTTTTGAAGAAAGAAACCAACTCTTCTTCATTGTTATTTACAGCAACTTCCATCAAAAAATGGTCATCAGTAGTTCTTACATCTGGATTTTCTGCTTCTTTAAAAGGCCATAATCTACTTCTCATATAGAAAGTAATAACCATTAAGTGAGCAGCAAAGAAAACAGTCTCTTCAAACATAATTGGAACAAATGAAGGCATATTTTCAATGTAACTAAAACTTGGCTTACCTCCAATATCTTGAGGCCAATCTTGGATCATGATATAATTCATCATCCAAGTTGCAAATGAAATACCACACAAACCATAGATAAAAGCACAAATAGCTAATCTAGTTGGTGCAAGTCCCATTGCTTTATCTAATCCGTGAACCGGAAAAGGGGTAAAAACATCTTCAATATGATAATGTGCTGCACGTGTTTTCTTAACAGCATCCATTAATACATCATCGTCGTTGTATATAGCGTATATTACTTTATTACTCATGGTGTACATCTTTATTTGCTTCTCTTTCTCTTTTGTAGTTATCTCCACTTCCTTTTAATATTGTTTTTACTTCAGCCTGAGCAATAACAGGGAAAGTTCTAGAATACAATAAAAACAATACAAAGAAGAATCCAATAGTTCCTATAAAAATACCAATATCAACAAAGGTTGGTGAAAACATCGTCCAAGAAGATGGTAAATAATCTCTATGCAAGGAAGTCACAATGATTACAAAACGCTCAAACCACATTCCAATATTTACCACAATCGAAATGATAAATGAAAACATTATACTTGTACGCAATTTTTTAAACCACATAAATTGAGGAGAAAATACGTTACATGACATCATCGCCCAATATGCCCACCAGTAAGGACCAGTAGCTCTATTCAAGAAAGCGTATTGTTCATATTCTACTCCAGAGTACCAAGCAATAAATAACTCAGTTATGTAAGCAACACCAACTATAGAACCTGTAATCATAATTACAATATTCATCAATTCGATATGTTGTATCGTGATGTAAGATTCTAAGTTAGAAACTTTTCTCATAATAATCAACAAAGTGTTAACCATTGCAAATCCAGAGAATACAGCACCAGCTACGAAATATGGAGGGAAAATAGTTGTATGCCAACCTGGAATAACAGAAGTAGCAAAGTCCATCGATACAATAGTATGCACAGAAAGTACAAGAGGAGTAGCCAAACCAGCTAAAACTAATGAAACTTCTTCAAAACGTTGCCAATCTTTTGCTCTACCGCTCCAACCGAAACTTAAAATAGAATACACTCTTTTATTAAATGGAGTAATCGCTCTATCACGTAACATAGCAAAATCAGGTAAAAGACCAGTCCACCAGAAAACTAATGAAACTGAAAGATACGTAGAAATTGCAAATACGTCCCATAATAATGGTGAGTTGAAGTTAACCCAAAGAGAACCAAATTGATTTGGAACTGGAAGTACCCAATAAGCTAACCATGGACGACCCATGTGGATAATTGGAAACAAACCTGCTTGAATAACTGAGAAAATGGTCATTGCTTCCGCTGAACGGTTAATAGCCATTCTCCATCTTTGACGGAAAAGTAAAAGTACTGCTGAAATTAGAGTACCAGCGTGACCGATACCAACCCACCAAACAAAGTTAGTGATATCCCAAGCCCAACCTACTGTTTTGTTTAATCCCCAAGTTCCGATACCGGTGGATACTGTGTAAATAATACAACCCAATCCCCAAAGGAAAGCGGTTAATGCGATTGTAAACACAATCCACCAATGCTTATTGGCTTTACCTTCAACAGGTGCAGCTACATCTACAGTTACATCGTGATAAGACTTATCACCTATAACTAAGGGTTTTCTAATGGTTGCTTCGTAATGAGACGACATAATCCTTTATATTGATTCTTAATTAATTTTTTTACTAGATATTTCTAACTTTAACTTGGTAAACCACATTTGGTTTTGTCCCAACATGCTCTAACAAATGGTATGATCTTTCGTCAGCAGCTAATTTAGTTACTGCAGCATTAGTATCATTAACATCCCCAAATATCATTGCTCCAGAAGAACAAGCATTTGAACAAGCAGTTTGGAATTCACCGTCTTTGATTTCTCTACCTTCTCTTTTCGCTTTAAGAATAGTTGCTTGTGTCATTTGAATACACATAGAACATTTCTCCATAACTCCACGAGAACGAACGTTAACATCTGGGTTCAATACCATTCTACCCAAATCATCATTCATATGATAATCGAATTCACTGTTTTTGTTATACAAGAACCAGTTAAAACGACGCACTTTATAAGGACAGTTATTAGCACAGTAACGAGTTCCAACGCAACGGTTATATGCCATTTGATTTTGACCTTGACGCCCGTGAGAAGTCGCTGCTACAGGACAAACTGTTTCACATGGTGCGTGATTACAGTGCTGACACATAACAGGCTGGAAAGAAACTTGTGGATTATCTCCAGCTTTTTCCATTTCGTTAAAAGTAGACAATGAGCTTGAAAGACCAGCGATATTTTCTTTTCTTTCTACATCACCTTCAAAAGTACTTTCTGATGAATAATATCTATCAATACGCAACCAATGCATATCTCTACTTCTTCTTACTTCATCTTTACCAACAACTGGTACGTTATTTTCAGCATGACAAGCAATTACACATGCTCCACAACCAGTACAAGCATTCAAATCAATTGAAAGGTTGAAATGATGACCAATCGAACGATCGAAAGAATCCCACAACCCAACAGAAGTAGCTTCTACTTCTTTATGATCTAAAGATACCATCGGTTTCTCGTTCCAAATTTCAGCATCTTTAGTATTGAAAATTTCTAAAGTTGTTTCTTTAATAATATCTCCACGACCCATTAATGTTTTTTGACCTTGTACACAAGCAAACTCATGTTCTCCAGAAGACAATTCTAGGGTTACGTTTTGTAAATCATTAAAATCTTTATATAATGAGTAAGCATTAATACCTACTTGCATTTCTTCTTTAAGAGCAGCTTTACGACCATATCCTAAAGCCATACCTACAGTACCAACTGCTTGACCAGGTTGAACAATCACAGGAACATTTTCTAAAGTAACCCCATTAGAAGTTAATTTTACATATGAACCATTCAATCCACCATTAGCAACTATTTCATTAGTAAGTCCTAACTTTTTTGCATCTGCATTAGATACTGTAATGTAGTTATCCCAAGAAACTCTTGTTATTGGATCTGGAAACTCTTGTAACCAAGGATTGTTTGCTTGTTGACCATCACCCATTCCTGTTTTGGTATACAATACCAACTCAAGACCTTTTGAACTAGATGAACTAGCTAAGGCATTAGCTGCGCCAACATAATTTGCAGTACCAGCTGAAACAGTTGAAATAGCTCCTACATAAACACCATCATGTAATACTTTATTCCAAGAAGAACCAGCAATAATTCCTGATGACACTGATTTTAAATAATCATAATAAGTACCAGCAACACCATTTAAAGACAACAATACATCTTGAAATTGCTTAGTATTGAATAAAGGACGAATGGTTGGTTGAGTAATACTGTAAGTACCTTCCGTTAATTCCAAATCACCCCAAGACTCTAAATAATGAGGTACTGGAGCTGCAATAGTAGCTAATAAAGCGGTTTCATCCTCTTTTATTGTTAAAGCAACTGAAGTCGTTACTTTCTTTAAACCATTAGTAAATGATTTGCTATCCGCTAGTGTATACACCGGATTAACTCCACTCATAATCAAAGTATGAACAGCACCAGCATTCATATCTTTTATTAATTGAGCAACAGCAGCGTTAGAACCTTTTCTAATTAAACGAGCACCAGAGGTAACAAACGCTTCACTAGACAAAGATTGATTGATAGCTAAAACTAACAATTGAGCATTAGCATCCTGGATTCCTGACACTAAAACACCTTTAGATCCAGCAGATTTTAATTGCTGAGCTGCTTTTGTAACTTCAGCTTTGAATTTATCATCTAATTTTACTGAAACATTATTTCCAGTAACAACATTATATATATGAACTAAAGCTTGTTTTTGATTAGCTACAGACATTGGCACACGCTTATCAGCAGCAGCACCAGATAATGTCATATTTGCTTCAAATTGAAAATGACGAGACATTTTTCCTGCTTTAGGGATTCTTCCTTGTGCATAACCAGCATCAAATCCACCACCTTGCCAATCTCCTAAGAAATCAGCTCCTACAGAAACTATTAAAGATGCTTTTGAAAAATCATAATCAACTAAAGCTCTTTTCCCATAAACAGTTTGAAATGCATCTAAAGCTTCAGAAGAAGATACAGCATCATAAACGACATGTTTAGCATTTGGATTTTTAGCAATAAATTCAGCAATTAATTTTTCAGTAGAAGGACTCGCCAAAGTATTTGTTAAAAACACAACTTGACCTGCTTTAGCTTTAGCTTCAGCAATACTTGATTTTAATTTTGAATCAACTGTTGACCAAGAAGCAGCATTACCTGCAACTTTTGGTTCTTTTAAACGCATATTGTCATACAATGACAATATAGATGCGTGTATTCTAGCATTGGCAGAAAACTTAGCTCCTGCAATGGTATTATTATCAATTTTAATAGGTCGCCCTTCACGAGTTTTCACTAATAAATTAGCAAAATCAAAACCATCAAAAACAGTTGTAGCATAATAATCCGCTACACCAGGAATGATTTCCTCAGGTTGCAACACATAAGGTATTGATTTGTTAACTGGTCCTTCACAGGCTGCTAATGTAGCAGCTGCTGTACTAAAACCAACGTACTTTAAAAAATCACGACGTGAAGTAGAAGAAGATAATTTATCACTATTACCCAAAAATTCATCGGTAGGAATCTCTTCAACAAACTCGTTATTCTTAAGCGCCTCAACAATAGAACTATTTCCGTCTAGCTCTTCAACACTTTTCCAGTATTTTTTGTTTGATGACATATTATATATAAATATTAAATCTTAATAATTTCTTTTAATAGTGGCATTTACCACACTCTAAACCTCCCATTTGAGCAGCTGTCAATTTCTCAACACCGTACTTTTTAGAAAGTTGTTCGTGAATTTTGGTATAATATTCATTACCCTCTGTCTTAACATCAGTTTTTCTATGACAATCAATACACCATCCCATAGTCAAAGGAGCGAATTGTTTTTGAATTTCATACGTTTCAACAGGACCGTGACAAGTTTGACATTCAATACCAGCAACAGTTACGTGTTGAGAGTGATTAAAGTATACAAAATCTGGTAAATTATGAATACGAACCCACTTAACTGGTTGCGTTTTACCAGTATACGATTGAGTTGTTTTATCCCAACCTACAGCGGCATATAATTTTTGAATTTGTTCATCATAGAAAGCTTTGCTGTATTCTGGGGTAGCAGTAGTTTCAGCCACTTCAGAAATGTTTTTATGACAGTTCATACAAACATTCAAAGATGGAATACCAGCATTTTTACTTACTCTTGCAGCAGAGTGACAATACTTACAGTTAATCTCATTATCACCAGCATGTATTTTATGAGAATAATGAATAGGCTGAATAGGAGCATAATCTTGATCAACTCCAACCTGCATTAAGTAACCATATACAAAATAAGCACTACTCAATAATAAAAGAATTGCAGTAACTAAAACTAAAAATTGATTTTTTGCAAACGCTTTCCAAATTGGCAATGAAGGAGTTTTTGGTTCAACTTCAATACCATTCGCTTTTGCAACTTTTCTTAAAACGTTGTTTACCAAAAACAACAAAACAACCAACATTGCCATTACTAATGCTAAAGCACCAAGAATAACATTGTTACTTATTCCGCTATCACTAGCTTTAGCAGCATCTACAGCTGGGGCACCAGCAGCCGCAGCCGGAGCTTCTGCTTTAGGTTCAGATGTATAAGCTATAATATTATCAATGTCTTCATTAGACAATTGTGGAAAAGCAGTCATTACCGCTTTATTATTTTCTTCAAATACCTTTACAGCAGCAGCATCACCAGATTTAATTAAATCAGAGCTATTCTTAACCCACTTGTAAATCCACGCCATTTCATACTTAGAAGCAACATCTCTTAACGCCGGTCCAGTTGCTTTAGCATCTAATTTATGACAAGCAGCACAATTGGCATTAAAAAGCTCTTTCCCTTTAACAGCATCACCTCCAGAAGTTGCAGCAGGAGCAGCAGTTGCATCTGCAGGAGCAGGATCTTGTGCAAACAAACTCAAGGATACAGTCAGCATCAATGCTAAACTCAAACATAATTTCCTTGTAATCGAACTATGGTTACCCATCTTTTTCATATAGTTATAGTAATTATCTACAATATTGTCGTGAATTCATCAGAACTAAACCATGATAAAAATCACTTTTTTTAAAATATTCGACAAAAATACACTTTAAGAACTATTAACAAAACCTTAAAATAGTCTTAATTTCAATTTATATTGATTCTAAATAAATATTTTATTCTGAATATACTCATTAAGTAGTACTTTTGCGTAAAAACCAATTAGTTATGAAAAATACATCAATCAAGGCATCTATAATATTAACATTTTTAATTACTACATCGTTAGCGAAACTACATGCTCAAAATAAAAATATTATAAGCAATCAAGACCCAAAAGTAGAGCAATTATTAAATGAGAAAAGAAAATCAAACACCTCGTTATCAATAAATACTAGGTATAAAATTCAAATTTTTAGTGGCAATAGCGAACTTGCAAAAAAATCGCTAAATGAATTCAAACTAGAAAACAAAAACACTGAAGCAACTATAATATTTCAAACTCCAAATTACAAGGTATGGGTTGGGAACTATAGGACCAGAATGGAAGCAGAAAGAAATCTAATGGAATTTCAAAAAAAATACAAAAACATATTATTGATTAAACCTTCAAAATAACAAATAAGAAAAATACAACTATTGAAAACAAAAAACGCCTCAAATAATTGAGGCGTTTTTGTTTGTATAATGTAATACTATTTAAGCTTCTTTTTAATCGCAACTTCATGATAAGCTTCAATAATATCTCTTTCTTCGATATCGTTGAATCCTTTTATCTGAATACCACAATCATAACCTTTGGCAACTTCTTTAACATCATCTTTAAAACGCTTTAAGGCTAAAAGCTCACCTTCAAAGATAACTACACCATCACGTACAATTCTAATTTTGGCATTCTTGGTAATTTTACCATCCATTACCATACTACCAGCAATAGAACCAACTTTAGATATTTTGAATATTTCTCTAATTTCAGCAGTTCCTAAAACTTCTTCTTTCATCTCAGGAGCCAACATACCTTCCATTGCATCTTTTAAGTCGTCAATTGCAGCATAAATGATAGAATAGTAACGGATGTCGATTTCTTCCTTATCTGCAAGCTGTCTTGCATTTCCAGCAGGACGAACGTTAAATCCAATAATAATTGCATCGGATGCAGAAGCCAACATTACATCTGTTTCAGTAATAGCCCCAACCCCTTTATGTATAATATTAATTTGAATTTCATCTGTAGACAATTTAGAGAATGAATCTGACAATGCTTCAACTGAACCATCCACATCTCCTTTAAGAATAATATTAAGCTCTTTAAATTGACCCAAAGCAATTCTTCGTCCAATCTCATCAAGAGTAATATGACGCTGTGTTCTTACAGATTGTTCACGCATTAATTGAGAACGTTTAGCTGCAATTTGTTTTGCCTCTTTTTCGTCTTCAAAAACATTAAACTTATCACCTGCTGTTGCAGCACCATCTAATCCTAAAACAGAAACCGGTGTAGAAGGACCTGCTTCTTTAACTACATGTCCACGTTCATCGTGCATCGCTTTAATTTTACCGTGATGCTTACCTGCCAACATATAATCCCCTACTCTTAACGTACCGTGTTGTACAAGGATAGTTGAAACATAACCCTTTCCTTTATCCAAAAAGGCTTCAACAACCGTTCCTTGAGCAGATTTATTTGGATTAGATTTTAAATCTAAAATTTCAGCTTCTAATAATACTTTTTCCAGTAATTCTTTCACACCAGTACCTACTTTAGCAGAAATGTCATGAGATTGAATTTTTCCACCCCAGTCTTCCACCAAAAGGTTCATACCAGCCAATCTTTCTTTTACTTTATCTGGATTAGCATTTGGTTTATCAATTTTATTGATAGCAAATATAATCGGAACACCTGCAGCTTGAGCGTGAGAAATTGCCTCTTTCGTTTGTGGCATGATGTCATCATCTGCCGCAATAACAATAATTGCGATATCCGTAACTTGAGCTCCACGTGCACGCATCGCGGTAAAAGCTTCGTGACCTGGTGTATCTAAGAAAGCAATTTTTTGTCCGTTATCTAAAGTTACCCCATAAGCTCCAATGTGCTGTGTGATACCTCCAGATTCTCCTGCAATTACATTTTCTTTACGAATATAATCCAGCAAAGATGTTTTTCCGTGATCGACGTGACCCATTACGGTAACAATAGGAGCACGTGTCACTAAATCTTCTTCTTTATCTTCAACTACTTGAATTGCTTCTTCAATATCAACAGTGATAAATTCTACTTCATATCCAAATTCGTCACAAACAATAGTCAAAGTCTCAGCATCCAAACGTTGATTCATGGTTACCATGATTCCAAGAGACATACAAGTACCAATAACTTTAGTAATTGGCACATCCATCATGATAGCAATTTCACCAACAGTAACAAACTCAGTTACCTTGATTGTTTTGCTTCCTTCATCTAATGCTCTTTGTTCATCATCTGTTTTCTGACGATGCGTCTCTCTTTTCTCTCTTCTATATTTTGCCGCTTTGGATTTCCCTCCTTTACCTTGAAGCTTTTCAAGAGTTTCACGAATTTGATTTTTAACCTCTTCCTCTGTAGGCTCAACTTTGGCCACAATAGCAGGACGATTTCCTTTTACAAAACCAGGTCTTGCACTTCTATTCGCATTGAATCCACCACCTGTATTAGGAGTGATTTTATTTGGATTTGGAGTTCCCGGTGCTGTAGGAGGTTTTGGCGCACCAGGTTTTGGCGCAATCCTCTTACGTTTATTCTTATTAGCATTATTAGCTCCTGCCGCTCCTGGAGCACCAGGTTTGTTTGGAGTAATCTTTGGATCTTCTTTTTTCTTTTTAGGCTTATTGAATTGAGATAAATCAATAATTTGACCTGTAAGTGTAGTTCCAGACAACTTTTGGTATTGAGTTGTAATAGTTTCCTCAACTGGTTCGTCTGAAACAGGAGTAACAGGCGTTGAAGCAGTTTTCTCTACAACCGGAGCTACTTCTTTAACTACTTCTTTTTCTTTAATACCAGCAATTGGCTTCGCAACTGGCTGGTCTGTTGAAGGTTTTTCTGGAGAAATAGGTTTAGTTTCAACTACAGGTTCAGTTGCTTTTACAGCTGGAACTTCTGGCTTTTCTACAGCAATAGTTGGATTAGAAACAGGAGCTGCTTTTTTCGGATTAAGATCAATTTTACCAACTTGAACAGGACCTGTAACTACAGCTCTAGCTTTGATAATTTCTTGTTGTCTTAAACGTTCTTCGTCTGCTTTGCGTTTGTTTTCGATTTCCTTTTCACGCTCAATGCGCAACGCTTCTTTTTCCTTTCTTTTTTCCTCACCTACTTCTTTCGACGCCTCTTTATTCCCTTTGTCACCAGCAAACTGACCGCACAAGACATTGTATACATCTTCAGAAATCTTTGTGTTTGGATTTGACTCAATAGCAATCCCTTTATCCTTAAGATAATCCACAGCTCTTTCTAAAGAAATATTCAATTCCCTTAAAACTTTGTTTATTCTTATTATTCTCTCTTCAGACATAAAACCTTTTTATTATTATCTTTTTTTGTTGTGTTGTTAGAAGAATATAGATTTAACTATCGAATTCTTCTTTCAAAATTCTCATTACATCTAAAATTGTTTCTTCTTCTAGATCTGTTCTTCTAACTAAATCTTCTACTTCTTGTTTCAAAATACTTTTTGCTGTATCTAAACCAATTTTCGCAAATTCTTCTATTACCCAGTCTTCTATTTCATCTGAAAACTCAGTCAATTCAACATCGTCCTCATCAGCTGTAGCACCAGCAATATCACCTTCACGAATTACATCTAATTCATAACCCGTAAGCATTCCTGCTAATTTAATATTGTGTCCACCACGTCCGATAGCTTTAGAAACTTCTTCTAATTTCAAAAACACTTCAGCGCGTTTGGTCTCTTCGTTAATTTTAATCGAAGATACTTTAGCAGGACTTAATGCTCTTGTAATATACAATTGAATATTATTTGTATAATTGATTACATCAATATTCTCATTACCTAACTCTCTTACAATTCCGTGGATACGAGATCCTTTCATTCCCACACAAGCACCTACTGGATCAATTCTATCATCATAAGAATCAACCGCTACTTTTGCTTTCTCACCTGGAATTCTCACCACATTCTTCACCATAATCAGACCATCAAAAACCTCTGGAATTTCTTGCTCAAACAATTTTTCCAAAAACTTCTCAGAAGTCCTAGACATAATAATTTGTGGTTTATTACCTTTTAGCTCTACGCTTTCAATAATCCCGCGTACGTTATCTCCTTTTCTAAAGAAATCAGAAGGGATTTGTTTTTCTTTTGGCAAAACAATTTCATTTCCTTCATCATCAACCAAAATTACAACTCTTGGACGCACATGGTGTACTTCTGCAGTGTAAATATCACCAATAATGTCTTTAAATTGTTTGTAAAGATTGGTATTATCGTGTTCGTGTATTTTTGAAATCAAATTTTGACGCAAAGCAAGAATTGCTCTTCTTCCTAAATCAATCAATTTAACCTCTTCAGATACTTCTTCACCAATTTCAAAGTCGGCTTCAATCTTACGAGCTTCTGTTAAAGTAATTTCTTCATTTTCGAAATCCAAATCCTCATCAGCAACAATAACTCTTCTTCTCCAAATCTCCATATCTCCTTTATCAGGATTTATAATAATATCGAAGTTATCATCTGAACCATATTTCTTTTTCAATGCATTTCTAAATACATCTTCTAAAATTGCCATAAGCGTTACACGATCAATAAGTTTATCATCTTTAAACTCTGAAAATGAATCGATTAATGCTAAATTTTCCATGCGAATTCTTTAATTAAAATGTTACTGTAACAATTGCTTCTTTAATATCTGCGTAAGGCAACTGAAGTTCTTTCTGAACGGTTTCCTTTCCTTTACCCACTTTTTTAGGCTCTCTTGCTTTCCATGACAAAATTATAAAAACATCGTTAGCTTCAACTAATTCTGCCTCAATAATTTCTGTTCCTGTTTTAACAATTAATGTTCTCCCAACATTTTTTTTATACTGACGAATCAATTTTAATGGAGAACCAACTCCAACCGAGGCAACTTCCAAAGAAAAATCTTGCTCTTCACGATCTAAGTTACTCTCAATAGCTCGGCTAATGTCAATACAATCTTGCAATGCCACACCATTATCACCATCTAGCGAAACGATTATTTTAAATGCATCAGTTATAGTCAAATCAATCAAAAAAACAGATGGCCTTTCTGACAAAGCTTCTTCAACTAGCGCATTTACTTTTTCTTTAAATGTCATATTTTTATAACTATTTTATAAAAAGAGGGGACATTAGTCCCCTCATTACTTAACTTTTAATAAATAACGGTGCAAATATAGTGTTTTTTTACAAATCATTTTATTTGATTGCAGTAAAAAAAAATCTTATCTTTACTATAACCTTTTAAATAGAGGAATTTCTCACATTTAAAACCCCAAACCAATCATGAAACGGATTTTAGTCCCAACCGATTTTTCAATTTATGCCGAAAACGCATTAAAAGCCGCCGCTCAATTAGCCAAAAAACACAAAGCAGAAATTCTATTACTTCACATGTTAGAACTTCCTAACCAAATGAGTGATGCTATTTCTACCGGAAAAAGTATTCCAGAAGTAATGTTTTTTATTCAAAAAGCAAAAGAAACATTTACAGAAATTTTTGACCGCCCATATCTTGACGGAATTGAGGTAACCGAATTTATTCAATTTGAAAAAGCATTTGATGGTGTTCTTAAATTTACTCAAAAAAACAATGTCGACCTTATTGTAATGGGTTCACATGGAGCTTCAGGTGTGGAAGAAATTTTTATTGGATCCAATACAGAAAAGGTAGTTCGCTTATCTGAAATTCCTGTTTTAGTAATCAAAAAAGACGAGGGTGAATTTGACCCGAAAGAAATAGTTTTTGCATCGGATTTCTCTAACGAGAGTAAAAAATCATTTGAAAAAATGAAAGATTTCGCAAGCAAATTGAACGCAAAAATCAACCTTGTTACCATTTGTACTCCGTACAGCTTCAAAACTACACTTGAATCAACAGCAATTATGGATGCCTATGCAAAAGAATT
>JAGOFG010000015.1 GCA_017997335.1 Flavobacterium sp. | reverse complement strand
GCTAATGGTACTGAACTAAGAGGAAAAACTTTAGGAATTGTAGGTATTGGACGTATTGGTCAAGCTACTGCAAAAATGGCTTTAGGACTAGGTATGAAAGTTATCGCTGCCGATAGTTTTATTCCTCAAGTAGACATTAAAGTGGAGTTTTTTGATGGGCAATCTATAACAACTACAATTGTTTCTCAATCTTTGGAATCATTGTTTCAAGAAGCTGACTTTATTACTTTGCACGTACCAGCTCAAAACGGGTATATCATTGGCGAAGAACAATTGGCTACTATGAAAGACGGCGTAGGAATTGTAAACTGCGCTCGTGGTGGTGTAATTGACGAAGTAGCTTTAGTAAAAGCTTTAGACAGTGGAAAAGTTGGTTTTGCAGGTTTAGATGTTTTTGAAAGTGAGCCAAAACCAGAAATGGCGATTTTGATGCATTCTAAAATCTCGTTGACACCTCATATTGGTGCAGCTACAGGAGAAGCTCAAGACAGAATTGGAACAGAATTAGCCTCACAAATTATTGCTTTGTTAGGATAATTTTAAGCGTTCGACATACCAAAAGGGTAATTTATTAACAACAGTTATAAATTACACTTTTTTATCTAAATTTGAGAATACTTTAAATCTAAAATACTATGTTTGAGCAATTAACACAATTAGTACAGCAATTTGGAGAGGATGCTGTTGTAAAAAACAGCGCTATCCCAAATGAACATAACGAGGCAGTTATGCAAGAAGCAGGCAACTCCATTTTCGCTAGTTTACAAAAAATGGCTTCTGAAGGAGGAGTTGAGCAATTGGCAGGTTTGCTTCAAGGCAATACTGCTCAGGATAGTTCGAATCCTGCAGTCCAACAAATCACGCAACAACTTACTGGTAGTTTGAGTGAAAAATTCGGAATAAGCGGAGAAGCAGCTTCTGGAGTAGCAGGAAGTATGATTCCAAAAATACTAGGCGGATTGATGGGCAAAGCCAATGACCCAAACGATAGTTTTCAAATTTCGGATATCATTGGAGCAATTGCTGGCAATAGCGAACAAGCTGGCGGTATTATGGATACCATTTCTAAGTACGGCACACAATTTGGCTTAGACCAAAATGCGGATGGAAAAGTAGATATTAGTGACGCCATGAATCTAGCAAAAGGCAGTGGCGGAATTGGAGGAATACTAGGTAAATTATTTGGTAAATAAAAGCTAAAAACATAGAGAAAAACGTCATTTCCTTAAAAGAGATGGCGTTTTTTTTATGATAGAATTTACATATTTCAGGCTCAGATTTTGTAAATTTCGATTTCAATAATTAAGCCATGAAAAAGATAGCTTTTATAATCGTGCTTATTGCAATAATTGGCGCTTGTTCGACTCCAAAAAACAATCTCGCCTCTCTTCCTGCCACCGCTGCCGTCAAAGGAGACACGGTTAGAATTGCTAATGATTCACTTGAATATGAAGTAATCATTATTGACCCTGGCTTTAGCACTTGGTTGAATTCTATTGCACTTCCAAGAGGTTATTATTCGCAGTTTTATTTAGAAAATAAGAACCGATTTTATATTACAGAATGGAACAATAGAGCGCAACAACCGTTACGATTTGACCCAAATTTATATGAAATGACAATAAATTATGACCCACAGATAAATTATGGATACGAAGTGAATTATTTAATCTACAATTATATGATTTATTTCCAAAATCGATACCAGCAAAGGCTATTTGGCAATGTCCCGATACGATAATCTTAGTATATTTGTACAATTGACACTTTAGAATGAAAAAATTAAAAGAACGTTGGGGAATAGAAAGTAATTTTCAATTAACATTAATTTTTATTGTTTTTGCAATCACTGGTTCAGCATCCGCATGGTTATCTAAACCGTTTTGCTTTTGGCTGGGCATTACCAAAGATGATTTGGGATTTTGGTTCACTCCTGTTCGACTCCTACTTATTTTTCCTATTTATCAAGTACTTTTAGTTTGCATAGGATTTTTATTTGGCCAATTTCGATTTTTTTGGGCTTTCGAAAAAAAAATGCTCCGAAGTATGGGACTCGGTTTTCTTTTCAAAACATAAAAAAAGCTTCAGAAATGAAGCTTTTTTTGTTGGTATTAATTAAGAATTTTTCTGTTTCTTGATGAGATAAGTGTATATCCAAGTCAAAGTAAACGTGGGAATAACATCTGAGAAAGGAAAGGCTTCTTCAATAAATGTAATCGCTCCCGCAACTTTGCCAACACTTCCTTTATACATCCAGGTCATCAAAAAGCCCGCTAAAGGTGCCCAAATGACATCTGAGAATTCACCAATCATTGGAATGGAAAAAGAGAGCATTCCGATAGCATCAAATAAAATACTCAAGTATAAATGTCTTCTTTTCTGAGAAGTTTCAGCGCTAATTTCTGCTTGGTTTGTCATTTTTAAATTTTTGAAAAGTCCAAACAAAAATAGTGCCTTTTATTCTTGCTTAATCATATTGAAGAAATCATTTCTATTTTCTTTTTCATTAAAAATCCCTCCATATTGAATGGTAGAGGTAAAACTCGTCTCGTCTTTGATTCCACGGCTAGAAACGCATAAATGTTTGGCTTCCATAACAATGATAACGTTATCCGTCTCCAAAACAGTTTTTAGCTCATTAAAAATTTGCATAATCAAGCGCTCTTGAACTTGGGGACGACGAGAATAATAATCAACGATTCGGTTCAATTTTGACAAACCAATCACTTTTCCGCTAGAGACATAACCAATGTGTGCTTTACCCACAATTGGCAAAAAATGATGTTCGCAAGTAGAGTTGAAATTGATGTTGGCTTCAACCAGCATTTTGTCATAATGGTAGCTATTCTCGAAAACAGAAATTTTGGGTTTGTTTTTAGGGTCTAACCCACTAAAAATTTCTTGAATGTACATTTTAGCTACACGAAACGGGGTACCGCTTAAGCTATCATCTGTCATATCCAATCCCATTTCTTCCATAATGGCGTGAAAATGATGCTCAATTCGTTCCATTTTCTGGGCATCCGATTTTACAAATGCGTCAGCTCTAAGAGGTGTATCTGCACTAGTGGCTTGGTGATTATCACCTAAAATTTCAATTAATTCTCTGTCTAATACTGTGTTCATATTTTAGGTGTTATTTATTTTAATAATCTAGTAAACGATTCAGAAAGTTTGTTCATTTTTGGAGTGATGACGTAATGACAATACGATTGTTCCTTGTTGAGTTGATAATAATTTTGATGGTACGGTTCTGCAGGATAAAACTTTGAAACTGGAGAAAGCTGGGTAACTATAGGGGAATCAAAAACTCTAGCTTCTTCTAATTGCTGGATATAGGCCTCAGCAAGTAACTTTTGATTGTCCGAATGATAAAAAACTTCACTGCGGTATTGTGTTCCTACATCGGCGCCTTGTCGATTCAGTGTAGTAGGATTGTGCGTTGCAAAAAACACTTCTAAAAGAGTTTCAAAAGCAATTAAGTCCTCATCATATGTAATTTGAATAGCTTCTGCGTGTCCTGTTGTACCTGTACATATTTGTTGGTAGGTTGGATTTTCAACAGTACCTCCAATATAACCCGATACTACTGATTCTACACCTTTGAGCTGTAAAAAAACAGCCTCGGTACACCAAAAACAGCCTCCAGCAAATGTTGCAATCGATTTATTCATTAAAAATTGAATTATAATTTTGTTTAACAAAAATAGTAATTAATTAAACAAAAAAGATGATTTAACTAAATATTAATAAATGTTACTATAAAGAAATTTTATAATAGTTGAGTAGCAGACAAAATCTTTGTTTCTTTGTAAAAATAGATTGGAATGATACTTGCAAAAAACATACATAAATTCTACGACCAACTTGAGGTTTTAAAAGGAGTTGATTTACATATCACTAAAGGAGAAATTGTATCTATAGTGGGGGCCTCTGGTGCTGGAAAAACCACTTTACTTCAAATACTTGGCACTTTAGACAGACCGACTTCGAATGAAAATTCAAGTTTGTTGATTAATGGAGAAGATGTCTTGAAAATGAACGACAAAGCTTTGTCACGTTTTAGAAATTTAAACCTAGGGTTTATTTTTCAATTTCATCAGTTATTACCCGAATTTACCGCATTAGAAAACGTATGTATTCCTGCTTTTATAGCTGGAAAAAACAAATTAGAAACAGAAATTGAAGCAAAAAAATTATTAGATTATTTAGGGCTTTCTCATAGACATCATCATAAACCTAACGAATTATCAGGTGGTGAACAACAACGAGTGGCGGTAGCTAGAGCATTAATCAATAAACCCGACATCCTATTTGCAGATGAACCTTCAGGGAATTTGGACACTACATCAGCAGAAAATTTGCATCAACTCTTCTTTAAGCTTAGAGACGAGTTGGGACAAACCTTTGTTATTGTTACACACAATGAGGAGTTGGCCAATATGGCCGATAGAAAATTAGTGATGGTAGATGGGCAAATTAGTGCTTAGCAATTAGAACCCCAAAAAGCATTTATTTAAAAATATGACTGAGGCTGAACTTAAAGGCTTTCTTAACGAGAAAGTACTACAATACAATACCCTAGATTTTATAGAAAGTGATCCGGTTCAAATTCCGCATTTATATACTCAAAAAGAAGATATCGAAATTGCTGGTTTCTTAAGTGCAACTATTGCGTGGGGCAACCGCAAAATGATTATCAAAAACAGTATCAAAATGATGGATTTAATGGGGAATTCTCCATATGATTTTGTCTTATCGCATTCAGACAGCCATTTAGAAAGACTCAACACATTTGTTCATCGAACCTTTAATGGACAGGATTTTCAATCTTTTATCAAAGGATTACAACACGTTTATAACAATCATGGTGGTTTAGAATCTGTTTTTGCAAAACATCAAGAGGCAACAAGTGTTCAAAAAAGCATACATGAATTCAAAAAAGCTTTTTTTGAAATTCAGCAACCGCAAAGAAGTCAAAAACACATTTCGGATCCGCTGAATAACTCCGCAGCGAAGAGAATCAACATGTATTTGCGATGGATGTGCCGACAAGATAACAAAGGTGTAGACTTAGGTATTTGGAAAAGCATTTCCTCTTCCAAACTCTCGTGTCCGCTTGATGTACATTCTGGAAATGTAGCAAGAAAACTAGGCCTTTTAACCAGAAAACAAAATGACGCTAAAGCACTTTATGAACTCGACACTCAACTCCGACTTTTAGACCCTAAAGATCCAGTTAAGTATGATTTTGCCTTATTTGGCCTAGGAGTTTTCGAGGACTTCTAAAAACATAATACCCTATATTACAGAAACTTATTCCTATTTTTATTGCATTTGGTATACAAATGTTTATATGGATACATTTCTCTATAATATTAAAAACTTTGCAATTCCAATCCTTTTTGTTGGAATTCTTTTTGCTAGTATTTTTTTAATTTTTAAGCGATTACACAATCAATGGTCGTTTAAAAACAAAAAAAATACCGTACATTCATACAGCATTTTTTAATTGAAATAACAATTGAAGAATTTCACAAGCAAAAAGTAAAACAAAAACTTCAACTTTTCAGACATAGCATTCCATTTAATAGCGATTGGTGCAAAGAATTGATTATTGATGAAATGATTCGGTTGAAAAAGAACCTTAAAGGAGATAAGCTAATTATAATAAGCCTTTTATATAAAAGCTTAAAACTAAATCAATATTCTTCAAAATTAATAGGTGATTTTAGAGCTTATAAAAAATGCATCGGTTTTTATCATTTTATGATGATGGAGTATAAAAAAGGAAAGCATTTGATTACACCATACCTGCAAAGTAAAAATGACTTAATTCGCTCTAATGCTAATGTCACTTATATTGCTCTCACCAATCTAAGTGAAGAGAATTTAATCTATACTCCCGAACGAATATCCAAATTGAATGTTATAAAAATTATGGATATTATTTACTATAAGAAAAAAGAGTATCCAAAAAGTTTAGATTTTCTTTTATCATCAAAAAACATATCATTAATAAAAATAGGCTTAAAAATCAGAGCCTTTTACAACCACAGAGCAGACACAGATCAAATTTTGCAACTTCTCTATCATCCATCTGAATCAGTACAAACAGAAGTGCTAAAAACGATTAACAAGTTGCTTCTTGTTGAAGCAGAGGATAAACTTTTAGAAATTATCACAAGCCATTCCAAAAAATTTCAAATTAATTGTTATCGATGTTTAGCCAATATTGGCACAATTAAAACAACAAATTTTATAAGTGACACAATACATGTGATTAAAGATGTTGACATACAATTGTCAGCCATTTATTGCATTGAACAATTAAACCCTATACAAGCAGAACAACTGGCTTCAACCAATTTTGAGTTGCAAAAAATGTTAAAACATGTAAAAACAGTATGGAAATAATCAAAAGTTTAGTAGCATTAGTTTTATATGGTTATGAGATTTTCATTGCACTATTCTCATTATCGTATGTGGTTTTTTATTTCATATTAGCCATACTATCCTACATCGCAATAGCAAAACATGTTCATAATAAAAAGTTGTTAGAAGATGACATTGTAACAAGATCTAACTATATGCCTGGTGTATCTGTAGTAGCTCCCGCATTTAATGAAGGGGTAAATATTGTCTACAACGTAAAATCGTTACTCTCGCTCACCTATCCTAAATATGAAATCATAATTATTAACGATGGTAGTACTGACGATACTTTAATAAAATTAATAGATGAATTTGAACTCGAAAAAGTGGATTTTTATTATCAAGAAAAAATAAAAACCAGACCTGTACGAGGGCATTACAAATCAAGAAATCCAATTTATTCAAAGCTTTTAATTGTAGATAAAGAAAATGGAAAAAGTAAAGCAGATGCATCGAATGCGGGCATAAATTCGTCACAGTATCCTTTATTTTTATGTACGGATGTAGATTGTATTCTCAAAAGAAATACAATTCTAAAACTAGTGAAACCATTCATAGAAAACGAAACAAAAGTAATTGCTACCGGGGCTGGTATTCGCATATCCAATTCGTGCGAGATAAAAGATGGTTTATTGATAAAAGTTCATTTTCCTAAAAAATGGTATCCCCGCTTTCAAGAGTTAGAATATGTACGTTCCTTTATTTTTGGAAGAATGGCTTGGAGTCAAATCAATGGCTTGTTACTCGTTTCTGGTGGATTAGGAATGTTTGATAAAGAAACAGTAATTGCAGCTGGAGGCTATTGGCACAAATCCCTAGGCGAAGACATGGAATTAATCACTCGCATGAGAAAATACATGCATGAGAAAAAAGAGCCTTTTTTGATAAAATACATCCCGGAATCACTTTGTTGGACAGAAGTACCTGAAACCCGAACTGTTTTTATAAGACAGCGCGTAAGATGGGCCAGAGGATTGGTTCAAACCTTATACTTACATAGGAAAATGTTTTACAATAAAAAATATGGTAGAACCGCTTTTGTAACATTACCTTTCTTTTTTGCTTTTGAATTTATGGTACCAATCATCGAACTATTGGGAATTTTTGTACTTATACTAACCTATGTTTGGGGCTTAATTAATTTTGAGTTCCTAATTATCATGACAGCGTTTGTGTATTTGGTTTATTTATTCATCACCTTGGTCTGCATTTTAATTGATGAAATTTTGTATCGCAGTTATGCAAACTACAAAGAACTTCTTATTTTGATAGGAATGGCAATAATTGAACCCCTCGTATACCATCCTTTAACCATTTATACCTCATTAAAAGGATATTGGGACTTTTTTAATCAAAAAGAACAAAAATGGGGAGTTATGGTTAGAAAAGGATATGAACAACCCAAACAAATCTAAAACTTATGAGACAATCCTATAGATACCATTATTATACTTTGATTTTGTTCTTCTCTTTAGGAACACTATCTCTTTGTGCCCAAAAAATGAATACCGATAGTTTGCTCGTCTCTATTATAACGGATATGAAAACCTCCAATAACTATCAAAAGAATATAGAAAAATGCTTGTTGGGGAAAAAAATAGCGCCCGAGTATCTAGATTTTCAATTGCTACTAGGAAGAAATTATGAATTCATCAAACAAACAGATAGCGCCCGATATTACTACAAAATGGTACTCGATAAAAACCCTAAATACGAAGAAGCCTTTTTGTATCTAATCAACTTAAATATCCATGAAAAAAAGTATAATGAAGCAATAGACCTGTCTACTAAAGCTATTGAATACCATCCCAATCAAATTGCATTTTATCACAAACAAGCCGATTTATACGACCTACTAAAAGATGAAGAAAAGCATAAAAGCAGCTTACTAGAAACACAAAAACGTTTCCCCGAAGACACTAAAACAAAAGAAGCGCTTATACAACTTGATCGAAAGCACCTTCATACTAGAGTTGGAATAAACTATAATTTCACAATAATTGATAGAAAAGAAACTGGTCCTTGGCATCTTGCACATCTTGAAGCAGTAAAAGAGCAAAAATGGGGCTCAATAATTGGCAGAATTAGCTATGCCAACCGTTACAATGCTACCAATTTCATATCGAAAGGATTCCAATATGAAATAGAATCGTATGTATTAATGGGTAAAAAAAACTATAGTTATTGGGACATTTCCTATAGTAACGATTTTGTTTTTCCTAAATTTCGAGTAGGTGGCTCTTTTTTTCTTAACTTTAATAAAGGATGGGAGAGCGACTTTGGATTTCGATACATTGAAACATTCAATATCGACGTCCTGACGCTTGTAACTGGTGTAAGCAAATATGCAGGCACCTATTGGTTCTCTTTAAAAGGATATTTAAACAATAACAAAAAAAAAATACAACCCCGTTTTTTTATTAAATTGCAGGTATTATTTTGATTCCAAATACGATTATATTAATTCAAGTATTGGCTTTGGAACATCTCCAGACGAACGAACAACAATTGCACAATTACAAAACAGATTCAATTTAAACTCCTATAGAATGGGACTTGGATACTATCACATTTTTGACAAAAAAATAATTACAGGTTTTCAAATCAATTATAACTATCAAGAATATTTTCCAAATCTTTATCAAAGTGAGTATGAATTCGCTCTTTTATTACACTATAAATTGTAATTATGAAACTGAAAACAGCACTCTTCTTAGTAATGAATGGATTTGCTTCCTTAACTAGCAGTATGGCACAATCTAACATCATCCAAATTTCGAATCAGCAAAAAAAAGTAGCCATTACCTATTCTTCTGCTGAATCTAAACTTGCTGCTGAAATACTCTATTCCTATTTAGAAAAATCATTACCCAATACCTTTGAAATAAAAGATAAGAATATCACAAAAAGCGATGCTCAAATTATCCTTGAGATACAAAAAAACAATAAAGAATTAAAAGATCAAGAGTTCATACTAAAAAGTAACTCACAAGACATTTCATTATTGGCTACCAATTTAAAGTCCTTAAAATATGCTGTATATACACTATTAGAAAAGTGGGAATTCAGAAAATTTACCGCTACAGTATCCTATATACCAAAACCTGATGCATTTATATTTCCAAAAAATTTTTATCAAAAATACCAACCTACATTTGCTTACAGAACCTTATTGTACCCTGATTCTTATGATCAAGCTTTTCGGGAATGGCACAAATTAGACTGGTTCAATGATGATTTTGGTCTTTGGGGACATACTTTTGATCGATTAGTACCCCCAAAAACACATTTTAAAACCAATCCAAAATTGTACGCTTTATATGAAGGGAAACGGAGAGCGGAATCATTATGTATGACAAATGACACAGTAGTCGAACTACTCTGTAGTGAACTAAAAAAAGTAATCGCCGAAAAGCCCAATGCCCGCTATTTTTCTATCAGTCAAAATGATGATGTTATTTATTGTGAATGTACTCAATGCAGTAAGCTCAACAAAGATCACGGTGGCCCACAAGGTTCTCTGTACACTTTCTTGAACAAAATTGCAAAGCAATTCCCTAAAAAACAGCTATGTACATTGGCCTACTTACATACCTACAATCCACCTATCAACTTAAAAATAGCATCGAATATTACAACATTATTTTGTCCAATAGAAATGGATCGTGGCAACCCAATATCGTTAAAAAACAACAATAAACCAGTGGCTAACGCCCTTGCAAGATGGCAAAGTGCTAGCAAAAATCTTTTTGTTTGGGATTATACGGTTCAATTTGCAAATTATATGTCGCCTTTTCCCAATCTATCTTATTTTGAAGAGAACTATACAACATTTAAAGCAAACAACGTAAAAGGCCTTTTCGTGCAAGGATATGCTGATGTCCCCGGTGATTTTAGTGAATTAAGACAATACCTTTTGGCAAAACTTTTATGGGATGCTTCTATTGATGTTAAAGCTACTACAGCTGACTTCCTAAGAGGTTTTTATGGCAAAGCTGCCTCAGAAATTGAAAATTATTTGAAGCTATTATCCGAAAATCAAAAGAAGAGCAAGGCATATCTTGACATTTATTCTGGTCCAGTGCAAAATAGAACCACCTATCTTACTCCTGAGGCTATGAATCAGTATGATAAATTTTTAGAAAAAGCGTGGCAAGCTGTAGATGAGGATAAGACGATTCAAAAAAGAGTAGAAAAATTAAGACTTGCCTTAGAATACACCTATTTTGAGCAAGCTAAGTTTTATGGTGCAGATGCTCACGGATTGTTTATAACAAATAGTAATGGGGAAAAAATTATTAAAGAAGGATTAAATGAACGTGTGCAGCGCTTTTCACAAGAATGCAAAAATGATGGAATTTATGAACTCAGTGAAGGCGGTCCTTCACCCGAAACCTATTACAAAGATTGGTTGAATATTGCTCAAAATACATCGCAGCATCTAGGAGAAAAAATGACAATAACCCAAATCACTCCACCAGCAAATGAATATTCAGCAAAGGGAGAAAAGGGATTATTGGATGGAATAAAGGGATACAAAGATTTCAATATCAACTGGATGGGTTGGTACGGAAAAGACCCAGAGATAATCATTGATACAAAAAAAATAAACTATTCAACTCTCAAAATGGGCTTCCTAGAAGACCAACGGCATTGGATATTTCCACCAAATAAAGTCACTATTTTTGGATTAAAAAACAACAAATGGGAACTTATCACATCAAAAAAAGAAGAACATTTAACTGAAAATTACGACATTACAACAAAAAATTGGGAATTTAACACTACTATTTTTAGTAATTTTGACACCATTAAAATCAAAATAATCAATCAGCGTAGCCTTCCAGAATGGCGCAATCGGAAAAATAAAAAACCGATGGTAATGCTCGATGAAATTGAATTTTTCTAACTAACAGTATACCTTATGAAAGCAATTCCAGAACTATTGATAGTAGAAAACGATGAAATGACACTTGAAATTCTAACCATCCTGCTTACAAAAGAGAATTATCACGTTACAATTGCTCACGATGCAAATGAGGCCATAGCAATTGCTAAAGAGAAAAAAATCGACTTGGCAATGGTTTCCATAATTGTCCCACCAAGGTCTGGTTTTGAAGTAATTAAATTTTTTACAACCTATCAAAAAGACGTTCCAGTAGTGGTTTTATCAACATTAGCAGAAGAAGAAAACACAGTAGAGGAATCCTTTTTATTGGGTGTAGCTGATTTCATTGCGAAACCTTTTAATCCTAACGAACTCCTTCTTCGTATTAAACGATTATTGTAGAATAGTCATAAAAAACAAAGACAATAAACGGATAAAAAACAACAATAACTTATTAGCTAACAAATATTTAAGATGTTTTTCCTATCTTTGAATTTAAGTAACTCTTTTAATTATGAAAGAATTCTTGTTCAATATTGCTCCAAACTCTTATACACTACTACTCATTAAATTCATTGTTTTGGTAATTCTGTTGTTATTGCTACGCCCACAATTTCGAAAATACCATCAAAAACAACAAAAAAAAGCACTCACTTATATCAAATATTTTTTAATAGATGTTGTCAATAATCATACTAACAAAGAATATATTAAACTCAAAATAAAAGAGTTAAAGAAAAAAATTCCATTGCAGCGTAATTACTGCAAAGAGATGTTGATAGATGAAATGATTCTCATCAAAAAGAAACTAAGTCCAGAAGAAGCAGAAACAATAACGTTAGTATACCGAACACTGAAACTGCAAAAATATTCTTCTAGTTTAATCAATGACAGTAAAATCTATAAAAAATGTCTCGGTTTTTATCATTATCAAACTATGAATTATTCAAAAGGCATAAATAAAATAATGCCTTATTTAAAAAGTAAAAATCAGTTACTTCAATCCAATGCAAGTGTTGCTTATCTTTCGTTAACGAATATCGCAACAGGGAATACCCTTTACCAAAGCAAAAAAACAATCAAACGAAATAAAGAGAAAATAGAAAACCTGTTTTACATTCAAAAGTATCCCTATAACAGCAATATCGATTTTTGGTTGAAAGCAAAAAAACATCAATTTTATTGTTAGGACTAAAAATTGCCGCTCATGAAAGCAACGGAAACGACACCAATGCAATCATCCAATTACTTTCATATAAAAGTAATACCGTGAAAAAAGAAGCGCTCATAACCATAAAAAAACTTCGTCTACAAGAAGCCGAAGCTACTCTACTTTCTTTATTTGAACAATTTACTCCACAACTTCAAGAACAAAGTTTACAGACGCTTGAAGTAATTGGGTCAAAAAATACAATAGATTACCTTCAAGATAGAATGTCTTTTTTTGAGAGTAGTGAACTAAAGAATAGTGCAACATATTGCTTGGAAACGTTATTAAAAAAAGAAATAACTATGTCTTCTCAAAAAGTGACCTGCTAAGTACAAACCAAGAAAATAGTATTTACAGCTTATATTAGTATCTTTGCAAAAAAAATAATGCAAATGAGCACTTTCGAGCAATTTAATCTTCCAAAATCCTTACAAAAAGCAATCGATGAAATAGGATTTACCTCTCCTACTCCTATTCAGGAAAAGACTTTTTCTGTAATTATGTCTGGAAGAGACATGATGGGAATTGCACAAACAGGAACTGGTAAAACCTTTGCTTACCTAATTCCTTTATTGAAACTTTATAAATTCACTCATACCAATACCCCAAAAATTGTAATTCTAGTACCTACAAGAGAGTTAGTGGTACAAGTTGTAGAAGAAGTGGAAAAATTGACAAAATACATGTCGGTAAAAACACTTGGAATCTATGGTGGTGTAAATATCAATACACAAAAAAAGGCAGTATACGAAGGCGTTGATATTTTAGTTGGAACACCTGGTAGAACTATGGATTTAGCTTTAGATGCTGTTGTTCGATTTGATGAAACTCAAAAATTAGTAATTGATGAGTTTGACGAAATGCTCAACTTAGGGTTTCGAACACAATTAACTGCTCTATTGGCAATGATGAAAACCAAACGTCAAAACATTTTATTCTCTGCTACAATGACCGATGAAGTAGATACTGTTTTGAATGATTATTTTGATTATCCTGAAGAAGTTACCCTTGCAGCCTCTGGAACTCCTCTTGAAAACATTACACAAGTTTCATACAATGTTCCAAATTTCAATACTAAAATCAATCTTCTTAAGCATTTGTTGGAACAAAATGAAGACATGACCCGAATCCTAGTTTTTGTGAACAACAAAAAAATCTCGGACATGCTTTTCAATCGAATAGATGAATTGTTTGAAGGCCAATTTGGTGTCATTCATTCCAATAAATCGCAAAACTATCGATTAAGTACGATGGCGGAATTTCAAGAAGGAAATTTGAGAGGTTTGATTACCACCGATATCATGGCAAGAGGACTAGACATTTCAAACATTACCCATGTAATCAACTTCGAGATGCCTGAGCTACCAGAACTATACATGCACCGTATTGGTAGAACAGGAAGAGCCGATGCCACTGGAACAGCCATCAGTTTTATTACTCCTCGTGAAGAAGAGTCTAAAATTGAAGTAGAAGTTTTGATGAATATGGAATTACCCATCGCTAATTTCCCAGAAGAAGTTGAGGTTTCTACCAAATTAATCGAACCCGAAAAAGACCGTCAACCCATTAAGTTTTTAATGAAAAAAGTTAAGCTTGAGGGAGATGGCGCTTTTCATGAAAAAAGCAAAAAGAACAAAAAAGTCAATCTTGGTGGCCCATCAAAAACCAAAAAGAAAACACATGGTTCTGTAAATAGAAACATGCTTAAAACAAGAGATAAAAAAAGAAAAGACTCCAACAAATAAGCCATAAAAAAAGCCACGAATTCACAAATTAATAAAATTGGTGAATTCGTGGCTTTAACTTTATTGTTTTGAATAGATTACAATCGTTTTTCAAAAAGCAGGTGAACAGGTTCGCAAACCGAAATTCTTTTTTCTGTATCGGTCAAACTTCCTGTGTTTTTATCTCTTCTAAAAACCACCACTTCATTACTCGCTTGATTGGCAACAAGTAATAAACTACCCGTCGGATCTATTACGAAGCTTCTTGGACCTTTACCTAAAGTACTTACCGCCTCTTTAAACTCCAATTTTCCGTTTTTCAATACTTTAAAAATCGAAATAGTATTTGCTTCTCCTCTATTCGTAGCATACAAAAACTTTCCATCTGGTGATAACGCAATGGCTGCAGAACGAAAATCGCCTTTATAATCTCTAGCCATTACTGAAGTATCGTCTACCAAAGTCAATTCCCCTTTAACAAAACTATAAGTCAACAAACCACCATCTAGTTCATTCAAAACATAAACATATTTTCCGTCTTCATCAAAAGTCAAATGACGTGGTCCCGCTCCAGACTTTACACTTACACTGCTTTTGAAAGTCAAAATATCTTTGCTTGCATCCGCATTATAATTGTAAACATAAATTTTATCAGCGCCCAAATCAACAGCCAAAACATATTTTTTATCAGATGAAAAAGCCACCATGTGCATATGTGATGCTTCTTGACGTTCTTTATTTGGACCACTACCTGATAGTTGTACCACTTGTTTAGCATCGGTCAAACTACCATCAGCATTCTTAAAAAAAACAGTAATATTTCCACCAGAATAGTTAGCAGTAATTACGTTTTTATCATCTGTAATAACATGGCAAGGATCAGCTCCTTTAGTCGCCTGCCTGTTCAATACAATCATTTTGCCCGCTTTACCGTCATAACTAAAGGACGTAACTGTACTTGTCGCCCCAGACTCATTAACGGCATACAAATGTTTATTATCTGAAGAAAGCGCCAAATAACTAGGATTCTGAATATTAACAGTTGAGCCATTCAATAAAGAATTTCCAGAATTAACATCGAATTTAAAATTATAAATTCCTTTGTTTTCGCATTTATTGGTATAAGTACCAACAATCAAGTGATAGAGATCTTGCTGAGCGCTAACTGTCGTAACAAAAGAAACAAAAAGTAGCACCAAAATCTTGCTTTTCATAATATATGTATTTTTTAGAGTCGCGAAAATACTCATTATTTTGATATAGTATGGCAAATATTCTCATTTTGAAAAAACCATACAACCAGCATTAATTGTAGGTACAAATTCGTATTTTTGAAAGGTCAAAAAGAGTTGATAAGTAATTTTTGGAGCACAAACAATAGGACAATTTGTTCGCATCGTCCCGCTCTCCGTTATATCTTTTCCTTTTTAAAGAAAAAAGAAAAAGGATGTCACTGCGATCGGGGCTAGAAAGTCACAAAACCCCTTTCTGTAAACATCAAAAAAACAAATAATACTAACCCAGACACCAAGTAAACTTTCCATAGAATGCATTTTAAACACCCTGAGATTCTATACTTTTTATTCCTTTTATTGGTGCCCATTTTGGTGCATTTATTTCAGTTAAGAAGATTCAAAACAGAGTATTTTACCAATGTCCGCTTCTTAAAAAAGCTAACAATTGAATCTAGAAAAAGTTCAAAAATCAAAAAAAGACTTTTACTTGCCACTAGATTATTATTACTAACCGCTTTAATTTTAGCTTTTGCACAACCATATTTTGAAGCAAAAGACCATAAAAATGCCAACAATGAATTGTATATCATTTTAGACAATTCCTTCAGTATGCAAGCCAAAGGAAACAGAGGTGAATTACTCAAAAGAGCTGTTCAAGAACTATTAGAGGAAACACCAGAAAACAGCACTTTTTCACTTTTAACAAACGAAGAAAATTTTTGGAATACAGATATCAAATCAATACAAAACGACTTACAAAACCTAAAATATTCTGCCATTCCATTTGACTTAGATGCTCAATTAGCCAAAATAAACAACCGAAAATCTATTTATAAAAAAGACATTATTATCATTTCAGATGGTGTTGGTACACAACAAAAACAAGACAATAAAGAGGAAATTTATTTTATAAAACCAGAAGCCGAACAAAAAAACAACGCCGCAGTAGACAGTGTTTTTATCAATCAAACACTCGATAACTTTTATGAAATCACAGTAAGTATTAAAGGTTTTGGAGAGGATTTAGCCCCATTACCAATTGCGCTTTACAATCAAAACAAATTGATTGCAAAAACTATCGTTACGCTAGATACGAAAAACAAAAACGTAAATTTTACTATACCAAAACAAGAGTTTAATGGCTATGTCACTATAAACGACAAAGGATTACCTTATGATAACGAATACTTTTTTAGCATTGCTAAAAACAAAAAAACAGCTGTTTTAAGTATTGGAGAGCCTCAAAAAAGCAGCTTTCTTTCTCGGATTTACACTCCAAATGAATTCAATTTCACTACCTCTGATTTACGTTTATTGGATTACAATAGTATAGAAAAACAAACGACTATAGTCCTTAACGAACTTCCTGAAATTCCACAAGCACTTCAAACGACCTTGCAGGCATTTGTCAACAAAGGAGGAAATTTAGTAATCATCCCTTCAGAAAATACTCCAATCGTAACTACCAACTCTTTTCTAAAAAGCATAGGAAATATACAGATGGTAGCCGCTGATAACAGTAATCCCAAACAAATAACTAAAATCAATTTTGACCACCCTCTTTTTAGCGGTGTATTTGAAAACAAAATTACCAACTTCCAATACCCAAAAGCCGAAAAATCATTTGAAGTAAAAAGTACATACCCGAGCATTCTTGCTTACGAAGATCAAACGCCATTTTTAACATCTATTGCCAAATCTACTGGAACGGTGTTCCTTTTTTCGGCACCTTTAAATACAAAAAACAGTAACTTTCAACAATCTCCATTGATTGTTCCGGTGTTTTATAAAATGGGTATAAACAATAAAAATGCCTTATTGTATGCCGCAACCATAGGAAACAATGCTCCTTTTTGGGTAAATACAACACTAACCAAAGAAGCCGTCCTTACAGTTAAAGGAAAAAATGAACAATTCATCCCCATTCAACAAATGTTAGACAACAAAGTAAAAATAACATTTGCTGATTTGCCTAAACAATCTGGTAACTACACGATTTTTAATAAAAATGAAGCACAAGAAAGTATTTCATTTAATTATGCGCGAACCGAAAGCGATTTAAGCAAAGTAACTACAGATTTCGGTGAAAATTTTGTAAGTATAGATAGTATAAGAAGCGTTTTCAATACTTTACAAACCAACAGAACAGACCAACAAATTTGGAAATGGTTTCTTATCTTTGCACTGACCTTTTTACTTATAGAAATGGCCATTATCCGATTTGTAAAATAACTAAAGTTTAAAAAAACTTATCTCCTAGACCCATGAAAATTCTCCTGAGAGCAGCAACAATTATCGATTCTAAAAGTCCCTTTCACAACCAAACTATGGATATTTTAATCCAAGACGGATATATTAAACAAATAGGAGTTGCGCTCCCAACAAACGGAGCCGAAGAAATACAATTACCACAATTACAGATTTCTTCAGGATGGTTTGATAGCAGCGTGTCCCTAGGAGAGCCTGGTTTTGAAGACAGAGAAACCATCAGTAATGGTCTTACTGTAGCTGCAAAAAGTGGATTTACAGCTATTGCCTTACAACCTAATTCTCATCCTATCATTGATAATCAAGGGCAAATTAATTTCGTACTCAACAAAGCTCAAAATGCACTAACCCAACTCTACCCTATTGGTGCACTAACCGTGGGTAGCGAAGGAAAAGATATGGCGGAGCTTTTTGATATGAAAAAAGCAGGTGCAATTGCTTTTGGGGATTACAACAAGAGTTTAGACAATGCTAACTTGTTGAAAATCGCTTTGCAATATGTGCAAGATTTTGATGGACTAGTTATTGCTTTTGCGCAAGACGAAAAAATAAAAGGTAATGGTGTAGCGAACGAAGGTTTAGCATCAACAAGATTAGGATTAAAAGGCATTCCAACGCTTGCTGAAGAATTACATATTGCAAGAAACTTGTTTTTATTAGAATACACAGGAGGTAAATTACACATTCCAACCATTTCAACACAAAAATCAGTTGTATTAATAAAAGAGGCAAAAGCCAAAGGTTTACAAGTAAGTTGTAGTGTTAGCGTACATCATTTAGTATTAAACGAAGATCAATTAGATGGTTTTGATACTCGATACAAAGTAACACCACCGCTCAGAAGCGAATCGGATAGAAAAGCGTTACTAGAAGGAATTCTCGATGGAACAATTGATATGATTACAACTGATCACAATCCTATTGATATTGAACATAAAAAAATGGAATTTGACGGCGCTAAAAACGGTACTATTGGATTAGAAAGTGCGTTTGGAGCGTTGTCTTGTGTATTGCCAACAGCTGTAATCATCGAAAAATTAACCGCTGGAAAAACAACTTTTGGAATTCCGTCTCACTCCATCAACGAAGGAGAGCCAGCCAATTTGACTCTTTTTACTACCGATGGAGAAAGTATTTTTACCAAAGAAACTATTTTGTCAAAATCTAAAAACTCCGCTTTTCTTGGACAAAAATTACAAGGAAAAGTGTACGGTTGTATCAACCAAAACCAAATGATTTTGAACCAATAATTATCCTAAATCCCAACCAAAATGAGCACATCAGACAACGGAAAAAATATAGCCATTGTAAGTTATCTTACCATTATTGGCGCCATTATCGCCATTTTTATGAACTCAGAAAAGAAAGATTCTTTTGCCGCTTTCCACATTCGTCAAGCACTAGGCATTTTTGTTTCTTTCTTTTTAATTGGCTATTTCATTGGCTATTTTGATAGTTGGATGATTTCGTCAGCCTTTTATGTATTCTATTTTATCCTTTGGATATACGGTTTTGTAGCGGCATTACAAGGAGAAGCCAAACTTATTCCGCTTTTGGGAGAACAGTTTCAAAAGATATTTAAAAACATAGAATAACACATCAAATACATTTCATGAATTTATCCTTAGAGTACAAGATAAGAGAGCCTAAAGTTGTTTTAGCAGAAAATCCCGTATTGATTTTATTACACGGTTACGGCAGTAATGAAGCAGATTTATTCTCTTTTGCATCAGAATTACCAGAGCATTACTATATCATTTCAGCTAGAGCGCCTTATGATTTACAATACGGAAGTTATGCTTGGTATGCGATTAATTTTGATGCCGATCAAAACAAATTTTCAGATAATAATCAAGCACGCGAATCTCGTGATTGCATTGCGAACTTTATCGACGAATTAATACAAAATTACCCTGTCAACAAAGAAGAAGTAACGCTCATTGGTTTTAGTCAAGGAGCCATTCTAAGTTATGCTGTAGCACTTTCTTATCCCGAAAAAGTAAAACAGATTGTGGCTATGAGCGGTTATTTGAATCCTGATATCATTGCTGAAGATTACTTAAAAAACAACCTACATTCGTTGCGTATTTTTGCATCTCACGGAGTAGTAGACCAAGTGATTCCTGTAGAATGGGCCAGAAAAACTACTCCTTTTATGGAAAAATTAGGCGTTGCAATAACTTATAAAGAATACCCCATCGGACATGGTGTTTCGCCGCAAAATTTTTATGATTTTAAAAATTGGTTACTATAAAAAAAGGTGCTTAAAGCACCTTTTTTTATATGATTATTTATTATACAACAACGACTGATTGACTTCAAAAGAAATACTTTCATCAGTGTTGACAAAGTATTTTATAAGGACTTCTCCCCAATATTCACCATCGCTAAAATCAGCAATTATCCATCGGTGGTTCAAAATTCTAACTTTGTTTATTACAAATTTATTAGGCCCAATTGGGTCTTGTCCTGTATACGGATTTCCTTTAGGACTATTATTAAAGTCCAATAACTTTTCGGTCACAACAGGAATCAATTTTTCAATTAAAATTGTTTTATCTGGGTTGGTTGCTTCAAAATAATTTTGGGCATTTTCATTTTTACCCAAAGAAAAATAATTGGCATCATCCAATTTCAGTTCCACTTTTTTGATACTATCTCTTAGTTTTGCAGTGACTTTGGTGAATTTTTCTTGCTCGAATTTTACTTCTTTGTTCAAAAACATATAGGTATAGATATTGAATAAAACAGCCAATATAAAACCATAAAGCAACAGTGATTTTTTCATTTTTTAAATTATAAATTAAAGGGTAATAACTAAATTATCATAGGCCAAAAATACATTTTCTGGCAATTCTTTTTGGACATCTTCGTGAAAGCCTAGTAAATGACTAATATGCGTCAAATATGCTTTTTTTGGTTGCACTAAAGCAATAAAATCGAGGGCTTCCTGAAGATTAAAATGGGTGTTATGAGGGGTGATACGCAAAGCATTCAAGACCAAAACCTCAAGATTTTTCAATTTTTCAACCTCTTCTGGGGCAACTGTTTTTACATCCGTCAAATAGGCAAAATCATCCACTCGATAACCAAAAACCTGCAAATCGCCGTGCATAACATCTATAGGAATAACCGTTTTACCACCCAATACAAAAGGTTGGTTATTGATTACTTCAATCGTTTTTACCGAAGGAGCGCCTGGATATCTGTTTTCGGTTTCAAAAACGTAATCAAAACGCTTTTTCAAATTTTCGATTACGCGTTGATGAGCATAAATTGGCATTTCGCCTTGTCTAAAGTTAAACGGACGAATATCGTCTAAACCAGCAGTATGGTCTGAATGTTCGTGAGTAAATAAAATTCCGTCTACTTTTTGACAATCTGATGCCAACATTTGCTGTCTAAAGTCGGGACCGCAATCGATAACGTAAGAATGATTTTCCCACGACATCCATAGAGAAACGCGAAGTCTTTTATCCTTATAATCAGTGCTTTTACAAACAGGATGGGTACTCCCAATGATTGGAATTCCTTGAGAAGTGCCAGTGCCTAAAAAATAGATGTTCAAAAGAGTGTTATTTTTTTACAAAAATAGAATTATTTATGATTCATTTCGAAATCGAATTAATTAACTTTGTCACAAAACACCACTATTTAGATTCAAAATGGATACAAAAAAAATCAAACTTAAGGGAGATAAAGTCATTGAGCAAATACCATCCATAAAGGATAAAGCACTTCGAATAAATCTCAACGAAAATATTTACGGAACATTTGCTGAAATTGGTGCGGGACAAGAAACGGTAAGACATTTTTTTAGAGCAGGAGGTTCTTCTGGAACGATTGCAAAAGCGATGTCGGCTTATGATAAAGATTTTAGTGATGCCGTTTACGGAATCGAAGAAGACGGACGATATGTAACCGAAAGTCGTCTTAAAAAAATGTTGACTTTTGAAGGAGAATTGATTGAAGAACGTTTAAGCCGCGTTAAACACCCAAACAAATTATTCTTTAGCTACGCTAATACTGTTGCAACCATCGATTTTGCAAAGCAATTCAAAGGTCACGGTTGGGTAGGTATACGCTATCAATTGGATCCTGCAGAAGCCTATAACGAAATCATACTTCACATTCGTTTTAAAGAAACCGACTCTCGTTTACAACAAGAAACTTTAGGTATCCTTGGGGTAAATTTAATTTATGGCGCTTTTTATAAATACAACGATCCAAAGAAATTATTACGCTATTTATACGATCATTTAGACAAAGATCAATTAGAGATTGATACCATCAACTTTTCAGGACCACGATTTGCAGAAGTTGACAACCGATTGATGAGTTTACAATTGGTAAAAAACGGAATGACCGATGCGGTAATGTTCAATCCAGAAGGAAAAAACATCTTACCTGCAGCCATTTTATACAAAAAGAACATTTTAGCTTTTAGAGGTAGTTTCCGTCCTGTTACTAAAGTAAATATGGATATGTATGAAAACTCTATAAAAATGTTTTTAGAAGAAAACAAAGTAGAAAAAGAAAACACCCAAGTTATTTTTGAAATTACGCTATCGAATTTACGTTCAGATGGTGAAATTGACGAAAGAGATTTTATGGACAGAGCCGAGTTGCTATGTTCTTTGGGACAAACCGTAATGATTTCTAATTTCCAAGAGTATTACAAAGTGGTAGAATACTTTGCTAATTATACCAAAGCCCGTATGGGATTAGCGATGGGAGTTAACAACTTGGTTGATATCTTCGACGAGAAATACTACCGTCACTTGAGTGGTGGAATCCTTGAAGCTTTTGGTAAATTGTTCTATCGCGATATGAAAGTGTTCTTGTATCCAATGCTTGGCGAAGAGGGAGAAGTTATTACCTCAGAAAATCTTAAAGTACATCCAAGAATGAAAGAATTGTACAAGTTCTTTAAGTTCAACGGAAAAGTGGTAGATATTACAGATTACGACCCAACAATCCTAGAAGTATTCTCAAGAGAAGTACTCAAAATGATTAGCCAAGGAAAACCAGGATGGGAACCTATGTTGCCTTCTGGTGTAGCAGAAATCATAAAAAAACAACGCTTATTTGGTTACGATCCAGAAAAAGTGTTACAAGCATAAGAAACATCAAAAGCCAAGTTTAGACTTGGCTTTTGTAGTATTAATGGTTCTTTTTCCAAACTTTATCGTGATATGGCAAGTATTCAGGTAATGCCGCTGAGCCATACCAAGGAAACACCTCAGCAGTTAATAATTTTGCCTTAATAGCTGGATCGGTTTCTAATAATTGATTTGCTTCTTCAATCGTGGCTACATTCAGGATAAAAATGCCTCTCAAATTGACTTCATTCTTGCCCATTGGCCCAGCCACAATCAACTTTTTAGCGTTAGCTAATTTTGCAATATTGGTCATATGACCTGCAAAACAATCCGCTATGAATTGTTTATCTGTCGTTGTGTTGGTTCCTGTTTTTAGCAATACAAAAACATAGTTTTTCATTCCATATTCATCGGCTCCAAGTTGTTGTGCTAAAGATGCATCATATTTTGGATTGTCATTTTGTGCATAGCTTGAAGTAAATGCAAAAAGTATCGTAAAAAATAGCAGTGTGTTTTTCATAATCTAAGTTTTTTGTGAAAACCAACAATATTAGTAAAAATAACTCTGCAAATAATATTTCACTTATGATAGCTTAAATATTTATGACTATACGTGACTAGTACCATTTCACAGAATAAATTAGCTGTTGAATGTTTTCAAAAAT
This sequence comes from Flavobacterium sp., assembly GCA_017997335.1. GTDB lineage: Bacteria > Bacteroidota > Bacteroidia > Flavobacteriales > Flavobacteriaceae > Flavobacterium. The sequence goes on along the minus strand of JAGOFG010000015.1, from coordinate 3,510 downwards.
ATAATCCTTTCTGATCTTTGCGTCTTCGCGACTTTGCGAGCCCAATTTTCACACAAAGGTGCAGAGACGCAAAGTATATTGTCATTATTTAGACTGTTGGTATGAGTTACGGACAGTCATATAAAACAAATCAGCGAAAATCTGCACCATCCGTGTAATCCGTTTTCCATAGTTGAATTACTGGTACACATAGCGGGCAGTCATATAAATATTTATAAAACTCATCGTTTATATTCATCCTCCACTACCTCATTTAACCAAATAGTAGCTCCATTTTGAGTGTTTGTTATTGCTATTTGAACAAAAAAACTTGTAACGCTAGCTCCATGCCAATGTGGTGTATTGGGTGGGCATTTTACGACATCCCCTTTTTTTAGTGTTTTTTTTGAAAACCCTTTTTCTTGATAATAACCAATTCCTTCTGTAACTAATAAAATTTGGCCTCCAGGATGTATGTGCCACTTAGTTCTAGCGCCTGGCTCAAAAGTTACACTTCCAACCGAAGTAGGATGTTGTAGATCTTCTTTCACTAATGTTTGAAGATACACAGTACCAGTAAAATTAGCATTGGTAATTTTTTCTCCTTTTGGAAAGAGAACAGCATACTTTGAAAGCTCATTATCAGCCGTTAACAATTCACTTTGTGCTCTACCAGAGAACATAAAAAACAAAGTAAAAATTTGTAAAACTAAATATTTAAAAACCATTTAATCAATTATTTAAAAGATTGTTCTCATAAAAAATAACTAATTTACTTATCGCTTGCTGAACATATTCTGGCTTCCAATAAGTCTCTATATGCGTTGCTCCATTAATGAGAAATAGTTCTTTATTTTTTGCATTAATCGCTTTATTGAATGCTTCTTCTGTCATATAAAAAGAATCCGCTTTACTTCCCGCAATCATCAATAATGGTTGTACTATCAAATCCATATTGGTGCTAGCATCAAACGTCATTAACTCCATCAAACTACTCATTGTATATCTGAATTTAGAATTTGGATGAGCATGCGTTCTATTATAATAATAATGACCTTCACGATAGAGATCAAAAGGCATTTTGTTTGCCATTTCGTCTGTAATGACTGCATCGGCAGCATACAAAACTTTTCCTCCTGATATTTCTAGTGCCCTAGCATCTGAGGCTTGTTGTAAGCGTTCTTGTATGGTAGATAATTGTGAATTCATAAACCCATTACGTCTTACTAAACCAGAATTAAACATACTTACTGTGGCTATTGCTTTAAACCTTTTATCTGATTGCGAAGCTTTTAAAGCATAGCCACCGCCGCCGCAAATCCCAAGTAATCCAAGTCGAGAAACATCAACACCTTTGTATTGGGTGATAAAGTCTGCCATAGCATGAATATCTTCAATCCTATTAGCTGGTTTATCAATATTGCGAGGTTCGCCACCGCTTCCTCCTTGATAAGCCGCATCGGCAGTAATAGTTATAAAACCCATCTCTGCAAGTCGTTGTGCATACAAACCTGCTACTTGTTCTTTCACACCACCATTTGGATGAGCGATTACTATCGTTGCGTATTTTTTTGATGCATCAAAGTTAGCAGGTGTATAAACATTAGCTACAATTACTATGTCTTTATTATTATATGTAACTGGATGAATATTAACTTTTCCTTCTAAATTTTCGACAATTGCTCCTTTATATACCAAAGTATAAGGATTTTGTAACTGACTATTTTGATTATTTTGAGCTTCTAATCTATCCATTGTTATGACTACTACTATCAAAATTGACGCTATTATTTTTTTCATCTTCTTTGTCTTTTTTACCTTACTTACTCTTCAAAACCTCTTTCAAAACATGTTTCGCAGATTTTGTTTTTCTTTTTCCAATAATTGGTTTAATAATTTCTGTAAATTCTTTTAGTTGTTCAGGCACTACGCCAAGATTAAGACAAATTAGCAAATGTGACTTTAACATTGGCTCAGCCTCACCGATGGTGCTGATTACAGAAATAGTCACCCATTCTCTTTGTATAAAGCTTAAAACGTCTCTTTCAAAAATATCGGCAAACAAATGTTCTTTCAAAAAAATATCGATTATGGGTGCAAAAGCAGCGTATCCCGAAAGTGTATTAGGAATTGTTGCATTCGTAAGTTTTTGTAATATGCTTTTACCTCTACTATACTTATCCTCCTCATTTATGACTTTTGTAGCTTCGTTACCCAATTGGTCTATAATACCTTTTGATTTTCTTTCTTCTAAAACTTCCATGAATGTTTGTAAACCTCTAATACTTCTAGGAAATCCACAATAAGCATAGGTATGTACTACTATTTCTTTTATTTCATTTATCGTTAAGCCTGCTTCAAGACCACCAATTAATTTTGATTTCAATTGAACTAAATCGCCTTTGGCCGTTAATACCGCTATAGCGATAGTGCTTTTATCTCTTGAACTCAACAATTTATTTTCAGTTTCATTAGTTTGAGCTTGGACACAATTGAAAAATAAGGCGAAACTTATTGCTATAACTAAATAATATATTTTTCTAAATAGCTCCATAATTATTTATCCAATCCTTTTTCTTTCAGCCACTGACTCATAACATCCGCAACTACCAAATTATTCAAGTCAGAAAATGGAAAATGTGTATTTCCTTTGATACCCATTTCTGGTAAATGAACAACCGTTACATCGCCTCCGTATTTGTTTACGATATCTCGCCATAAACGTGCCATTTGAAGACGTACTCTCCATCCATCAGCTCCTGGGTTATTTGAAGGAGTTGTTGGAATATTATCTCCATAATAAATAACGATAGGCAATTGGGTCAATTTCAAAAAATCTTTCATAGGAACTGCACTAGCTTCTAAAGCTCCAGCAGAACTTACCAAAGCTGGTGGAACTTCACCCTCTGGAAACAAAAATCCGCTACCAGGTTCATAAGAAACAATGGCTTTTACATTTTGATTTTTTACTGCGGTTAACCATCCCATTCCGCCAGAATGAGAATGCGTAACCAATATTGCAGGACCAATTTTATGAAACAAAGCAGCAATTGCATCTGAATTAAGCTGACTGTCAATTGCACCAATATTAGGCGTCATCGCTCTAAAATATTGATTTAACGTTTCGTTATCTCGCGCAAACTGTACCCCATCAAAATAATTAGGCCATACTCCTACGCGAAAAACATCAAACCATTGTTGTTCATCAGGAATAGGATTGATAACGGCAGGAACAATACTTCTACCCGCATTACCTCTTCTGGGTTGATCAATCAAATACACTGGAAAATTTCTGCGTAAAAAAATAGTTTGATACCCTTCTCGCCCATCAGGTGTGGTTTCCCAAGTTTTGGAAAACTGACCGATGCCGTGCCACATTACCAGCGGAAACTTTCGAGCCTTTTGGGGAATTTGATAAAAAACATATGCATGGTCTCCTCTGAAAGTTTGTCCTTCAGGAGTGGGTTTGTACGGATCAAATGTACCTGCATTAGTAATAACAGTTCCTCCTACAGCAAAACTTCCTTGCTC
>JAGOFG010000273.1 GCA_017997335.1 Flavobacterium sp. | reverse complement strand
ATAGGGATTTAGAATTCAGAAATTAAAACAATCCGTTTAGAATTTGATTTTTGATTCCAATTTTTGTGTAATCAAATTGAAGCTTTTGTTCTAAAATAGTAGCGTAAACACTTCTAAAATCGGTTTCAAAAATTAAATCACCATTGTCTAAATTAGATAAGTTTGGATTTTTCCCAATGATAGTACCTTTGTTATTTCCACCAATGATGAACATTGGAGCAGCTGTTCCATGATCTGTTCCATTTCCATTATCTTTTACGCGACGTCCAAATTCAGAGAATATAACAATCGTTACATTTTGAAGTAGATTAGCTTGTTTTAATTCGGTATAAAAACTAAAAATGGCATCATTTAATTCGGTTAATTTATTGCTGTGGATGGCTAATTGATTATCGTGAGTGTCATATCCGTTTTGAGAAGTATAATATACTTTTGAATTTAAATTTCCTTTAACTAATCGGGCAATCCATTCTAAATTTTTACCCAATTGTGTTTTTGGATAGTTAATTTCAGTTTTGGATTGATTTAAAGCTTTTTGAATTTCGTCCGCACCTTCAGTAACCGAATTTGCAATTTTTCTAACAAAATCTAATTGTGGATTATCTGAAAGTTGTATGTTTTCGGTTTCAGATTTTGATTTAAAACGGTTTGGATCTTTAACGGTTATAAAATTTGGTTCAACTCCTTTTAATGCCAAATTATCAATATTGTCAAGGTTTATGCCGGCTGTTGGAGCATGTTCAACACATTGTAAATCTAAATAACGCCCTAGCCAACCTTCATTGATGTATTGATCTGATGCAGATGCTGTTTGCCAAATTTCTTGAGAACGAAAATGGGAACGATTTGGTTCTGGATATCCCACATTTTGAATTACAGATAAATGGCCGTTTTGTTGCATTGTGGCAAATCCTTTTAAGGCAGGATGAAAAGCCATGCTTTTATTTTTGCTTATTACTTCATTTTTTGAAATGGCAATCTTTGGACGTAAATTATAATATAATTCATTTTCAAAAGGGATAAAAGTGTTCAATCCATCATTTCCACCATTTAATTGAATAAATACAACTGAAGAATTACCTTGAATTAATTGCGTTTGGTTACCAAAAGCATGAAGAAAATCAGGTAGAATTAACAATCCTCCAGTTAATGTTCCTGTAAGCGATAAAAAGTTACGTCTGTTCATAGCAAATGGTTTAAATTAATTGAAATTCTGGTGATTTGGTTATAAAATTGAATAACCGAACAACCGCCTGTTGTGAATTTTTAGAACTTGCGTCAAAATCATATTTTAAGATTGCTTCCATATCTTTTTGAATGTTCTCGTCTATTTGAAACAAGTAAGCATCACTTAATTCTTTGATAATTTGTTTGTTTGTTCCCTTGGGATTAAAATTGATTCTTATGTCAATTTTTTCTAATGAAATTTTAAGTTCTTCACCATTTTCAGGTAAATTTTTAAATGTTTTTCGGTTAATGTTTCTTCCATTACAAAGCAAATCAGATACATTGTTACGCTGTAAATAGAGCTGTGATGTTAGCCATGATTTGCCACCATCCCAACCTTTTACATTTTGTTGGTTAAACAAATCCATGCCTTGTTGTTTTATGAAAAATACAATGATGGTAGCATCTATTTCTTTAATTTGCAGGGCTTCTGTAAGCTGTAAGATATATTCTAATGGGTTTTTTATTTTGCTTCCTGAGGTTTTTTTCTCATATTCTTCTGTAAAAATTTTTAAAAGTAAAGGTTCAATTTCAAAATCTACTGTTCTTAAATAATCGCCATAATATTTTACCAATTCTTCTTTTGGATTATCATAAATAAACCATTTTAAAATTTTTCGAGTAATAAGGTAAGGGATATTTGGTTGTTCAAAAATAATATCAACTAAATCATTTGCTTTGAAGTTTCCAGTTTTACCTAAATAAGTAATGGTGTCGTTGTCTTCAAAAAAAGCTCTGTATTTAGCTTCATTTTCGCCTAAACCTAATCCTGCCAATGCTTTTGCGCCATTTTTTATATCGGATTCGGTATAGTTTCCAATACCTAAAGTAAATAATTCTAATAATTCTCTGCTTAGATTTTCGTTAATTTTACCTTTTCGGTTATCGGTATTGTCTAAATAACGCACCATGGCATTCGTCTGAATCATTATTTTGGTTAATTGTCTAAAATTTCCAAAAGCATTTTCTCTTAAGATTTGATTGTGTTGATAAATCCACCAATTAACTTTTACTTTTTGTGAGGTTGATACAAAATGATTGTGCCAAAAAAGCACCATTTTTTCACGCAAAGGAAATTCTTGTTTTTGAATTTCATTAATCCACCATTTTCTTAATTCAATACTGTTTTTGATTTGATTTTTTAAGGCTTTTTTACCTTCTTCAGAAGTAGTGTTTTTTACTTTTTCTCTAAAATCTTTAAGTTCACTTAAGGTTTTTGGATCTTCTATTAAACAATAGGGTATTTTATTTTCAAATGGAGCATAAAACGATTCTTTTAGAAATTTTTCAATTCCAATACTATTTATTTTCTGGCTTTGTTTTCCCGAAAATCCTAACCGAAGTGACCAAAGATTTGACTGATTCATGATGTATGGTATTGCATTTAAAATTTAGACTTTATTTAACACAAAAGGTTTAAATAAAAATTCAAAAGTCGAGTTATATTAATTTAATCCCATTTCTATGAAACACTTTTTACTATTGTTTGCGGTTTATTTTTTATGTTGTAATAATTCGGAAGTTGAAACCTTGCCGGTAAAAGATTACAATTCCTTTCATAAAGAGGCAAAGGAATTTTGTAAGGAGAATGGTTATAATGAGTCCTATTATTTTTTAGTTGAT
>JAGOFG010000272.1 GCA_017997335.1 Flavobacterium sp. | reverse complement strand
AGAGCTAATAATAGAAGAGTTGAAGTAAAATTATTTAAATAATTTCTTTTAAAATATTTCTGAAAACGCCCCGATTTATCGGGGCGTTTTTTTATTTTTATAGAATGACAAATGCTACTTTTCTAGACCAAATTGCAACTCAATTAATCACTAATTATTCGGAAGATTTTTCGAATATTGTTGTGGTACTACCCAATAAGAGGGCTAAAATCTTTTTAATAGAGGCTTTAAAAAGACAAATTTCTGGAACTGTTTTTTGCCCTGAAATAACTAGTGTTGAAGATTTTGTACAAGAGGTTTCTGGAATTCGTTCTATAGATTCGATTGCCTTATTATTTGAATTTTATGAAGTGTATTTGTCAATCACTTCCAAACAAAACCAGCAATCTTTTGAATTATTTGCCAACTGGGCGAAAATGTTATTGCAGGATTTTAATGAAATTGATCGCTATTTATTGGATCCGAATCACGTTTTATCTTATTTAAAAGATATTGAAGATATTAAAAAATGGGGAATAGCAGTAGAAGATAAAACGCAATTACTTGAAAATTATATTGATTTCTGGAAATTGTTGCCTCATTATTACCAATCGTTATACCACTATTTGTTAGAGAAGAAAATAGGGTATCAAGGTTTAATTTATAGAGAAGCAGTAACTAATCTTCCTGTATTTTCAAACAATGGTGATGCAACCTTTTATGTATTTGCTGGATTTAATGCCTTGAATGCTGCCGAAGAAAAAATTATTCAGCATTTAATGGTTAATGATAGAGCTACCATTTTTTGGGATGCTGATCAAACATTTTTAAATGACCCCTATCACGACGCGGGATTATTTATTCGAAGATTTAAAGAAAGTTGGAAGTACTACAAATCCCACCCTTTTGAGTGGATACTTGATGATTTTTCTAAGGCTAAAAACATTCACGTAATCGGTACTCCCAAAACTATTGGGCAAGCCAAAATTGTAGGTAGTCTTATTGAAAAGACCATTGCTGAACAAGAAACGCCTAATCTCGATAAAGTAGCGGTAGTTTTAGGTGAGGAAAACCTTTTGATGCCTTTGTTATATTCTCTGCCTGCATCGGTTGGTGCGTTAAATATTACTATGGGGTATTCTAGTAAAAATAACCCAGCGCAATTGTTAGTGGCGAAATTGTTTAAAATGCATACGAATGCTTTAAAAAGAAATCCTTCTCAATATGTGTTTTATTACAAAGATGTGCTCGATATTCTTACGCATCCACTGGTAGAATCTTTTGCTAATGCGAATCACTTGGTTCGCATTATAAAAGAGAATAATTACACTTTTATTACACACAAGAAAATAATTGAGCTCCAATCTAAAACGAATGCTTTATTCGATTTGTTGTTTCAAAAATGGGACAACGGTTCTATGGCAGTTTTAGATGTTATTTCTAGTTTGTTGTTGCTCTTACGTAATAATTTGAGTAATGATAATGAAGAAGAGAAATTAACCAAAGCTTTTGTGTTTTCAATTTTTACGGTGATTAATAAGTTGAAGAGTTATTATGCTCAACATTTGCAGATTGATCAAATACCGACTCTTTTTGCTATTTACAAACAGATAATTGATTTGGCTGAGGTTTCCTTTGAAGGAGAGCCGTTGAATGGTTTGCAAATTATGGGAGTTTTGGAAAGCAGGGTATTGGATTTTGATACCGTCATAGTGACTTCTATGAATGAAGGAAAATTTCCTGCGGGTAAATCAATGAATTCTTTTATTCCTTATGATGTCAAGAGAGAATTGGGATTGCCCACTTTTAAAGAAAAAGATGCGATTTACACCTATCACTTTTATCATTTATTGCAACGCGCTAAAAATGTGTATTTGATTTACAATACCGAAAATGAGGGATTAGATGGTGGTGAAAAAAGCCGTTTCATCACACAACTCGAAGTGGAGCAACGTCCAAATCATACACTTACTCACGAGATTTACAATGCTACTGTTCCAGATTCTGCTTACTTGCCGATGAGTGTTGAAAAGTCGCCATTGGTTATGGAGCGTTTGAAAGAAATTGCAGAGAAAGGATTTTCACCTTCGGCCTTGACTAGTTACATTCGGAATCCTATTGATTTTTATTTCAAAAAAATAGTGCGTATTCGTGATACAGAAGAAGTTGAAGAGACTATTGCTTTGAATACTTTAGGTACAATTATTCACAAAACTTTGGAGGAATTGTACACACCTTTTATAGACAAGTTTGTTTCGGAGCAAGATATCGAGCAGGCTATTCAAAAAATTGATTCAGAGGTGTTGAAGCAATTTAAATTGGTGTATAAAGAAGGCGAAATTTCCAAAGGACGAAATTTATTAGCTTTTGAAGTAGCGAAACGCAATGTCTTTAACTTCTTGAAGTCCGAATTGCAATCCATAAAAGCGGGTGATGCTGTTAAAATTTTGGCTTTGGAAGCTACTTTCGAGCGTGTTTTGGAACATCCGAGTTTGCCTTTTCCAGTGAAAATTGCAGGGAATGTTGACCGAATTGAAGTCCGAAACGGTACCATCCGAATTATAGATTATAAAACAGGTAAAGTAGAGAAAAGTAATGTTACCTTGAAATCTTGGAACGGATTAGTGGATGATATTAAAAATGACAAAATCATTCAAATTTTGGCGTATGCCTTTATGTATGAAACCTTAGCCAAAGAACAACCGATGCAAGCGGGTATTATCTCCTTTAAAAATAGTAAAGCTGGATTTTTGCCTTTTACTTTAAAAGAAGAAAAAACAGAAGAATCCACTATCAATGCAGCTATTTTGAGCGCTTACTTGGAGCAATTAGTTGGCTTGTTGCAAGAAATTTTAGATCCAGCAATTCCATTTAAGGAGAA
>JAGOFG010000093.1 GCA_017997335.1 Flavobacterium sp. | reverse complement strand
GACTACCACTGTAAAGTGATTGGTTCTGTTTTTGAGTACTTTTAAGAAATTCTCTTTTCTATTGTCGGTTAAAAATCCTTCTAAATATTCTAGGTAATCCAAATCTATCATCCCTGATTTTTTTTTTGGCAAAAATAAGAAAAGTAATTAGTCCTTAGTAATTAGCCCTTAGTAATTAGTGATTAGTGATTAGTGATTAGTATTTGGGTTTTGAGTTTTGAGTTTTGAGTTTTGGAATTGGGAATTGAATGAAAAAATGATTTTATTTGAGTTGTTGTTTTTGCGTGAGGGATAGGAATAAACTACCGAAGTAGTATGGATAGCCCGACCGCAGCTTCGCAAAGGGGCGCATAACACGCTTGCTGTATGCCCCTTTGTGAAGCTGTGGGCATGCCCAAATAATGGTGAACAAATTAATTTTCGACAAATGAAAAAGAAATTAGTAGTATTAACAGGAGCTGGAATAAGTGCTGAAAGCGGCATAAAAACCTTTAGAGATAGCGACGGATTGTGGGAAGGACACGATGTAATGGAGGTGGCAACGCCAGAAGGCTGGCGAAAAAATCCTGCATTGGTTTTGGATTTTTACAACCAAAGAAGGAAGCAATTATTGGAGGTCAAGCCGAATTTGGCGCATCAGGTTTTGGTGGATTTGGAGCAGGATTTTGAAGTTTATATTGTCACACAAAATGTAGATGATTTGCATGAACGTGCGGGAAGTCAGAACGTTTTACACTTGCATGGAGAGTTGCTAAAAGTACGAAGCACACGAAATGAATCGTATGTTTTGGATTGGAGAGGCGATTTGCAACTGGGCGATTTTGATACGAACGGCAACCAATTACGGCCGCACATAGTGTGGTTTGGCGAAGCGGTTCCTGCGCTAGAAGCCGCGATTGATTTGGTAGAACAAGCAGATTATATCGCCATTATTGGGACTTCGTTGCAAGTGTATCCTGCGGCGGGACTGACGGATTTTGCACCCAAAAATATTCCTATTTTTTATATTGACCCCAAAGCAACCTCGATTTCGAACCTGAAAAATCCTTTGACTTGTATTCCTATGAAGGCTACAGCAGGAATTCTTGTTTTGCAACAAAAGTTAATGGAATTAGAGAAAAAAACTAAGTCTTGAAAACTGAATACTGAACACTTATGCTTATTTTTGTGCCTTTCGAACAAAAAACACAACAATGACTACTTTAAACGAATTGAATGCCATTTCTCCTATTGATGGAAGATATAGAAATAAAACAATTGCATTAGCGCCATTTTTCTCAGAAGAAGCGTTGATTAAATACCGTGTTTTGGTTGAAATCGAGTATTTCATTGCCCTATGCGAACAACCTTTACCACAATTGACTGGTGTAAACCCAAGTGTATTTGAGAGTTTACGCAACATCTACAAAAACTTTAGTACCGAAGATGCGCTTTGGATTAAGGAAACTGAAAAAGTTACCAATCACGACGTAAAAGCGGTAGAATATTTTATAAAAGACGCTTTTGAAAAATTGGGTCTTTCGGCTCACAAAGAGTTTATTCATTTTGGATTGACTTCTCAGGACATTAACAATACGGCTATTCCGCTTTCGACTAAAGAAGCATTTGAAAAAGTGTATATGCCATCCTTGATTGGTTTAATTGCTAAATTGAAAGAGTTAAGTCAAGAATGGGCTCACGTTCCTATGTTGGCTCGTACGCACGGTCAGCCTGCCTCTCCTACTCGTTTAGGAAAAGAACTTGGGGTTTTCGTGGAGCGTTTAGAAGAACAAATGCGTTTGTTGTTTAATATCCCGTTTGCGGCTAAATTTGGTGGTGCTACAGGAAACTACAACGCACACCACGTTGCCTATCCACAAATTGATTGGAGACAGTTTGGTAAAAAATTCGTAGAAGACACTCTGGGATTACACCACTCTTTTCCAACGACTCAGATTGAACATTACGACCATTTTGCTGCATTTTTCGATGCTTTAAAAAGAATCAACACTATCATTATCGATTTGGACCGTGACATTTGGACGTATGTTTCGATGGAATATTTCAAACAAAAAATCAAAGCTGGCGAAATTGGTTCTTCGGCTATGCCACATAAAGTAAACCCTATTGATTTTGAAAACTCAGAAGGAAATTTAGGCATTGCCAATGCGATTTTTGAGCATTTGTCTGCTAAATTGCCTTTATCAAGACTGCAACGTGATTTAACAGACAGTACCGTTTTAAGAAATATTGGTGTACCAATGGGACATACACTTATTGCTTTTGAAGCGACTTTGAAAGGATTGAACAAATTGTTATTGAACGAAAGTAAATTCCACGAAGATTTAGAAAACAATTGGGCAGTAGTTGCAGAAGCTATTCAAACGATTTTACGTCGCGAAGCCTATCCAAATCCTTATGAAGCGTTAAAAGGTTTGACAAGAACGAACGAAGCAATCACTAAAGATTCTATGCATGCATTTATTGCTACGTTAGAAGTTTCCGATGCCATAAAAGCAGAATTACTTCAAATTACACCAAGTAATTTTATTGGGATTTAATCGTCCAAAAAATATTTTTACCTACAAAAGCTATCCTAACCGATAGCTTTTTTTTGGTTTTAACTTTTTGTTGTAGCTCAAAAACAGGATTTCAAAAACGATTTTTGTAAATTAGCCAAAATCGAGATTTTATAATTTTCAAAACCAAAAATAATGAGTGCAGTTGCAGAAGCATCAACCCATCTTGAACCACTAATTACTGATTTGGGGTTAATACTTATGACGGCAGGAATTGCTGTATTACTGTTCAAAAAATTAAAGCAACCTTTGGTTTTAGGCTATTTAATAGCAGGATTTTTGGCTGGGAATAATTTTGACTTTTTCCCGACGATTCGTGATACCAAAAGTGTTGAAGTTTGGGCAGAGATTGGCATCATCTTTTTACTTTTCAGTTTAGGTTTAGAATTCAGTTTTAAAAAACTGATAAAAGTAGGTGGAACGGCATCGATAACAGCCATCACTCAAATTAGCTTTATGATTTTTTTGGGCTATTTTGTGGGACAATTGTTAGATTGGTCCAAAATGGATAGTCTTTTTTTAGGTGTAATTCTATCCATTTCATCAACAACAATTATTTTGAAAAGTTTTGATGAATTAGGCATTAAAGTGCAACGATTTGTAGGCAATGTAATTGGTGCGTTAATCGTACAAGATATTATTGCCATTCTGCTAATGGTTCTTTTGTCTACAATAGCCGTTAGTGAAAATTTCTCAGGTGGCGAGTTGATTCAATCCATTTTGAAATTGGTTTTCTTTTTAGTGCTTTGGTTTTTGAGTGGTATTTTTATCATTCCAACGGTATTAAAAAAAGCCAAGCATTTATTAACGGATGAAATGTTGCTCATCATTTCTATAGCCCTTTGTTTGTTAATGGTAATTTTGGCTGCCAATGTTGGTTTCTCTCCCGCTCTTGGTGCCTTTATTATGGGTTCTATTATTGCCGAAACCACTCAAGCCGAACATATTGAACATTTAGTAAAGCCCGTAAAGGATTTGTTTGGCGCTGTCTTTTTTGTTTCTGTAGGAATGTTGATAGACCCTCATACACTAGTAGAACACGCAATTCCAGTTCTAATTTTATCCCTAGTTACTATATTTGGTCAATCTATTAGTTCAACCATTGGATGCCTTCTCTCTGGACAACCCCTAAAGGAATCTGTGCAGACAGGAATGAGTTTATCACAAATTGGAGAGTTTTCATTTATCATTGCTACTTTAGGAATTACGCTCCAAGTGACTAGTTCATTCCTTTATCCAATAGTTGTTGCCGTTTCTGCGATGACTACTTTTAGTACGCCCTACATGATTAAATTTTCAGGTCCCTTTTCTGATTTTTTAAGTAGAAAACTACCCCGAAAATGGCTTAAAAGAATTGAACGATATAGCGCAAGTACCCAAGCCATCAAAACAGTTAACAATTGGAAAACTGTCATTAATGCTTACTTGACACAGGTTGTTATTCACTCTATAATAATTGTTGCCGTTATTTTACTTTCATCGAGATTCATTCTGCCATTAGTAAAAGAATATCCTTTTGGAGCAGCTATAGGCGCTTTAATTACATTGGCTTTTTTAGCGCCATTTCTTTGGGCATTATCTCTAAGAAGAGTTGCGGTTGCCGAGGTTAGTATTCTTTTGGAAGAACGAAAATCTAGAGGTCCAATGGCGATGTTATTCTTATTTAGAATACTAATTGCCATTGTTTATATTGGCTTTTTATTGAATATCTTCTTTTCTCCAAAAACAGCTTTAGTTGCGTTTGTAGTGGCTATTATTCTATACTTTTTGTTCCAAAAGAGATTAAACCATCAGTATCATAAAATAGAGAATCATTTTTTATCCAATTTAAATGATAGAGAAATTAGCAAAGCTAAAAGAAGTCGTAGTGATTTATCGCCTTGGGACGGTCACATGGCAGTTTTTGATATTGCAGCCGAATCTAATATTGCTGGTGAGACTTTAAAAAAATTACAACTAAGAGAACAACTGGGAATAAATATTGCTTCTATCAAAAGAGGGGAAATTACCATTCATATTCCAGACGCGAATGAACGTATTTTTCCTGGAGATGAAGTATTCGTGATAGGCAATGATGCACAGGTACAAGAATTCAAAAAATATTTGGACCAACACGAAATTGAAGCTACACCAGAAATCAGAGAACCAGATATTGTACTCCGACAAATCGAGTTAAAAAATCATGAGTTTATTGGTAAAAGTATCAAAGAGTCCAAACTTCGTGAAAAGACAAAAGGCCTCGTAGTCGGAATTGAAAAAAGAGGACAACGGTTCATGAATCCTGAATCGAACATCTTGCTAGAAAAAGATGATATTTTGTGGATTGTAGGTGATAAAAAACTACTCGCCGATTTGGTGCATGAATAAACAACTATGAACTTATTGGTTAGCAGTCTTAAGTCTGCACGTTTGAAAACATAAAAAACCGCAAATTCACAAATTGCAAACTTAAAAGCATATTATAATTTGTGAATTTGCTGTAAAAAAATTTAGAACCTGAAAGGAAAATGCACTAAAGCATCTAGTTTTAACTGAAATTTGAGACCATAAAAAAAGTGCAAAATCGAAATTTTGCACTTTTAAAAATTTATTGATAAAATTAGAACTACCTAGAATAATTAGGAGCTTCTTTAGTAATCGTTACATTGTGTGGATGGCTTTCGTTAATTCCACTAGCTGTGATTCTAACAAAACGACCTGTTTCTTTTAAAGTTGGAATGTCTTTTGCTCCGCAATACCCCATACCAGCACGAAGTCCACCAATAAATTGTTGCATACTTTCGTTCAACTCTCCTTTGTAAGGTACACGTCCGACAATTCCTTCTGGAACTAATTTCTTAACATCATCTTCTACATCTTGGAAATAACGATCTTTTGATCCTTCTTGCATGGCTTCAACAGATCCCATTCCTCTGTATGATTTGAATTTTCTTCCTTCAAAAATAATAGTTTCCCCTGGCGATTCTTTTGTTCCAGCCAATAATGACCCTAACATTACACAGTCAGCTCCAGCGGCAATAGCTTTAGGAATATCTCCTGTATATCGAATTCCTCCATCAGCAATAACTGGTACACCAGAACCTTTGATAGCCGCAGCAACTTCGAGAACCGCAGAAAACTGAGGAAAACCTACTCCCGCAACGATACGAGTCGTACAAATTGACCCAGGACCAATTCCTACTTTTACCCCGTCAGCTCCACTTTCAACCAAGTACTGTGCTGCTTCTGGTGTTGCGATATTACCAACAATAACATCAATTTGTGGGAATTTAGATTTTACTTCTTTTAATACGTTAACCACACCTTGGGTATGACCGTGAGCCGTATCGATAATAATAGCGTCTACTCCTGCGTGAACTAAAGCTTCAGCTCTTTGAACTGCATCTCCAGTAACTCCAATAGCTGCAGCTACACGTAAACGACCATAAATATCTTTATTAGCAATTGGTTTTTGAGTTAACTTAGTAATATCTCTAAAGGTAATCAAACCAACCAATTCGTATTTATCATTTACAACAGGTAACTTTTCGATTTTATGCCCTTGCAAAACCACTTCAGCTTGTTCTAAAGAAGTACCTTCTGCAACCGTAATCAAATTATCTTTAGTCATTACCTCAACGATAGCTCTTGATGTATTTTTCTCAAAACGCAAATCTCTGTTGGTAACAATTCCTTTTAGAATTTTATTTTCATCAACGATTGGAATTCCTCCAATACCATATTCTTTCATTGCCATTTTAGCATCGGCAACCGTAGAAGTCAAAGGCAAAGTAACAGGGTCGATAATCATTCCTGACTCAGCTCTTTTTACTTTTCTTACTTTGGCTGCTTGTTGCTCAATCGTCATGTTTTTGTGCAACACTCCAATACCTCCTTCTTGAGCCATAGCAATAGCCATAGCGCTTTCAGTCACTGTATCCATAGCGGCAGATACAATAGGTACATTTAAAGTTATGTTTCTTGAAAATTTTGATTGAATACTCACTTCGCGAGGAAGAACGCTAGAGTAATTTGGAACTAATAATACATCATCGTAAGTTAAACCTTCGCCGATAATCTTGGAATTGTGTGCTTTCATGGTGCAATTTCTAGTTGAATTGCGTGCAAATATAGACAATCTTAAGCAAAAAAACACCTAAATTTTACATTAATTGACTAAATTGCAGGAATTGGAACATTTGCCACTATTACTTCACCAGACAAAAATCCAATAGAAACTACAATCATTATGTCTGAATCCAATACTACCTCTATCCAAGGGCTTTCTTCAGAAGAAGTAATCGCCTCTAGAACAAAAAACGGTGCCAATTCAACCGAACATCAACAAAAAAACAACTTTTTACACTCGCTCTTCGAATTGATAAAGGAGCCGATGTTTTTATTACTACTCACGGCTTCTAGTGTTTATTTCATAACTGCGGATTACAATAATGGCATTTTTATGCTTTTGGCTATTATTTTGGTCGTATCAATTTCCTTGTACCAGGAATCGAAAAGTAGAAATGCCATCGAAGCATTATCTAAATTAACACAACCCAAAAGCAAAGTCATTCGAAATGGAATTGTTGTTGAGATTCCGAGTGAAGAAATTGTTTTAGGCGACTTTATACAAACAGAAGAAGGAACTTTTGTTCCCGCAGACGGAATTATCATCCAATCCAATGACTTTTCGGTCAATGAATCCATATTAACTGGAGAATCTTTATCGGTTTCAAAGAATGAACAATCCGAAAACAAACAAATTTATCAAGGAACCATAGTCGCAAGTGGATTGGCTATTTGCCAAGTTACCGCCATTGGAAGTCAAACCCAATTGGGGAAAATTGGAAAAAGTCTAGAAAACATCGTCGAAGAAAAAACGCCATTACAAATTCAAATTAGCAATTTTGTTACCTATATTTCTTTGATTGGTTTGGTCGCTTTTATAATTGTCTGGGGAATCAACTATTGGAATTCTAAACTAATTTTAGACAGCTTACTAAAAGCATTAACCCTCGCTATGAGTATTATCCCCGAAGAAATTCCGGTAGCTTTTACCACTTTTATGGCACTTGGTGCTTGGCGATTACTTCGAATGGGAATTATTGTTAAGCAGACTAAAACAGTAGAAACTTTAGGAAGTGCCACCGTAATTTGTACCGACAAAACTGGCACCATCACTGAAAACAAAATGAGTCTTGCCGAATGGTTTACTCTTGATGCTACAACGGTTACAGCAAGTCATTCCAATTTAAACCCCAAAGAACAAGAACTTATCAAGGCTGCAATGTGGGCGAGTGAGCCCATTCCTTTTGATGCTATGGAAATAGCGTTGCATGAAGCCTACACAAACTCCACAGCAACAGACGAGCGTCCTCTCTATAAAATGATTCACGAATATCCTTTGAGTGGAAAACCACCTATGATGACACATGTATTCGAAAATAAAGAAGGACATCGAATTATTGCAACAAAAGGAGCACCAGAAGCCATTATTGCCTGTTCTAAACTATCTGAAACTGAAAAAGAAAAAATCAACACGGCTTTTCTTGCCATGACCAAAAAAGGATTTCGAGTATTGGGTGTTGGGACAGCTGATTTTAACGGAACCAATTTCCCTAAAACACAACAAGAATTTGAACTACATTTTAAAGGTCTTGTTGCTTTTTATGACCCTCCAAAAAAGAACATCAAAGCAGTTTTAGAAACTTTTTATAAAGCCGGAATTGCCGTTAAAATAATTACTGGTGATAATGCCGAAACCACCGCTACGATTGCTCAACAAATTGGTTTTAAAAACCCTGAAAAAATACTAAATGGAGACGAACTAATGCAAATGAGTCCTGCTACATTAAAAGAAAAAGTAATGGAAACTACTATTTTTACTAGAATGTTTCCAGAGGCTAAACTCAAAATCATTCAGGCGCTAAAAGACAACAATCAAATTGTAGCCATGACCGGAGATGGCGTAAACGATGGACCCGCTTTAAAATCAGCGCATATCGGAATTGCTATGGGCAAAAAAGGGACAGAAATTGCCAAACAAGCCGCGAATTTAATTTTGGTTGACGATGATTTTTCAAAAATGACAGATGCCATTGCAATGGGAAGAAAAATCTATATGAATCTCAAAAAAGCCATTCGATACATTATCTCTATCCACATTCCCATCATTTTAATCGTGCTTATTCCATTAGCTTTGGGATGGATGTATCCCAACATTTTTTCTCCAGTCCACATCATTTTCTTAGAAATGATTATGGGTCCCACCTGCTCTATCGTTTATGAAAATGAGCCAATGGAAGATAATTTGATGACACAAAAACCAAGACCACTGAGTACCACTTTTTTCAGTTGGAAAGAAATCACCATTAGCTTAATCCAAGGACTATGGATAACCGCAGGATTGTTGTTTATTTACCAATTTGCCATAGCCAATCAGTATAATGAAAGTAGTACTCGAACTATGGTGTTTTTGACCTTGATTTTCTCGAATGTGTTCTTGACACTAGCCAATCGCTCTTTTTATTATTCTGTTTTAACCACTTGGAAATACAAGAATAACCTGGTAGTGCTTATCATCGGAATCACGCTTTTCATCACCGCTTTACTGCTTTTTATTCCACCATTATCTAAATTTTTCTTATTCGAAAAAA
>JAGOFG010000014.1 GCA_017997335.1 Flavobacterium sp. | reverse complement strand
GCTCTCCAGTCTTTTTGGTTAAACGGAGGATTAGCCATGATATAATCGGCTTTCAAATCGGGGTGCTGGTCTTTGCCAAAGGTATCCGCAGCTACATCTCCCAAATTGGCCGAAATTCCGCGAATGGCCAAGTTCATTTTAGCCAGTTTGTAGGTCGTAGCCGTATATTCCTGTCCATAAATGGAAATCTCTTTTTTGTTTCCGTGATGGTTTTCGATAAACTTGATGGATTGCACAAACATACCGCCCGAACCACAAGCTGGGTCATAGATTACGCCTTTGTAAGGTTCTATCATTTCGGCGATAAGATTAACGATGCTTTTTGGGGTGTAAAATTCTCCTTTCCCTTTTCCTTCTGCCAAGGCAAACTTACTCAGGAAATATTCATACACACGACCTACAATGTCGGTTTGTTTGTCCTTGATGGTGTCAATATTGTTGATGGTATCTAACAAAGCCGCCAGCTTACTCACGTCCATATTCAAACGAGAGAAATAGTTGTCGGGCAAAGCGCCTTTCAGGGCAGGATTGTTCTTTTCTATGGTATGCAAAGCGGTGTCTATCTTCAAAGCAATATCACTTTGCTTGGAATTTTCAATGATAAACGACCAACGCGATTCTTCAGGTAAAAAGAAAATGTTCGACATATTGTAGAACTCCTTCATCTCCAGGTATTTTTCCTTGCCGTCGGCAATCAGTTCCTTTCTGCGTTCCACAAATTTATCGCTGGCAAACTTCAAGAAGATTAACCCCAGTACTACGTGTTTATATTCAGATGATTCTACGGTTCCTCTCAGTTTATTGGCAGAATCCCAAAGGGTTTCCTCTATGCTTTTTTCTTTTTTGGGTTTAGCTTGTTTAGCCATTTAAATGAATATGTTTTTTGAAATTATTGTTTTTTATTTTTAACATAAAACCTTATTTAACAACATAAAAGTATTACATTAGTTACAGTTGAAAAATTAATAGTTTTTGACGCTTATTGACAAAGTTATGTTTTAGTTTTGTCATTTAACGTCAAATGTAAATAAATTTTAGTGCCTTTTAAACTAAAATGAAATTTATTAATTTGTAAATAAATTAGTAGGTTTTTTAAATGCTTTTATCCCCTTTAATCTGTAGTAAAATTTCAAATTATTAATTAAAATTTTTCAAAAATATGAGTGCAATTTTATCTAATCTGGAAAATTCAATGCATAAAAATAAGTTTTGGAATAACTACCGTTCATTTTGCAATGATTTACATCAGGAAGAAATCGATATTGATCACTTCATAAGTCTTTTACCAAAAATATTTAAGCAAATTGAAAAAAATGCTCTATCGTATCAAATCTATGATGCAGTAAATAAACTTTCTGAATTCCAACCAAATAAAGGCATTGAACTATTCAATAAACTGATAAAAATTGAGAATAAAGAAGTGTTGACACTAATCCCAAGCACTTTGGATGGAATAAGTAAATCAAATGTAGGATTTAATAAATTTATAGAAGCAGAGTTTTTGTTAGAAAATAATTTGGACGAATTAAAAAAACAGGGATATGCTTTTTTGATAACTCTTAAAGAAGAGGAATTAAACCAAAATCAAGATTTTAGCGGATATATCTATAATTTGATTAAAACCGATATTAAGAATAGCAATACAATATTTTTTAGCTACATTATTAGAGTGCTCGGAAAATTTATCACGGTTTTACCAGAAGCAGATGAAAATTTAATTTCATTATCAAAGATAGATTCCCAGGAGGTTCTATATGAAATTACCAGACTTCTTAGCTACGAATTGGATTATTCAAATAATCTCGAAATCTATGAAATACTTCTGTTTAATCTTAAAACAATTGATCCCAAATATCACAATATTATCAGTTTATTAAATCATTTAGTGTTTCAAAAGTTTATAATTGATAGTCCTGAACTAATAGATAGATTCTTGAAAGAATGGTTATTATTTGACAAAAAAAGGGCAGGAGAAATCATTAAATTCAGTAATACTTTCGAGGAACTACATTCAAAAAATAGCAATTATTTTAAAAAAATGGTCACCTCTTGGCTTAATGCTGATGATCCTGTTTTTCATAAAGCTATCAGCAAATTAATAATGGAAGCCCCTCACTATGAGTTCAAAAATCTAGAATTAGATGAGAATTATCTTGGTCAGCTTAATTACAAAGAAATTCAGTTTATTGTAATAAAAATTGTTGGATATATTTACTTTAAGGAACTTATACGTTCGTCAATATTTTCAATCCTAAAAGTAAAAATTGATGATGTGGATTGTGTTAATTTTATAAAAGCCATTTTCAATGAATATATAGTATTCAATTATCCTTCAACAATTGAATATCTTGAAGAAGAGAAAAAAAAATCTTCTAGAAAAGTCCAAAAAGTAGTCAACGAAATAATAGAAATTAACAAAGAATATTTTGAAAAAATTAATCAGCTGGAATTCATAAATGAATTCAATCCATCAGACAAAAGGCTTAAAATTTATAATGGCATTCATCAAAAGGAGTTCCAAATAAAACTAAAGGAAACCACTGATAATAAACATTCTTTTTTAAATATGTGTAAAAACATTCAGCTCAGGACAGGAAAAGGGATGTTTTCTAAATATGAAGGCATATATACGGAAAAAACAGAAATGTCTCGGATTCAATCCAGTGCTGAACTTCCTAGAGGAGAATTTATAGATGCTATTGGACAAGAAAAAATCAGGGCAATCTATCGAAATTATACAAGAGAAATATGAAATTCGTTTTAAAAGAATATTTGGAATTGCTAAAAGAAGATGGTGAATTAGATTCATTAATTACAGATCTTCTCTTTAGTATGAATATAATCCCAATTTCCAAGCCTCAAAGAGGAAGACAATTTGGGGTGGATATTTCTGCTATAGGTACTGATATTGACGGGGTAAAAAAGGTGTTTTTATTTGCGGTAAAACAGGGGAATATTACCAGAAATATTTGGGATAGTACCCCAAATTCTATAAGACAAACTTTAAATGAAATTTTAGATGTTTACATCCCAAAAGTACTTACAAAAAGTCAAAAGGCATTACCTCAAAAAATCATTGTAGCAACGAATGGTGTTCTGGAGCAAACAGTACAATTTAATTGGAATAGTTATCGAGATGAAAATTCCCAATCTAATAAAATTGAGTTTGATTTTTGGGGTATTGACCAAATAGCATCCGATATTGACAAATACTTGTTACCTGAACAGATATTTCCAAATGATTTTAAAATATTACTACGCAAAACCCTTGCTTTCATTGATTTAGAAGATTACGATTGTAGTCATTATTACTTATTGTTAGAAAAGCTATTTGAAAGCAAAACTGCTAAGAAAAAAGAAATTCTCAAAATATTAAGAATTGTTCGGGTATGTTTCAGCGTAATCCATAAATGGTCAAAGGATGCCCAGAATTTAAAACAATCCATTATAGCTTCAGAGCGAACTCTATTGTTAACATGGAATTGGATATGGGAAAATGATTTATTAAAGAATAATTATGTCTTAGACGAGTTTTATAATATCCATAGTTTAAAAATCACTATTGGGCGTGAATATTTTCTAAAAATTAGAGAACATCTGTATGTTAAACACAGTTTGTTTAAATACTCTCGGAATCAATTAGAATATTCCTTAACTATTTGGGAACAAATGGGTATACTTAGCTCAATAGCTTTGACAGAAATTGCCGAAGGTCAAATGCATTTAATTACAGATAATAAAGACTATACAAATATTTGTTTTTCAAATGCAAATGAATATGTTATAGGATTAAAATTCTTAATTGCTAATAATCCACCCACTAAGTATCCAGAATATGACGAACATTTAATAGAAATCTCCTTAGCCTTAATCCTTCTTTACAAGGCTAAAGAATTTGAATTTGCAAAAATTTGGATTGGTAATTTAATTACCGGTTTTAATGACTGTTATAAATTAAAAAGGTTTATACCTCTATTTAGAACTGATTACGAAGAACTCGCAAACATACATTTAGGCAATAGTATTTCGGAGCCACATTCCTCTATGTTACTTCCATTATTAGCCGAATGGGCTGTAATTTTAAATGAACCAGGTCTTTATGATTTAGTAAAAAAAATGATCTCTGAAAATTATCCAGAAATTGATTTGCAGATTTGGTTTCCTGAATCCACATCAGAAGACTTTTTATATACCACCAATATGAGTAGAAAAAGCGGACATGCAAAATGCTCGATTGAATTATATGATGACGTTGAAAAATATAAAAAGGAAATGCTTGAAGAAAAGACATTATTTTGTGAAGAAAAAGAGTTCTCAATCTTCTCACAATATTTCTATTATTTAGGGTATTTATCATCAAGACATTACCGCTCAAACTTATTGCCTTTATTTTGGAGAGAATTTTTAAACTAACTACTTATCATAACTTTTTCAAGAAAACTCCGTCCGCTCTCACTGTTGTCAATTCCTTTTTTACACGGAGTTTAATAGTTTTTGTCCATCTTGTTGTTTGTTATTAATATTTTGTTTTCTATATAGCTTATTTCCCTTTTAGTAATTTTTCCAAATACTCAACTTTATCTTTTTCGGCTTGTACTAAGCGTTCGTAAAGTTCTACTACTTTGTCTAAAGGATTAAAGGTACATAATGTATTTCCCACGGTACTATGACTGTTGTCGTAAAAGTTATTGTTGAAGTAGTTAATCATTGCTTCTTCTGAAAAATTTTTAATTGCTTCAGGTGTTACACCAAGGGCTTTTGCAACTTCCACAAGTTTTTCTTCATCTATAGTCTCGCTATTTTCCATAGCAGATATCGCCTGTTGGTTTGTTCCCAAAGCCTGCGCCAATGCTTCTTGTTTCATGTCTCTAAGTTCACGAATACGGCTGATTTTTCGCCCTATATGATTTGGTTTTGTCAATGTGCTCATAGTTCAAAGATAATAATTAGGAATAAAAAAATAAGCAATCCGTAAAAAACATATTCGGTACTGTACGATACAGACCAAAATGATTCGGTACAGTACTCATTCTGATTTACTTGCATGTACTAAACAAAAATACAATTTTTCGGATAATTATTAATTAAAAATTTACAATTATGAATGCAATTGAATTCTCACAGCAAAAAGAATTGAAGGAAGTAATTACAGGCCACATTAAAACATCTGCTATTTATTGTTTTGGCAGGAACGTAACAGCTTATAGTTCGAGCAGGAAAATTTATCCTGATAAAGAACTTCAAAAAGAACATAGTCATTTATACCTTTTAGTTTTTGTACAGGAGACCAAAGAAAATGCGGGCAATGACATAAGTAATAAAATAAAAACAAAGACTGAGGGTTCTTTGACCGTTACTGTTCTTATACACCACGTACAGAGTCTTAAAGACCTTTGCCAAGACCAGCAGTTTTTCTTTTGGCAGATCATGCAGAACGCAGAGCTGTTATTTCAAGATATTAACAAGCCTCCTTATTTAAATATTAGTGAAACTCCAAAAAGAAATTTAAAATCCACATCGCATTATATAGCATGGAGGAAGAATAATATTGCTACAATCTGGGGCTGGGTGTATAATGATGATGATGCTTCTAGTTCGGATGAAGTAAAAATGTCCGCTCTTCATCAAATAGTGGAGCAAATCTGTTTGTCTTTGATCCGTGTCTTTATAGGCTACACTCCTAATCATTTTGCATTGGAGTATTTATTTAATCTCTGCGAATACTTTACGACCATAACTGCAGATTTCTTTCCCCGCCAAACCAAGGAAGACAAATCCATATTTAAACTTCTTAAGCAACAGCCCAACACGTTGCGTTTTAGTAAGGCTAACGATGTTGATTATTTAAATTATCAGATAGTTGAAGAAAGATGCAAAAAATTTAAAAAGCAAGCGGAAATTTTGATACAAAATGAAATCGACCAGTTAAATGAAGTGAAAAATGAATCCGAGAAAACCGATAAAGAACCTGTATAAATTATGAAAAAGAATAGAATAGCTTTTGAATCTATTTTTTGGGCAGGTCATGAGATTAAAAGTTCTTCTCAAGTGCTGGAGGCTTTTTTTGACTTTGCCCATCTTCATTGCTATAAAGAGATACTGTGCGAAGCATTTTTATATGTCCATAAAAAGAAAGTGTATAAAAAAGATTATCCCGGACAGGTAATTGTTTTCTATACTGCTCTGCGCTCTTTTCTTAAAGTTTGTTTTCTCCTGCAGTACAAAAATAAAAAATGGAAAGTCAAGAAACCATCTGACTGTATGTCAAAACTTCATTTGGCATCCTTGACAATGGAAGAGTATGAGAATCCTTTCCTTGTATTTCAAAGAGTATTTGCAGAGAAAACCATTGATGAATTCGAATTCTTCCTATTTGAAGTTATACACCTGTCGCTGTCCCGATGCACCGAAGAATTTGATTATGACTTGATCACACCCTACATCTATTTAATCAAAATGCTGGATGCAAGTCAGCTTATGCGTGAAAGAGGGATTGAAAAGATCAAAAATAATGTGCAGTCTTAAAGATAACATCTCCAGTAACGGAATATAATATCTGCACATTCTCAACTGTAATAACGACAATTTTTTAGATATGAAAAACAATAAAAATTTTAAGAAAGAAAAAACACTTGTAAAATCAACAGAACAGGCAAAGACAGTATTGCATATGCTCCTGCAGAATTCAAAAAAGAATCTCGAAAGCGGGATTTCAGAACTTCTTGATAAATTGAAAAATCCCAAGCTCGATTTGCTACTTGACAGATATCCCGACCTCCTGCAGGAATACGATTTGGAAGAATTGCTTTCAGGTGATCTTGAAATCATTGATGCGGAGACACAGGATGTCAAGACAGCAGGACTGCTGTCTTGCCTGCAATTACTGTTACATTTTTGTTATGAACTAAAAGAAAAACCAAATCCAAATGATAAGCGTTTTGACAGTCTCAGGTATATTTTAAAGTCGATTACATACTCCCAGTTTGTACATGAACTGCTCTATGTTGTTACATCGTTGGTTGGAACAGACTACTACCAAAAGTTTCAGCAGAGAATACAAAACTTAAATTTTGATTCAGAAAGCGCAATAGAACTGGAAAGCGATCCTGAACTGAATGAGCATATTGATCTGATGACATGGTTTGCGCTGGTGAGGCTATTTTTAGAATCGGTTTATACTTATTTCAACAGTCCTGATAAAAACTTCAAAAACACGACATGATGAAACTTCAAGGAGTCCGCTAGATAAATGATTAATCGATTTAAAATAAAGATTATGGAAAAAGATAAAATCAAATTAAATGAGTTCATAGAGAACCCAGAGCATTATTTTGTACTGCTCAAGCCAGCATTAGAAACAAGAAATGACATACACATTATTGAAATTAGTGTAGAAGGATATAGAGACCTGTTTTGTATGATAATGGATTTGCTTAAAACAGCAAAATTTGCTTTAGACGGAATTGAAGTTAGTATTGATAGTACTAGAAATGCTGAACGATATGTTGGAAGCCTGCTTAGAATAATTGAAATGCTGATCCCATTGGAAGAGGCAGAATTACTGGACATACTTTATAGAAAACATTTAAATGAGAAAAACAAGAGTGATTCCAATTAACCTGTTTCCATTTGTAATTTTAATAAAACGGCGACTTTGGAGACGTTTTCCAGCCCCCAGCAGGGCAAGTTGTTTTGAGATGCTGAATTCTTTTCAAGCATCTCAAAACACAACTTGCTATTTTCTCTCGAAAATATTCTTACCGATGGTTTTAATTGAAAGGGCTTGATGCCCTTTTTTTTTTTTAATGGATGTAAGGGATTTTAGATATAAGCCAGGGCATGCAGACCTGCACAGTACAGTCTGAATATAGGGTATGACAGAATATCGACGGAACTATTAACTTATAGAGCTTTTTATTTATGCAGGCAGGTAATCAAGTATTCCTGCATTCAAGTATTCCTGCATTCAAATATTCAAGTGTGCAGTTAATCACGTATTCATGTACTCATGTAGTCATGTAGCCATGTAGTCACGTAATCATGTATTCATGTAAGAAGGTCTTTATGTCTGCCTGCTGGTCTTCAAGCAGTCAAGTATGCAAGTATGCAAGTGTTCATGTATGCAGGCACGTTATCTGGCGGTCTGGTTAAACCTAACCAATGAGAAGAAAAAAAAATATTTTCCAAAGAAAACAGAAAAACGGAAAAAAGAAAAAGAAAGCAATTTTACAGGACGGGATGCAGACAGACCAAAAGGAAACGGAATAAGTCCCGAAGGGTGGTTTGTGAGGAACGAGCAAAACATTATGCCGTAGTCTTTTGGACAGGCTGATCCAGCACGTCCTTCCTTAGTTTTCTTTTTATTATTTCTTTGAGTAAAATATTAAGTCCAACCCGTCCAAAGTCTGACATTTTCTGCCAATCAAAGACTTAAAGTGCCTGAATGAAGAATTTAAAAGTTTGATAATTACCTTTTGCCGTAAAATCAAAATCATGAAAAAAGATAAGCACAAAAATAAAGAGCAGAAAAAAAAGAAAAACCCACTTTTAACTCTAAAACCTGAAGAGGAAAAAAAGAGGGAAATTAAAAAAAAGAATAAGAATAAAATTCCATTTATGCAGGTAGACAGGGGCGGAAACATTTTAACTAATTTCTTCTCGAATTTCCTTAGACAGTTTAAAAACCCAACAAAAACAGGACTGGGCAGACTGTTAGATAAACTGCTGGCTATTAAAATTGAGGAAAGTGAAAAGAAGCCTGCACAGAAGCCTGAAAAGCCTTTGGATATAATGGGGTCTGTAAAAACGGTTTTTCGTTATGTAAACAATAATAACAGGGACAATTTAACTCCAAGCGAAAAAGAATCATTGAGACAGCGTACAAACCAGCCACTTAATATTGGCATTAAGACCCAGCAGAGTAAAGACGAGGAATTAAATCAACCAAGAAAAAACCGTTTAGGAATTTAGGTATTCACTAAATCCAGTCATAGGGTTTGTCCTTGCGGTTCAGATAGCAGTACATCTCTTCCTTTTTGAGTTCGGGAAAGAATTTAAGGGCATTTTCAATGGCATAGTTGGGCAGAAAATAAATCTCATCACGGACAGCCGTAATCACTTTTTCACGAGCATAGAAACGGACGATTTCGTCAATTTGATCCTGACCTCCACGCTCTATAATACGAGCAATTACCATTTTATATCCCCCGTCCCAATCAATCTTATCAAATCTAAAATCCCAGAAGAATTTAGGGTGAAGATTGGGGATTTCTTTGTCTTTTTTTGTCTTTTTCATACTTTAAATTTAATGATTTACAGTGACTTATGCAATGGTTTGCCTGTGTAAATGCGTCCTTTTCTTTAAGAAATAAAAAGCCTAATACTTCCAAATGCTTCCACATTTGAGCGTCAATGCTGATAATAAAATATATTGGTTTTTAGATAATACGAGTAATAAAAATCATGGAAAGTGAAGAAAAAAAGAACCCGCACAAAGGAGGCAGGCATCCCAAAAAAGATCCCGCCGTTCACCGCTATTCGATCAGTCTTACCGCTGAAGAGAATGCCCGTTTTTTGACTCTTTTTGAAACATCGGGTATGAATATAATGGCGCACTTTATTACGGCATGTATTTTCCAAAAAGGCATCACAACGATAAAAGTTGACAAAACAGCAATTGAATATTATGTGCGCCTGACTGCCTTATTTGGACAGTTCAGGGCTGTCGGGGTAAATTATAATCAGGTAGTAAAAATTCTGTACTGCAATTTTTCCGAAAAGAAAGCCTCGGCGTATCTCTACAAACTGGAAAAAGAGACAGCAGAATTAGCTGTGTTATGCCAAAAGATAATAAAGCTTACAGCGGAATTTGAAGAAAAGCACCTTAAAAAAAAGTCTTGACATGATAGCGAAAATCGCAAGAGGCAGTAATTTGTATGGCGCATTAACCTATAACTATCAAAAGGTTGAAAAAGAAAATGCGCAGGTTTTGTTTACACAGAAGATTATCGAAGTTCCCGACGGCAGTTATTCCATACAACAGCTGTCCCGTTCTTTTGAATTATATCTGCTGACCAATCGAAGAACGGAAAAACCTATACTTCATATTTCGCTGAATCCTGATCCGAAAGATAAAGTAAGCGATACTGATTTTGAAAATATGGCGCAAGACTACATGAAGCAGATGGGTTACGGAAATCAGCCTTTTGTAGTATTCAAGCATACCGATATTGAGCGCACCCACATCCATATCGTGTCGGTCTGCGTGGATGAAGACGGCAGGAAAATATCCGATAAATTTGAAAAAAGGCGTTCGATGGCTGTATGCAGGACATTGGAAAAACAGTACAGCCTTATATCCGCTGTGGAAAAAAAGCAAGATTTGAAGAATCAAATATTCAAGCCTGTTGACTATATGGCAGGCGATATAAAAAGCCAGATGGCATCAGTACTTCGCCATTTACCCAAAAATTACCAGTTCCAAACTTTCGGGGCATATAATGCTCTGCTTTCCCTTTTAAACATTATCGCTGAAGAAGTCAAGGGCGA
Organism: Flavobacterium sp.; assembly: GCA_017997335.1. GTDB lineage: Bacteria > Bacteroidota > Bacteroidia > Flavobacteriales > Flavobacteriaceae > Flavobacterium. The sequence goes on along the minus strand of JAGOFG010000014.1, from coordinate 16,701 downwards.
ATATAATGGAATCCCAAAACAAGGATTGGTATATTTTGCACTCAACAAGCAGGGAGAAAAAGTAAGCAATCCTTTTAAGGCTTCTCTGTTTGGAAAAAGTGCGGGTTATGCACAACTGCAATCCCATTATGAGCAGAACAAGATAAAACTCAGAGAGCATCCTGCTAAGGGATCAGTTAAAGGCAGGATCGAATCAGTAATGCAGACTGCATCAAACGAATTGGAGTTTAATAAAAAACTCTTGGAACAGGGTATCAATGTGGTGGTACGCCGAAATGCTGAAGGACGTATTTACGGCATCACTTTTATTGACCACAAAGCCCATTGTGTGTGGAACGGATCACAATTAGGAAGAAACCTTTCGGCAAATGTATTTAATGACTGGTGGAATAACGGCAATAAAATGGAGCAGTCTGTGCAGAGAAATGTTAATTCAAAGGACAAAGCCACTATAAATCAAGAGATCAAAGAACCAAACAATCTGTCTGGCTTTTTGGTTAAGGAAGATCTTTCCTATAGCCACGAAGAAAACAATCTTATTGAAGTTTTTGGAGGGTTATTACCCAATGCAAAAGCAGAAGACTATGATGAAGGATTATTTGCCAACCAAATGAAAAAGAAAGCCAGACGCAAAAAAAGATAGTGCATACTATCAATTTTAAGCACTAGCCTTTTTGTTGATTCACGACAGAGGAGTGATTCATCAAATAGGCGGTACCATTTTAAAAAAAAATAAGGGCTGTCCCGACAATTTTAGGAAGGAGTGCCTTTGTTTTTTATAACTGTTTCCAATATTGCTTTGAGACTAATGTAGCCAAACAGTTCCTCGGTGAGACTGCAATTACTCTTAAATTATCAGATGTGTTAAATTCATAAGACATTAAAAAAGCATTGTTTTAACCAAAGGCAAAGGAGGAGCAGAATGAAACAGGAAGTTATCAAACAGACTGATATAGAAGAATATATCTTAAAAAAATATGAAGATATAGAACGGGAAAAAGAACAAAAATTCGTAGATTTAATGATTGAAATTATTGTATCATTAACATTGAAAGAATTATATGAAGAGGGCGATTAGATATTTAAGATTTAGTCAGTTAGGGCAAAGTAATGGCTCGATTGAAAGACAGGAATTGTATACCGACCAATACCTGCAATATAATAATATACAGTTGGTAGATTCTTTTATCGACAGGGGTAAAAGTGCCAAGACTTTTGACCGTCCGGATTTTATAAAATTACAGGCATTCATCACCAAGCATTATAAATCGGTGGACTACCTTCTTGTAGACCAGCTTGACCGCTTTAGCAGGGATGCTGGTGAAGCTATGAACATGGTCAAACAATTCCAAAAAAAATATAGTATTCAGATTATCAGCGTGACCGAAGGGATAGTCTTTGATTATGATACACCGGGAAGCTTTTTCAGAGCAGGCTTACAATTGTTGTTAGCTGAAGAAGACAATATCAACAGGAGTATAAAAGTACGTGGCGGACTATATACAGCTCGTGCTAAAGAAGGTCGTTTCCTTACTAGAGAAAAACCTTTCGGCTACAGCAAGGTTGGAGAAGGAAAACAGCGCCACCTTGAAGTAAATGAGATAGAAGCTAAAATTGTCAAAACAATTTATGATATGTATCTGCGTGATGTGCCATTATATAAAATCAAAGAAATAGCTTATCAATCAGGTTTTGACAGGAAAGGCAACATGGCTATTGATCGTGTGCTTGCAAATCCTGTTTATGCAGGGCTTGTCAGAGTTGAACCGTTCAAAGATCTGCCGGGAGGTCTTTTTCCAGCCATTCATGAGCCCATAGTTGATAAGACAACATGGACAATGGTACAGTCCAAAATGAAGAAAGTTGATAAAGTAAAGGTAGTTATCGATGATGAAATACCGCTACGGGGCGTTGTAAAATGCCATTGTGGAACTCCGCTTACTGGTGCGCCTTCTCGTGGTAAATCTGGAAAATACTTCTACTATTATAAGTGCAAGCATTCAAAGCATAACAACATTAGTGCTGTCAAAGCACATGAGCAATTCTTAAACGTCTGCGATCTAATGAGCGTTCCCGAAAGACAAATTAAAGAGATAAGAGGTGGTAGTTACGCCTTAATTGAACAGGAAGTAAAGGCAAACAAGAAAAAAGTAGCAGACAAAAAACATGAGCTGGAGGAAGTACTGCAGCTATTAAATGCAGTAGAAGAAAAATGGTTTAAGGATGAAATAAACAAGGATACCTACGAAAGATGGTATTCTACCTACAGTGACCATATATTAACCCTTACAGCAGCAATAGAAAGACTCAGTCCAAATCAAGGGAAGGCCTTCGAGATTTTAGACCGTAATCTGGATTTATTGGGTGATATCAGACATGTCTACACCAAGTCAGATACTTTGCAAAAGCGTGAGTTTGTAAACATGGTGTTCGATGGTAACTTATACTACCAAGAGGGTATATATCGAACACCTACAATTTTAGATATATTTTCTCATAATGCCAGTAAAATGGAGGAAAAAGGATGTCTTATATACAAAAAAAAGAGGGAAAACCTTTCGGTAATCCCTCACAGTGGGCGATGAGGGGTTCGAACCCCCGACCCCCTCGGTGTAAACGAGGTGCTCTGAACCAGCTGAGCTAATCGCCCTATTTTACTAGGTTGCTATCATTTCGTGATTGCGAGTGCAAATATACAACCCTTTTCGGGATGTGCAAGCAAAAATGAAAAAAAATTACAAAATTTCTGCAACCACAAAAGTACTTCCGCCTACATAAACAAAGTCTGTTGGAGCTGCATTTTTCAGAGCTGCTTCGTAGGCTTCTGAAACAGAAGAGTATACTTCTCCGTTCAGCCCAAAAACCTGCGCTTCGGTTTGAAGTGTGGTTGCTTCTAAGCCACGTGGAATATTTGGTTTACAGAAATAATAAATCGCTTTTTTTGGAAATAAAGGCAATACCTCTTTCAAATCTTTGTCATTGACTACTCCCAAAACGAGATGCAATTGGTCAAATTTTTCTTTTTGAATTTGACGCATTACGATTTCCAAACCATTTTTGTTGTGGGCGGTGTCAGCAATTACTTTGGGTTGCTCTTTCAACTGTTGCCAACGACCTTGTAGTCCTGTGTTTTTTATTACGTTGGCCATTCCCATTTGGAGTTGTTTTGGCGTAACTAATATGGATTTGTTTTCGTTCAAAATGGCTATGGTCTGCATTACCGTTTTCTTGTTGTGCACTTGGTAATCGCCTAATAAATCCGAGGGATAAGTACTCGAAATCAAATCCGAGGCCAAATGAATTTCAGCAAAACAACTTTTGGCTTTGCTAATAAAAACAGGCAAGGTTTCTGGAGTGTATTCGCCAATCACTACGGGAATGCTTGGTTTTATAATGCCAGCTTTTTCGCCAGCAATAGCGGCTAAAGTAGTACCAAGAAATTGAGTGTGATCCAATCCTATATTGGTAATAATCGAAACTAATGGCGTAATAATATTGGTAGCATCTAATCGGCCACCCATTCCAACTTCTATGATAGCGATGTCAACTTGTTCTTTTACAAAATAATCAAAAGCCAAACCTACGGTCATTTCAAAGAAACTCATATCCTGTGCTTCAAAAAACGAACGGTGTTGGTTCACAAAATCACAAACAAAGTCCTCTGAAACTTCTTCCCAAGCTTGTTCAGGAGTTGCGTTCGAAATAATTTTGATGCGTTCTCTAAAATCGGTGAGGTGAGGCGAGGTGTACAAGCCTACTTTTAGACCTGCTTCTTTGAGAACAGAGGCTAGGAGGTGAGAGGTAGAGCCTTTGCCATTGGTGCCCGCCACGTGTATGCATCGTAATTTTTGCTCGGGATGCCCCAAGTAGTCGGCTAACAAATGTACGTTGGTCAAATCTTTTTTATAAGCCGATGCTCCTTGTAATTGATACATTGGCAACTGATTGTATAGCCAGTGAAGGGTTTCTTGATAATTCATTTTTTGAGCAAAAAAGAGGGGTTTAAAATAATTTTCATTTTTTTTAGTTTAATACTAGAACGAAAAGTATCTTTAGTGCAAAATTGAAATATTTTTTAGAATTAATTCGTAAAAATCAAGAATAAAATATGTTTACTTTACTCTCTCTACAAGCCGACTCACTTACTGCTGCGACTTCTACTGCTGTTATTGAAAATGTTGCTCCAAATACTGAAATCTCGGTATTGGAATTTATTTTGAAAGGTGGGGTTTTCTTAATTCCAATTGCCATTTTATTGTTTTATACCTTTTATGTTATTGCCGAAAGATATATGTATATTGATAAAGCCTCCAAAATAGACGATCGTTTGTTACGCGATGTGGGAGAGCAATTGCAATCCGGAAATATAGAATTGGCTAGAGCCATCGTAGAACGTTCTACTAATGCTTCAAGCACAATTATAAAAGAAGGAATTTTGGTAATTGGTCGTCCAATTGCAGAAATTGAATCGAATATGGATCGTGCTGCCGATATCGAAATTGGTCAAATGGAAAAGCATTTAGGCCATTTAGGATTAATTGCAGGTATTGCTCCCACACTAGGATTTATCGGAACCATTTCAGGGGTAATCAAGATTTTTTACAGCATTTCGGTTACAGAAAACATCAGTATCGGAAACATTTCTGGTGGATTGTACGAGAAAATGATTAGTAGTGGTGCTGGATTAATTGTTGGAATCATCGCCTACAGTGCCTACCATTTGCTGAACGGGAAGATTGATAATTTTGCGCTAAAAGTGCAAAAACAGATTTTAGAATTCGTTAATATTATTCAAAGAGCATAGTTATGGCGATAAAAAGAAAAAGAAGATTTCACGCCGAAGTAGCGACCTCTTCGCTCAGCGATATTATGTTTTTCTTATTGTTGTTTTTCCTAATCATCTCCACATTGGCCAATCCAAATGTGATTAAAATGACTTTGCCCAAAGCCAAGTCCAACGAAAAAACGAATAAGCAATACATTAGCCTTTCGGTTACCGAAGACAAAAAGTTTTACCTCGATAAACAACCCGTTGCTTTCGAAGACCTTGAAACCACTTTGATGGGAAAAATTAGCGGCGAAAAAGACCAAACGGTTATCGTCCGAATTCCATTCAACCTACAAGTTCAAGACTTGGTTGACGTTCTTCAAATCGGCGTAAAAAATAACCTAAAGTTTGTCATAGCCACCAGTCCAAAATAAGTAGAATTTGGGCGTGACCCCATAAAAGCAAAGGGGCGAATAGCATAGGTGTTATTCGCCCCTTTACTTTTCTGCGGTCGGGCTATCCGCGCTACTTCGGTAGCCAGCTCCTATCTCTCACGCATTTAACTAAAGCGATTTTAGTGCTAAATTAAATATCATTTTTGTCTTGGAAGTTTGAATTGTTTTCTGTTATATTTGTAACCAATGTCTAATGTTGTATAATTTGGTTATGAGTGAATATTTAACTATTTCAGAAACAGCAAAGTTGCTTAATAAGAGTACAAAAACGCTTCGTCGTTGGGATGAAGAAGGAAAACTTTCTGCAGTTCGTGAGCCTATGAGTAATTATAGAGTTTATAGAAAAAGCGATGTTGAAACTTTATTTGCAGATTTTCTTCAGACGGATGTCCGAGAAACAGTTTCTAATTTTGTCGAGCCAGAAAACGAATACAAGGTTTTAGAACTATTTGCTGGTGCTGGTGGTTTAGCAGTTGGAATGGAAAAAGCAGGATTGAAATGTGTTGCTTTGAATGAAATTGACAAACACGCTTGTGCAACTTTAAGAAACAATCGACCAAATTGGAATGTTTTGGAAGGAGATATAAAAGATTTTATTTTTTCTCAATACTACAATCAAGTGGATGTTGTTACAGGAGGATTTCCTTGTCAAGCATTTAGTTATGCTGGTAAAAGATTAGGATTTGAAGATGCCAGAGGAACTTTGTTTTATGAATTTGCACGTGTTGTAAAAGAAGTAAATCCGCCAATTTGTATCGGAGAAAATGTTAAAGGGTTATTGAGCCACGATAATGGAAAAACTTTACAAGGTATGATTTCAATTTTGGATGAAATTGGATACAATGTTGTTCCAGCACAAGTATTAAAGGCTATAAATTATAAAGTTCCACAAAAAAGAGAACGTCTTATTTTAGTTGGAATTAGGAAAGATATTGATTTAAAATATGAATATCCAAAACCTTATAAAAAAATCTATACTCTTTCTGATGCACTTAAAAAAGGAGAATTGTTTGCGTCTAATGTGCAAAAGTCCAATGGAGCAAAATATCCTGAAAGTAAAAAAAGTGTTTTAGATTTAGTTCCACCTAAAGGATATTGGAGAGATTTGCCAATAGATATCCAGAAGGAATTTATGGGGGCAAGTTTTTATTTAGGTGGGGGGAAAACTGGTATGGCTAGAAGAATAGGCTGGGATGAGCCTTGCTTAACTTTAACTTGTAGTCCAGCCCAAAAACAAACTGAAAGATGTCACCCAGACGAAACTCGTCCGTTTACAGTGCGTGAATATGCTAGAATACAAACTTTCCCAGATGATTGGCAATTTTCAGGACCACTGGCTCAACAATATAAACAAATCGGAAATGCTGTTCCTGTAAATTTAGGTCGAGAAGTTGGTTATTCGATTATCAAGTTTTTAAATAACTATTATAGAGTAAAATAGAAATTTACATTTCTATTTTACTCAAAATATTTTGCTTGAATTTCTAGCGCTAGATTTGAAATGGTTTCTTCTACAATATGACTTCCATCAACTTCTAATGCAACGTCTCCAATTGCATCAATCAAGTCAAAGTAAAAATCTTCTTTTCCTGTAAGTCTATACCAAAATTCTTTCCCTATTATGACAGGAAATGAGTTAGATATTTTTTTATAATGTGAACTTAATTCAGCTTCTTCACCGTAAATAACTCCAACTATCATATCATTTATTCCAATATTTAAGTTATTTGTTCTTGCTAAATTTCTAACACCATTAAAGTGATTAATAACGGTTACTACATCATCGTGATTGATTGTATTTGGGCCTGCTTTAAGTTGACAATATTTTCTACGTCCATCTACAGCATCAATGAATTCAATATCAATTCCTGTTGTCGTTGAACCTAGCCCTTGAAACAATTGGCCTATTAATTTTTGGATTTTCATTCCAAATGACGTGTTAATTGATGAGCCTAGAATTCTTGGTAAAACTAAAGCTCTTGCAATACTTTCAGCATTATCATTTCCAGTTAGGAAATTTGCTAAATATTTGAATAAAAAAGGATTCACATTGTATTCTGACAATTTACTTGCTCGCTTGCAAGCTCCTTCAATATGGCTAGTTACAATTTCACTTCTGAAAAAATCTTTAGCATTATTTAGTATTTCAATTCTATTTTCTTCTGTCATTTTTTCAAAATTGGTTTTCAAAGATAGTAATTTTTTTACGTTTTACTTTTTATAGAATGACAGATAACTTGTCGATTAGTCAGACACATTTTTTATAATAGAAAATAAAAAGAACCGCCTTCGGTTATACTTTTCTGTTGTTTGGATTTCCTGAAAGTTTTTTTTAACCTTGTAGGTATCTATTTATTTATGAAGGAATGCCTGAATGCCTACAAGGTCTGAAAAATGACCTTGCAGGAATGTGTTCTGCACAACGGCTTAATTCAAATTGAAATTATAAACAATCTTGCCGACTTGTTTCTCTGGTGCGTTGCTGCTAGCGTCCCATTTGGTGTTCATCGCTGCAATTTTGGCTTGGTCCAAAAGACATTTGGCCGTGTTGGTGGTTCCTTTACTTCCGGCAATGGCGCTTATGGTGTTGCCATTACGGTCTACGGCTACTTCTACGACTACTTTGCCTACTTCGTTGCAAGTGTATTTTGGGACTGGTTTTGAAATGGCCCTGCGGTTGCCTAAAGAATAGCCCGCGCCTCCACCGGAGCCACCGCCGCTTCCTGCACCATAACCACTTCCGGTGCCAATGCCATTTCCGGTTCCGTTGCCACCGCCTGTGCCGCCGCCAGAACCTCCAGAGCCATAATAATCTTTGGCGCTCAAACTTCCGTTGGCTTTTCCTTTATTGCCCGCTACTTTATCGTCGCCATCGCCTCCTTTGTTGGAACCTTTTAGGATGCTCGATAAGGCATCGTTGGTAGCGTTGGAAACTTTTGGTTTTTCAATCGCGGGTTTTGGCGTTTCTTTTGGTGTAGGTGCGCTGTTTTTTACTTTCTCTTTTTTTGGAATAACTACACTTTCTTCCGTTGCCGTTTCTTGTGATAAGATGGCCTCGTCTGGAGTTGTTGGTGTGGGGGTAACTTTGGTTTGGTTTTTTACGTCCAAAACCTCGCTTTGGTAATCGGTACCCTGTCCCATTTCGCTATCGCCAAAGTTGACCGTAAGCCCACCACCGCCACCGCCAGCAAGTGCTGTAAAAGAATCGGGGTTGTAGGGAGGCCAAAAACGGATAAAAAATAAAATCAACAGCAGTATTCCGTAAATTGCTACGGAAAAGGCGATGGCTTTTTTCTTATCTGAGGTAACTGGGGATTGCATTATAGTTTTGAATTTTAAGTATGGGTTAAAAACGCTGAAAAGTACTAAAAATTGTCAAGAAAAGAGAAGCGTTATATTGAAAATGATAGCAAAAATTGAGGTTGTTGCTCTCTAGCCCCGATGGCAGTGGCATCCTTTGCCTTTTTTCTTTAAAAAGGCAAAGATATAACGGAGCGGGACGATGCTGCCCAGAAAGCCTTTTGTTACTGCTCCTAAAAATGAGAGAATAAAAAAAGGTGCGATTGAGGAACCGCACCTTTGGGAAATTTGTATGTTGATTTTAAACCAATTGTTTCAAAGCGATTTCGAAAGCCGTCGCGCTGATGTTGGTTTTTGCAGTGCTTAAAGCGTGTGCTTTTACGATAGCATTTTTGATGGTTTCGGACGTGTCTTGAAAGATGGCTTCGTCGGTCATTTGTACTTTTTTCTCCATAAAATAGGCGAAAACTCTAGCCATTCCACAGTTGGAAATAAAGTCAGGAATCAAACTTACTTTGTGGTCTACGTCTTCCATAATTGGGCCAAAAAAGATTTCTTTATCGGCAAAAGGAACGTTCGCGCCACAAGAAATAACTTCCAATCCGTTCGCCATCAAACTGTCAATTTGAGATTGGGTTACCAAACGAGAGGCAGCACAAGGAGTGAAAATTTCTGCCCCAATAGTCCATATTTTTTGGTTTATTTCTTCGAATGGAATCATATTTTCTGAAACCAATTTGTTGCCGTCTTTGTTTAGGAATAAAGTTCTGATTTCTTCGAAAGAGAAACCATTTTCGTTGATTAATCCTCCGTCTCTATCAATGATTCCGACGATTTTAGCGCCCATTTCAGCTAGATAAAAAGCGGCAGCCGAACCTACGTTTCCAAAACCTTGAACAATGGCTTTTTTGCCTTTGATGTCGCCACCGTAAATGCTGTAATAATGTCCAACAGCTTGAGCCACTCCATAACCGGTAATCATATCGGCAACGGTGTATTTCTTGGTTACATCGGGAGAGAATTTTGGGTTTTCGATTACTTTGATTACACCTTGGCGCAATTGCCCGATGCGATTGATTTTGTCAGCTTCTGTAGGTTTGAAATGTCCGTTGAAAACACCTTCTTGCGGATGCCAAACCCCACATTCTTCGGTCATTGGGATTACTTCGTGGATTTCGTCTACATTCAAATCACCACCGGTTCCATAATAACTTTTTAATAAAGGAGAAACCGCTTTGTACCAACGTTGTAACACGCCTTTTTTTCTTGGGTCGTTAGGGTCAAAGTTGATACCTGATTTGGCACCACCGATTGCTGGTCCTGAAACAGAGAATTTTACTTCCATTGTTTTGGCTAAAGACAAAACCTCGTTCATATCTAATCCTTTGCGCATTCTTGTTCCGCCACCGGCAGCCCCACCACGCAACGAATTGATTACTGTCCATCCTTCGGCCTCGGTTTCAGAATCTTTCCAATTGAAGATGATTTCAGGCTGTTTATTTTCGAATTTCTTTAATAAATCTTTCATTAAAAATGGGTGTTATTTTGTTAAGCAAATTTACTTTTTTCGACATACGAAAAAAAAATTTTGGCATTTTTCGAATTATTTGATACCAATCGGTATCTTTGCGTATGAAGTCGTCAGAAATTACAAAAAGCAAGGTGCTACAAGAAGCAATTACTCTTTTTAATACAAAAGGGTATCGGGCAACTTCATTGAGTGACATTACCAATGCCACTGGATTGACGAAAGGTGCTATTTATCGCCATTTTGAAAATAAAGAGCAATTGGAAATTGAAGCGTTTCAAAATATGATGCATTCGATTTTCAATACATTGCAAAAAAAAATCAAAGCAGAAAACAACACAAGAGATAAGTTGTTTTGTATTTTGGAGCTTTTTCAAGACTATATCAATAATCCTTTTTTTAGCGGAGGTTGTCCTTTACTGAATGTTTCAACAGAAGTTGATGATACCACAATGGTATTAAAAGACAAAGCATTACAAGCTTTAACCGTATTTAGAAATTCAATAGAAACGATTGTTATCAACGGTAAAACACATAAAGAAGTGAACGCTATTGTGAACGAAAAATTAGTAGCCATTGTTATGATTTCCTCGCTTGAAGGCGCGATTATGATGAGCAAATTGCAGGATTCTAATAATGATATAGAAACGGTAGTAAAGCATCTAAAAAATTGGATAGTTGCTGATGTATTATTATAAAAAAAATTTACCCAAAACGATACCGATTGGTATCAAATAATCAAAAATATGATGAAAGTAAAGAAAGTGATTCAAAAAAATATAGGATTTTACTTTAATATTTTAGCCTATGTCCACCCAAAAATGCTACAGCGAAAAGGTTTTGCGCTTTTTTGTAACCCCTTTGCTCACAAAGTGAAGCCACACCAAATGCAATTTTTGCAAAAAGGTATTTCTGAGGTCATTGAGTATGAAAACTATAAAATTCAAACCTATAAATGGGGGAATGGTTCTAAAAAAATACTATTAGTACACGGTTGGGCAAGTCATTCCTTTAGATGGAAAAAGTATGTAGAGCAGTTGTTGCAAAATGACTTCACCGTATATGCGCTAGATGCTCCTGCCCACGGATTGTCTACTGGTAAAATGATACACGTTGTTTTGTACGCTAAAGTCATCGATTTGTTTTTGCAAAGGAATCCAGATGTTACTGCCATTGTGAGTCACTCCATTGGGGGATTTGCTACAACCTATTATTTAAACCATTACAAGTCTCACAATATAGAAAAAGCAATCATAATGGGCGCTCCTGGTGAGGCCTCTGATTTTTTTGACTTTTATAAAAAAACGCTAGGTTTGAGTTCAAAAGCTTTGGAGATAATAATCAAGGAGTTTGAGTTGCAATTGGGACAATTGCCTAGCTATTTTTCTACTGCAAAATTTGCGGAGCATCTTACCATTCCAGCTTTAATCATTCACGATAAAGGAGATGTAGCAACCCATCATCATTATTCTATTCGATTAAACAAACATTGGAAAAACAGTCAGTTGGTCTTAACCGAAGGATTGGGACACGATTTGAAAAGTAAGGAAGTTATTCAGATGGTAGTCAATTTTGTTAGCTAATCTACCTAAATAAAAAGTGCCGTTCCTGAAAAAAATATCAGTAACGGCATATCCTTTTTTGGGGGCAAAAAAGGTGGGTTTATGATGCTTTTATTTTACTTTTCCTAAGAGTGCATCTTTTAGTTCTGCATCTACAGGATTGTTCGACAACCAAATTCCGAAAAAGGCTTTTTTGAAATCAAAACCAGGAATTTTTCCTTCTAATTGGTTGTTTTTGTAAACTAAAATTGATTTTTCAGTAGAAGAATAAATCAAATTGAAAGCGTCATTTTCGACAGTAGCTTCTCGATTTAATAGTTTTTCTAGTAAATCAAGTTGCGTTTTAAATTGAGGAATGTTTTCTTCACCAATAGATTTTACCATTCCTTTATGTAAAGATTTTGATAGCTTTTGTAACTCACTAACGAAGAGGTGATTTGCAAACGAATTCCCATATTGGTATCGCTGTCTAAAATATCTTTTGCATCTTCAGACAAAACAGTTAAGTATAATGCTTGTACGTATACCTCTGTCCAAAATTTAGTTCGAGATCCGAAACCGTTTAATTGTAATTTTTGATTTTCAAAATCGATAGTTCTAGGAACCGTTACTCCATTGACAGAAAATTTTTCTTGCGCAATTCCTTTTGAAAATGAAAGTGTTAAAAAGAATATTGCTAATAAAGTAATCGAGTTTTTCATTTTTGTTTTTGAATTAAAAAATGGTTTTCAAATTTATATCAAAGCGAAGGTTTTTCAATACTGTTTTTTTATGTTGGAAAAAGTATTGTGTATTCTTTAATAATTTTAAGTTCAATTTATTGTAACAACAATTCTATGATTTAAAAAAAACGGATTTATTGGGTTTTGTGTTAAATGATTGTTATTTAAAGAATGGGAAAAATGGCTTTTTTTTCAATTACAGCTGTTTTTTTTCTTGATTTTTATTTTTTCCTCTTCTCTAAACGTCTAGTAACGAATGATTTTCTGTTTTTTTTGATACTTTCATTTGTTCAAGTCAAAGTTGAAAATTCAAAATCGGAAGTAATTTTTTAGTGTTTTACAGAAATAATTGTCAAATGTTTTAGACAAAAGCTAAATTCACGAAATCGTTTGAATTTTTGATATTTAAATTCTACTTTTGGATTCAAAATTTCAATACTTACTAAACAAACTAAATACAATATGGATTTTAATCTTACTGAAGAGCATTTAATGATTCAGCAGGCAGCAAGAGATTTTGCTCAAACGGAATTGCTACCTGGAGTAATAGAAAGAGACGAACATTCTAAGTTCCCAACGGAGCAAGTAAAAAAAATGGCCGAACTAGGATTTTTGGGAATGATGGTAGACCCAAAATATGGTGGCGCTGGATTGGATAGCATTTCTTATGTTTTGGCTATGACTGAGATTGCCAAAGTAGATGCTTCTGCAGCAGTAATTATGTCTGTAAATAATTCATTAGTTTGTGCAGGATTAGAAAAGTATTGCAGTGAAGAGCAAAAAATGAAGTATTTGGTTCCTCTTGCAAAGGGAGATGTTATCGGTGCTTTTTGTTTGTCAGAGCCTGAAGCTGGTTCGGATGCAACTTCTCAAAAGACGACTGCTATAGATATGGGAGACCATTATTTATTAAATGGAACCAAAAACTGGATTACCAACGGAGGTACGGCTTCTACTTATTTAGTAATCGCTCAAACCGATATTGAAAAAGGACACAAAGGTATCAATGCTTTTATCGTTGAAAAAGGTTGGGCAGGTTTTGAAATAGGACCAAAAGAAAAGAAAATGGGAATTCGAGGTAGTGATACACACTCCTTATTATTTACTGATGTAAAAGTTCCTAAAGAAAACAGAATTGGTGCTGATGGTTTTGGATTTGCATTTGCTATGAACGTGTTAAACGGTGGTAGAATCGGAATTGCTTCTCAAGCATTAGGAATCGCTACTGGAGCTTATGAGTTGGCGTTGAAATATTCACAAGAGCGTAAGGCATTCGGAAAAGAAATTTTCAAACACCAAGCTATTGCTTTTAAATTGGCTGATATGTATGTGAAAATTACAGCTGCCAAATTGTTAGTGATGAAAGCAGCTTGCGAGAAAGATGCTGGACAAGATATTGCACATTCTGGAGCTATGGCAAAATTGTATGCTTCTGAAATTGCATTAGAAGTAGCGAACGAAGCAGTTCAAATTCACGGTGGAAACGGATATGTGGCAGAATACCACGTAGAGCGTATGATGCGTGATTCTAAAATTACTCAAATTTATGAAGGAACATCCGAAATTCAACGCATTGTGATTTCGAGAGGTTTGGTTTCGTAAACAGAAACTATACTATTTTAAACCATTAAAGAACTAAGACGGTAAGTTGCTATTTACCTAATCTTACATCTTTAATGGTTTTTTTGTTTTTAAAATTATGTGAAGACAAAGAATCTGAAAATACGTGTATTTGATTATAGGACATTTGCTTATTTTTGCGCTATGAAAAAAATTATTATTACTGGAACGTCTAGAGGCATCGGGTATGAAATGGCGTTGCTATTCGCCAATGCGGGTCATCAAGTGTTAGCCATTTCTAGAAAAACACCTCAAGCGCTAATCGAAAACGAAAATATTACTTGTTTGTCTATCGATTTATCTACCGAAGAGGATTTGTATCAAGTAACAGATTTTCTCGATAGCAGCTGGAAAAATGTGGATGCCATTATACACAACGCTGGCGCTTTATTGAATAAACCTTTTGCGACCATCACTCAAGCCGATTTTGAAGCCATTTATAGAGTCAATGTTTTTGGAGTAGCAAATCTTACGCGAATCGTTTTGCCTTATCTGCAAAAAGGAAGCCACGTAGTAACGATTAGTTCTATGGGAGGCGTTCAGGGCAGTTTAAAATTTGCAGGTTTAGCGGCTTACAGTTCAAGCAAAGGAGCAGTAATTACTTTATCAGAATTATTGGCTGAGGAATATAAAGAGCAAGGTATTGCTTTTAACGTATTAGCGCTAGGTGCCGTTCAAACTGAAATGCTTGAAGAAGCTTTTCCTGGGTATCAAGCCCCACTTTCGGCTGCTGAAATGGCTCAATACATTTTCGACTTTACGCTTACCGGAAATAAATACTATAACGGAAAAGTATTGCAAGTCACTACAAGTAATCCTTAGCCCCCTAGCCCCCAAAAGGGGGAACTAATATGAGCGATACCCTTTTAAAATATTTGCCTGAACACGCCGTAAAGCCAGTTTTCGAACTGATTGTTGCGAATCAAGTACATTTAAAAATTGTGAATGAGCGTGTCACTCGCCACGGAGATTATCGCAAGGGAATGAGCGGCAAGCATGAAATCACCGTAAATGCTAGTCTCAATAAATACCGATTTTTGATTACGTTAATTCATGAGATAGCGCATTTGGTGGCTTTTGAAAAATTTGGACGCAACATCAAACCCCATGGCGCAGAATGGAAATATACTTTTCAGCGATTGATGGTTCCGTTTATTAGACCTGAGATTTTCCCCAATCATCTATTGCCATTATTAGCCCGACACTTTAAGAATCCCGCTGCGAGTAGTGATACAGACGCTACTTTGGCCTTGGCGCTAAAACAGTTTGACCAACAAAACGATAAAAACTATATCTTTGAAATTCCTTATGGAAGTGTTTTTAGAATTCATAACGGGAAAATTTTTAAAAAAGGAGCACTTAGAACAAAGCGTTACGAATGTGTTGAAATTAGTTCCAATCGGATGTATTTATTTAATCCCAATGCCGAAGTCGAATTATTGCCTCATTAAAACAACTAAATAGCACACGGGAACCGTGCTAAAAGACATAAAATACCATGAATAAAAATTATTATGCCATCTTGATGGCTGGAGGAGTAGGCTCTCGTTTTTGGCCAGTAAGTACCACAGAGTTTCCAAAACAATTTCACGATATGTTGGGGACTGGAGAGACGTTAATTCAAAAGACATTTAGTCGATTGTCGCAGTTAATTCCAAAAGAAAACATACTGATTCTTACTAATGAAGCATACAATGCTATTGTACTTGAGCAATTACCTATGGTGAGTCAAGAACAGATTGTTCTAGAACCTGCCATGAGAAATACGGCTCCTTGTATTCTATTCGCTTCGCTAAAAATCAAAAAACTGAATCCTAACGCCGTTGTTGTTGTTGCTCCAAGTGACCATTGGATTGAGGACGAAGTACAATTTGTAGCCAATTTGCAGCTTTCTTTTGATTTATGCGAAAGAGAAGAAACGCTAATGACTTTGGGGATTTTGCCTACTTTTCCTAACACAGGTTATGGTTATATTGAATATGATAAATTGGATAGTAGACCTATTAAAAAAGTAGTACAGTTTCGTGAAAAACCTGATTATCCGACTGCCAGAAAGTTTATTCAAAGTCGTAATTTTCTATGGAATGCAGGGATTTTTATTTGGAGTATTCCTTCTATTCTAAAAGCTTTCGAAGCTTATCAACCAGCAATGTTAGCTCATTTTATGCAGGGGTACAGTAGTTATAATACTGCTTCTGAGAATGATTTTATAAAAGAATATTATCCATTGGCAGAAAACATTTCAATAGATTATGCCATTATGGAAAAAGCTAAAAATACTTTTGTTTTATCAGCTACTTTCGATTGGAATGATTTAGGGACTTGGGGGTCATTGTATGATAAGTTACCCAAAGACAAACAAGATAATGCAGTGGTAAATGCAACGGTGATTTTAGAAAATGCTTCAAATAATATTATCCGTACTGCTGCTAAAAAACTAGTAGTCATTGATGGATTACATGATTTTATTATTGTAGATAAAGAAGATGTATTGTTGATTTATCCGAAAAGCAAGGAACAAGACATAAAATTGATTGCCAATAAATTAAAGAAGTAAAAAAAGGCTTGATTATTAAAAATCAAGCCTTTTTTTATCCTTTTAAATAAGCTTCTCTTACCTTTTTGAATAAGTTAGAAGAGTATACAAAGTCCACGATGGCTTCGTTATCAGTTCTGAATATTTCTTCTCTGGTACCTTGCCATTCTTTGATTCCGTTTTTCAGGAAGAGGATATTTTCTCCAATTT
>JAGOFG010000271.1 GCA_017997335.1 Flavobacterium sp. | reverse complement strand
GGTTGGTTGGTCGTTTTGTTTTTGGGAGAACTACTCACCGCCTCGGCTATGGGACATTATGATGACGAAATCGCCAAAGCCGTAGTCTTGGCCTTATTTGTTCCGTTGATTATTTCGAGTGGAGGAAATTCGGGTTCGCAAGCGGCATCTTTGATTATTCGTGCTATGGCGCTAAAAGAATTGCAATTACGGGATTGGTGGTATGTGATGAAAAAAGAGTTTGTGTCTGGATTGTTATTAGGAGGTATTCTTGGACTCCTAGGCTTTATTCGAATTGTGATTTGGCAAGAAGCTGGAATTTATGATTACGGTCCGTATTGGTTGTGGGTTGCGCTAAGTGTCTCGACTTCGCTCCTATTTATCGTTTTGTGGGGAACACTTTCGGGCTCGTTGATTCCGTTTTTGCTGCGCAAAATGAAACTTGACCCAGCAGCGGCTTCGGCTCCGTTTGTGGCTACCTTGGTGGATGTTACAGGATTGATTATTTACTTCTCGGTTTCGGCACTGTTCTTGGCGGGGAAATTGTTGTAGGTATAAGAAAAATTAAATTCCTTCCCGTTGGGTGAAACTGTTTTTTACCACATAGGAGAATCATAGATTTGGTGGTCTTTTAAAAGAAACTATTAGACGTTTTACTATTCACATAGCTTATCTCTAGTGGAAAATAGTGCTGTTTCTTTTTTTATATTTTGATGACCATTAATGGATGCGCTAGCCTATACTAAGGCAACGAAGTGCGGTAAAAACCAGCTTTTGCTTATTGAAATTTTGCAGTCATACCGAAGACGTGGCAACATCGATTCAATATTGCTAAACCACATTAATTAGTAAAGGATGCAATTCCTCTTCCGTTGGAATAACGTGTAGTTTTAAAAACAAGAAAAGCCAAATTTCCCCAAAAAAACACCCCTATAACCTTATAGCCCCGGCAGGAATGGCATCCTTTGCCTTTTTCCTTTAAAAAGGCAAAGATATAATGGATGACGGGACGATGTTGCCAAAAAAGCCCCATTACTCCCGCTCCAAATGCTACTCTTCTTTGAATAGTAAATTAGCCAATCGCTGGTCTCTTTCGTAGACGTCTTTATAAAAGTAGATTTGACCATCGTCTTTGACTACAGCGGTGAAATAGCCAATATAAACGGGGATTTTGTTCTTCAAAACATAGCTATTTTCTTTGCCTTTGTGCATCGCGGCATCTATTTTTTCGGGTGTCCACGCTTTGTCGTTTTCTAAAATTTTGATGGCCAATTCACGAGGTTTTCCCACGCGGATGCAACCGTGACTATAAGCGCGGTCTTCGTTGGTAAACAAGCCTTTGGATGGGGTATCGTGCAAATAAATATTGTTGGAATTGGGAAAAATAAACTTAACCAATCCCAAAGAGTTACTGTTTCCTGGTTTTTGACGCACGCGACCACCATTCCATTCCATATTGTGATTGGCTAAATAATTGGGATTTTTGGCCATTCCGGGTTTTACCTCTTTGTTGATGATGCTGGTGGGGACATTCCAATACGGACTAAAGACAATATAACTCATTTTGCCGCTAAAAATCACGGTTTTATTCATAGCTTTTCCGACCACAACTGGCGAGTCGAATACTTTCTTGCCATCACGATTAAAGTACATATTATACGACGGAATATTGACTACGATGAATTCGTTGGCCTTTTCTAAGTCGGGCGAAATCCAGCGACAACGCTCCATATTGACCATAATTTGCTCGATGCGTTCTTCAATAGATACGTTCATCGCCTGAATGTGTTTGGGCAACAAAACCACATCTTCTTTGAATCCGTTTCTGACCAAATAATTGGCCACGCCTTTTTGAAGTTCTTCGTCGTAAATCGCACTTTTGGAATCGGAAGAAAGGTCTTGCGAAAGGAACAATCGACTGCGAATTTGTTGAATGGCTTGTGCACTATCGCCGGGCTTGAACGACTTGAAATCGGGGGCAACGGTAATCGTACCCCAGCCGCCTTTTTTCTCAATGTCACGGTATTTTTGCAAAAATTGGCGCAGTTTTCCGTATTGACTGAACAAAAGCTTTTCCTCTTTTAAAGCCTTCTTAGGATGCAACAAAATCGAATCAAGCAATTGAGCATATCCGATTTCTTTTCGGGGTAAAAGCCAACCTATTTTCTCAGTTACTTTTTGGTCGATGCCATTATACACTTTGTTTGCATAAAACAAATACAAATGACTAAGCAATAAATCATTGGTATCATTGGACAAATTGGTTTCGGAATGACCGTCAAAAATAGTATTCAATTCCTTTTCGTAAGGGAATTTGGTTTTGACTCCTTCTAGTTCTCTATTTCCATATTTAGAATACAAGGTGTTTCCAAACTCGACTATGCCTTTTTTCTCATACCAAATCGAAGTAAATTGTTGCTTAGCATACAAGGATTTGATGGCCTCTTGATACGTTTGAAGTTTGGGGAATTTTTGATAAAATGCAGCAATGACTACCGAATCAATAGGCAATTTTGCATACAACAAAGTGCCAGTTGCGCTTTTTGGCGCAGCAAATTCGGCTTCTTTCTTAGAATTGCAAGCAACTAGTGTAAAGCAAATGCTAAAAGCAAAAAATACTAGGATTTGGAGCTGTTTTTTCATAGGAGCTTTTTTTGTTAAATATATAGAAATCAAGGCAATTAGAAAACAGTTCGAAAAAGAAAGACTAAAAAAAATCCTTCTAAAGCTTATCCGACTCACGAAAAACAATTGGGCAGAAAGTTTTAAACAATAAAATATTTTATCTTTATAATCCTCAAAATCCAAAACAGATGAACAAACAAGAAATACTGTCCGCTTTTCAATTCCGTCACGCTTGCAAAGAATTCGATACCAACAAATGAAGGTAGAAATTAGAA
>JAGOFG010000092.1 GCA_017997335.1 Flavobacterium sp. | reverse complement strand
AAAGCAATCCTCGACAATATTAGCGAACGCAATTTGAAAGCAGTACCAATCTTACCTAAAATAGTTCTTTTCTTTAAAAAAAATCCCTCCTATAAAGAACTTCTACCACCAGGTATTCGTCTATAAAGAACTTCTACCACCAGGTATTCGTCTATAAAAAAAAGCTACCTTTTCAGGTAGCTTTTATAATTTAACTAATTTCTTCCTCCTCTATTAGACATATTTCCCGATGCAGGTCTAGTGGCAGGTCGTGTTGCAGGTCGTGCTGTTGGCCTTGAAGCTGGAGCACTTGGACGCGTCATTGGAGTACTTGGTCTCACATTAGGAGTTGTAGGTCTGGATGTTGATGGCAATCTATCAGAAGGTCTTGTAGACGGACGACTCATATTACTGTTAGAGTTTATAGGTCGTGTAGTTGGCCTAGTGGCTGGTCGTGTTGCAGGACGATTCGTTGCCGGTCTTACCGCAGGAGAAGCCGGTTTTCTATACGTTCTTCCATCATAAGTCGCTCTGTAATTTCCATTTACTCTATTGTTTCTTACCACAACCGAAGTAGTTCTTCGATTAGAATAATACACGCGGTGTCCTGGATTACGGATAATTACCGTCCTGTGATAGTAATGATTCCCATAATAATGTCTGTGATACCCCCAATAATTATGATAATAAACAGGACGCCAAGGTCTCCAATAAGGCGGATAATAACCCCAATACCAAGGAGAATGCCAAGGAATAAATAATGGAGAAAACATATAAATTACTACTGGCCAAGCACTAACCGTTGTTCCGCTATTAGTGTTATAATTGTTGGTCGTATTATTGTTAATAATAACCGTTCCTTCGCCCTTATAGCCTGGATTTGGAGTACCCGAAACTTTGGCCACTTCTGCAGGTTCAACAATATAATCTTTACCGTATAATTCTTCGTCACCAATGATTTGAACCAACACCTGTCCTTTTTTATCTTTGGTTACCTCAACAACTGCTACATCTTGTTTTTCAGATGAACTGACAGCTACTTGTAAAACCACAAAAAAAGAATCTCCTTTTTTCTCACTCACTACTTGAATATAATCTATAGTATTATCGTTGTTCAAATCAAGATTGTTGATTTTTCCCTCTTCATCATTAATCGCTTTCTCAAAATCCTCTAATGTTTTTGATTTTTGAAAAACATCTAAAACTGCATACAAATTCAAATTATCTCCAGGCAGCCCTAATGCTTCAGGCTCATCGTTGGATTGAGCATAGGTTGAAATACTAAAACAACTTATTAAAAGAAGTATCAAATAAGGCAATACATTTTTCATATATACTTTTTTACCATTAATATACCTTTAAGATAAACAAAATTGCAAAAGGTTTAATAACAAATAAAAAATTGACAGCCAAATAGTTATTTTTTTGTACTTTTAAAACAACAAACATTTTGAAATTTAGTTTTCAATCTATTTAGCGATTAACTATGAAAAGAAGTACCAACTATCCTATACATTGGTTTACAGTTTTTCTTTTTACAATCTCCATTTCTTGGGGACAAATAAAAACCTCAACAACTTTAGACGAAGCAATTCATAAAGCTTTAGAAAAAAGTCTATCACAAAAAAACAAAGAACTAGAAATTGAAAAATTGAATTTACAGGAAAAAGGAATATGGAATAAGTACATTCCAACTGTTGAAGCCAGCGCCATTTATTCCTATTTCGATAATAAACTTACTGTCGACTTACCTACCACACAAATTCCAATAATCAATTATCCGCTTTTTGATGGAAAAACACCCTTCGATAATTATGGTAATATTTTCAATGGTAGCATTATGGCAAAAACAGTCTTGTTTAGTGGTATGCAAATCCCTAATGGCGCCAAAGCAATCAAAGAAAAAACCAAAGGAACACAATACCTAAAAGATTCCGAAAAAGACCAAATCATCAAAGAGGTCATCAACACTTTTGACCAATTGTCGCTTTTGAAAGCCATTGACACCTTAATAAAAGACAGTAACAATCGTCTTCAAATCGAAGCCAAAAGAGTGCAAAAAGCAATCGAACAAGGTCTAGCGGTTCCCTATGACCGAGACAAAATAAAACTTGCTGCTTTAGAATTGCAGTCAAAAAAAGTGGAGCTTGACGGAAAAAGAGAATTGATTTATAAAAAAATTACTTATCTAACAGGCTACTCAGCCTCTCAAACTAATTTGGTCACTTATGAATTAGAACCCTACCTAATCATCAACAACCAATTAAACACTGAAAACAAACAAGAAATCAAAGCTCTCGAATCTTTTAAAACAGCTTATGAATTTTTATTAAAAAAAGAAAAAGGCACTTATCTCCCAACAGTTGGAGCCTTTGGAGGCGTTACCTATTCAAGTTTATTCGATGCTAGAGCCACTACCCCAGTAATCACAGGCGTCAATCAGGCATTATATTTAGGACTCAACGAATTGACCATAAGCAACAATTGGATGGTTGGAGCTGCTGTAAAATGGGAGATTTTCACAGGTTTTGAAAGACAACACAAAATTCATGAAGCCAAAATAAACATCAATCAACTGCAAAATCAAATTGATGATACGAAAGAAAAACTAGCACTGCTTCTTGAAAACAATTGGGTCAATTATACAGTTTTAAATAAAAAATTAGAAATCGCTTACCAACAAGAAAAAATTTCAAAAAACAATCTAAATCTTGCATCGAAACAATATACTCAAGGACTAATCTCTGTCTCTGAACGATTAGAAGCCGAAAATGATTGTTTTAAAAGTGCAGTAAATAAAATCAACACTTTAATTGACCAACGTTTGGCCGCTATAGAAACTATAATAGCCACTGGCGACCTTACCAAACAACTCAAGAAACAATAAATCAGAAACTATCCAAAAAAATATAGCTAAAGATGAAAAATATACTAATACTATTCCTCGCCTTACTATTATACTCAAGTTGTAATCGACCTAAAAACAAAGAACTCCTTCAGGGTAAAGTAGAAAAAGAACAAATTGCTATTGTTAGCAAAGTACCAGGCAAAATTATTCGCCTATTAGTAAAAGAAGGGGATGTTGTACAAAAAGGTGACACCCTAGCCATCCTAGATATTCCTGAAGTAGATGCTAAAAAAAGTCAGGCTGAAGGAGCTGTTTTTTCAGCCAAAGCACAATACAATATGGCCGTAAAAGGAGCAACAGATAATCAAATCAAACAATTGGAAGCCAAACTAATGGCCCTAAAAGAACAATATCAGTTTGCCCAAAAATCGATTAAGCGTCTGAATAATATGCTGAAAGACTCTCTGATTCCACAACAAACTTACGACGAAACTTTTGCCAAATACCAAGGTGCTTTAGCCCAATACAATGCCGTTCAAGCCGAATTGGACGATGCAAAAAAAGGAGCAAGAAAAGAACAACAAGAAATGGCATTAGGACAACAAGAGCGCGCATACGGAGCCTTGCAGGAGGTAGAAACAGCAAACAAAGAGCGATTTGTAATTGCTCCTCAAGACATGAGTATCGAAACCATAACTTTGAATCTAGGAGAATTAGCGCTACCAGGTTATACTTTATTCAATGGATTTATAAAAAATAGTACCTATTTCAGGTTTACAATCGCAGAGAGCAAGTTAAACCAAATCAAAAAAGGTCAAGAAGTAGAAGTTACTATCCCATACAACAAACAATCGATCAAAGGAAAAATCACTACCATAAAGCAATTGAGCGCCTACGGAAATATCGCGACCGCTTATCCCGACTATGAAATGCAAGAGAGTTTGTTTGAAATCAAAATTACACCAATTCAAGTGCAAGACACGAAAGATTTAATCTCAAAAACATCAGCCACTTTATCTTTATAAATATGCAGAACTTCTTTTCGCTTTTAAAAAGAGAATTTCAATTGTTTTGGCAAAATAGTGTGTTGCGAATGCTTTTCATTGGCGCACCACTTTTGTATGCCATATTATTAGGATATGTATATAGCAAAGGAAAAGTAACCGACTTACCCATACTAGTAATAGATTATGATCAAACCGAAATGAGCGCCAAAGCCATCGAGATGTTTAACGATGATGAAGTTATCAATGTAGCTGCGGTTTTATACGACCAAAATGAGGTAGCAAAAATCACTATTGACAAAGAAGCCAATGCTGTAGTCATCATTCCAAAGGGTTTTCAAAAAATGGTGTTTACCAAAAAATATCCTGAAATAACTACCATAGTTAATACAGCCAATATTCTAACCGCCAATTATGCATCAACCGCTATACAAATTTGTTTAGGAACTTTAAAGGTGGGAATTCAAATGGAAACGCTAAGAAAACAAGGTGTTCCCGAAAAATTAATTCCCTCTCAATATGAACCTTTTAAAACAACTTTCATAAAAAAATACAATCGAAGCACCAACTATATGTATTATCTCTGGCCAGGTGTTTTATCGGCAGTTCTACAACAAGTTATGTTATTAGCCTTAGCGCTTTCCTTTGCGTCCGAATTCGAGAACGGTACTTTTAGCCAATTAGTCCAAAAAAGCAATTCGATTGTACAGATGATGAGCGTTAAAATTATCCCCTATTTAGTGATGAGTTTTGGAGTATGGCTTATCTATTGGTTTTTTACCTTTTATTTCCGAATTCCTTTTTTCACGAACCTTCCACAACTCACTTTTGTGGCAGGTATCTTTATTCTCTCGGTCTCTTTTATTGGAATTCTAGTAAGTATTTTGATTCCAAATCAACTCAAAGCCACCGAAATTTTAATGGTGATTGCTACTCCTAGCTTCATTTTGAGCGGCTTTAGCTGGCCGCTGAGCCAAATGCCCAATTGGGTTCAAGGCGTGGCTAATATTATTCCATTGACTCACTTTTTAAAGGCGTTTCGAATCCTAATAATTGAAGAAGGCACCTTATCACAAGTACAAAATCCAATTTACAATATGATTATAATTGGAATAGTTTGCGCTATTTTATCCTATATCGCCTTGTATTTCAAAAGCAAAAAAGCATTACAATCGACATAAAAAAAGGCAAGTGAATGAACCACTTGCCTTTTTGATTATTTCAAAATAAAATAAATTATTTCTTTTCGATTTCTCGCATGCTATCCATTTTCTTATGAGCAAGGAAACCTTTGATATCTTCAAAATGTTCTACTACACGTTTGTTCCCAAACTCAAAAACTTTTGTAGCCAATCCGTCAAGGAAATCCCTGTCGTGCGAAACTAGAATTAAAGTTCCGTCAAAATCTCGCAACGCATCTTTAATAATATCTTTAGTTTTCATATCCAAGTGATTGGACGGCTCATCCAGAATTAGAAGATTTACGGGTTCTAACAACAATTTAATCATTGCCAAACGCGTTTTTTCTCCCCCAGAAAGCACTTTTACTTTCTTTTGAATGTCATCTCCTTGAAACATAAACGCGCCAAGAATATTTTTTATTTGAGTTCGAACATCACCAACAGCAATTCTGTCAATAGTCTCAAATATGGTTGCGTTCTCATCTAACATTGCTGCTTGATTTTGGGCAAAATAACCAATTTGGGCATTGTGTCCCACTTCTACAGAACCACCATTAATTTCAATTTCCTTCATAATGGCTTTAATCATCGTAGATTTACCTTCTCCATTTTTACCCACGAAAGCCACTTTTTGACCGCGCTCAATTACTAAATTAGCATCTTTAAAAATCAACTTATCGCCATACGATTTTTCCAAATCTTTTACAATAACTGGATATTGTCCCGAACGAACCGACGGTGGAAATTTCAATCGCAAAGCCGAGGTGTCAATTTCATCCACTTCGATAGGAACAATTTTTTCCAACATTCTTACACGAGATTGAACGGCATCGGTTTTAGAAAAAGTGCCGCGAAAACGCTCAATAAACGCCTGATTATCTGCGATAAATTTTTGTTGCTCATCGTAAGCTTTTTGCTGGTGAACGCGTCTGTCTTTTCGCAACTCTAAATAGTGAGAATATTTGGCTTTGTAGTCATAAATTCTTCCCATTGTCACTTCGATAGTTCTATTTGTAATATTATCAACAAAAGCTCTATCGTGAGAAATTACCATTACCGCTTTGGCTTGATTAATCAAAAAGTCTTCTAACCATTCTATACTATCCATATCCAAGTGATTGGTTGGCTCATCTAGTAGAATCAAATCAGGTTTTGTTAAAAGGATTTTTGCCAATTCAATTCGCATTCTCCAACCACCAGAAAATTCTTTAGTGGGGCGATTGAAATCTTCTCTTTCAAAACCTAAACCTTTTAATATTTTTTCAACTTCAGCTTCATAATTAACCTCTTCAATAGAATAATACTTCTCCGATAATTCTGAAACTCTTTCAATCAACTTCATATACTCATCACTTTCATAATCCGTGCGAATCGTTAATTGTTCATTGATATCATCAATTTCTTTTTTCATATTCAAAACACCCGCAAAAGCTTTGGATGTCTCTTCCATAACAGTACAGTTATCTTCCGTCAATAAATGCTGTGGCAAATAAGCTACCACCGCATCACTTGGAGCCGAAATAACACCGCGAGTGGGTTTGTTTGCACCTGCAACGATTTTCAACAAAGTAGATTTTCCAGCTCCATTTTTACCCATAAGGGCAATTTTATCAGTTTCATTGATAGCAAATGTAACTTCGCTAAAAAGAGTTGTGCCACCAAATTCAACGGCAATATCGTTTACTGTAATCATTAATTTAAAAATAAAAGGTTAGAGGTTAAAAATCAGATGATTTCGAACGCCAAATTTTTGAAGGTGCAAAGATAGTTTAAATAAAGAATTGCGCAATTGGTAACTCCATTAACTGCAAAAAAAATACCCCTTCAAAACGAAGAGGTATATCCTATAATTACTAAAGTATAGCCTATTCTTTGCGATATTTTTTAGTTATTTCAAAAACGTGTTCCAAAATTGCTGCTTCCTTTTCGTCAAAAACAATATTTCTTCGAGCCATCACCAACTTGGCAGTTTCAAAAGCTTTTTTAGTCAGGTAAGTGGTAAAACCAGAAGCTCCTCCCCAAGAAAAACTAGGCACAAAATTTCTAGGAAACCCACTGCCAAAAATATTGGCACTAACTCCTACTACAGTTCCGGTATTGAACATCGTATTGATACCACACTTACTATGGTCTCCCATCATTAAACCACAAAACTGAAGCCCTGTTTTGGCAAAACCTTCCGTTTGATAGCTCCACAAACGAACTTCTTCATAGTTGTTTTTAAGATTAGAATTGTTGCTATCCGCTCCAATATTACACCATTCGCCTAACACTGAGTCTCCTAAAAAACCATCGTGTCCTTTGTTCGAATAAGCAAAAATTACTACATTTTTAACCTCTCCACCTACTCTGGAATAAGGACCAACAGTAGTTGCTCCATAAATTTTGGAAGCCATTTTAACTTGAGCATTATCGCAAAGCGCAAAAGGACCACGAATCACAGAACCTTCCATAATCTCGGCATCTCTACCAATATAAATAGGACCTGAGGAGGCATTTAAGGTTACGTATTCTAATTTGGCACCTTCTTCAATAAATACATTTTCGGGTGCAATTACGTTTACACTCTTGGGAATTGGTTGAGAACGTCTGTCTTGGGTTAAAAGCTCAAAATCTTCTCTGATAGCAACATCATTTTTAGAAAAAATATCCCAAGTATTTTCAATAGTGATACAATCGTCGTTGTATTCTATAATTTCATAAGTGTCAAAATCTACTTCTTCTTGATTTTCTGAAGTGTAAAAAGCAATGATTTCGTCTTTCTTGAAAATGGCTTGATTGGGCTCTAAGTTACTTACCAATTCTGCCAAAATTGCATTGGGCAAAAAAGAGGCATTGATCATAACATTGCCTTCTAATTCCACCATTGGGTATTTATCAGACAAATATTCTTCGGTTAAAGTAGTAGTTGTCGACCCGAGATGCAATTCCCATTTTTGACGAATGGTCATAATACCCACCAGAATATCTGCAACGGGTCGGGTAAAGGTAAACGGCAGCAAAGCATTTCGAGCGGGACCGTCAAAAAGAATGTAATTCATAAAAAATTGATTTGGCTATTGTTTCTTTTTCGATTTGGTTATCATGCACAAAGTTAAATCATTTTATTGTATAAATTCTATCCAAACAAAGCCAAACAAAAAAAGCCTCTCTAAAAAGAAAGGCTTCATTGTATTTAAAAACGAGTTAAAATTATTTAACGTGTTTTGCGTATTTAGTTTTGAATTTATCAATACGACCTGCAGTATCGATAAGTTTAGATTTACCTGTGTAAAAAGGGTGAGAAGTTCTAGAGATCTCCATTTTCACTACTGGATATTCAACACCTTCGTGAATAATTGTTTCTTTTGTTTCAGCTGTAGATTTAGTAATAAAAACATCCTCATTTGACATGTCTTTGAAAGCAACTAATCTGTAATTTTCTGGGTGAATACCTTTTTTCATCTTAAATCTTTTTTTTATTGGTTCAATTATAATTTGTTTTGCAGCTTTTCTTCTGAATGAAAAGGTATAAACATCTTATAACTTTTTATTTACACTATTATTTTTGAGTGTGCAAATTTACACTTATTTTTAGAATTACAAACCTTTACTTTGTTTTTTTTACCGTTTTCTAAAAAACATTTTTTACCCCTAATAAATGCAGAATTGCTATATTTGTGGATTAATTAAAAATCGAACCAATTATGATCAATGAAATTATTAAAAAGAATGGAGTTACTTTTGGTATAGTAACTGGAATTATCTCTTGTTTGTTGACTTCTGCAATTTATGCGATTGACTTAAACTTATTTATCAAACCATGGATTGGAGCAATTAGCATCATTATTTATCTAATAATTGGAATTGTTCTTCTGTCTAAAACAAAAAAAGAAATCAATGGTGATTTTACATTCAAAGATGCTTTTACAACTTACTTTATTTCGGCCGTAGTTGGAATTTTGATTTCCACCATTTTTAATATTTTGCTTTTTAATTTTATTGATCCTTCTGCAAAAGACACTTTGAATGAAATCACTATAAAATATACCATCAATATGATGCAAAAGTTTGGAGCTCCTTCCTCTTCAATTAATGAAGCTATCAAAGGGATGAAAGAAAGCAGCCCATACGATATTGATTCTTTATTAAAAGGAATGATAACAAGTATAGTTTTCAGCTCCATCTTTGGACTTATTATGGCTGCCTTTTTCAAAACTAGAAGATCTTCTCAAGAATAAAACATTTAAATGAATTTAACTATCCTAATACCACTTCTTAACGAAGAGGAATCCTTACAAGAATTGTACACTTGGATTCTAAAAGTGATGC
>JAGOFG010000270.1 GCA_017997335.1 Flavobacterium sp. | reverse complement strand
CGCCTTTACTTTCTGGGTAATTTCGTACCCATACATTTTGCCATTTTCTTCCAACAACTTCATAATAATGGTGTTGAGACTGCCTTTGTATAACTGTGAGTTTTTCATATTTTGAAGAATTAGAAAATCTGTTTTTGAATTTCAAATATACATAAGATTCTTATACATAACAAAATTAGGTATAAAAAATTCAATCGGTTGCGCTATCCAAGTTATGGTCTTTGTTATCTTTGTAAAAAAAATCAAATTATGCCTTCCTTTTTAAAACTCCTCATCAAAGAAGTAAAACGCGAAACCAAAGATGCCGTTTCCATACTTTTTAATGTCCCAGAAGAACTTACCTCTAATTATACTTTTACCGCAGGACAATACCTTAACTTGCGTTTAACCCTAGACAATCAAGAGATTCGTAGAGCCTATTCTATTTGTTCTGCTCCTGAAAGTGGCGAGTTGCGCATTGCCGTAAAAGCGGTAAAAAATGGACTGTTTTCTCAATTTGCCACTAGCCGATTAAAAGCGGGAGACGTACTCGAAGTAGGACAACCTGAGGGAAAATTCACCTTCACTCCTGATGCCGAGCGTCAAAGAAATTATGCCGCTTTTGTAGCAGGTAGCGGAATCACTCCTGTAATTTCTATCTTAAAATCGGTTTTGAAAAGCGAACCAAAAAGTTCTTTTGTCTTGGTTTACGGTAATAAAACTCCTGAAGAAACCATCTTTCATCAAGAATTACACGACTTGCAATTGCAATATGTTGGACGTCTTTTCGTACATTATGTTTATAGCAAAGTACACGCTGGAGAAGGCTTTTTTGGACGAATTGACAAATCGGTTGTGAATGCCGTACTTACGCAAAAACACGCCGCATTGAATTTCGACAAGTACTTTTTGTGTGGTCCAGAAGAAATGATTACAACCGTTTCTACTATCTTAAAAGAGAAAAATGTAAAAGAATCGGCTATTAAGTTTGAATTGTTTACTTCTTCTGCACAAGAAAAAACAATTTCTGTAGCTGTAGATGGTCACACTACTATTACCGTATTGGTAGACGACGAAGAAACTACTTTCGAAATGTCGGCCAAACAAACCCTACTCGAAGCGACTCTTAAACAAGGTATCGATGCTCCTTATTCTTGTCAAGGCGGAATTTGCAGCAGCTGTTTATGTCGTATCACCGAAGGTACAGCCGAAATGAAGAAAAACTCTATTCTTTCTGATGATGAAATTGCCGAAGGTTTAATTCTGAGTTGTCAAGCTTATCCAACTTCAGCGACACTTCGTGTGGATTTTGATGATGTGTAAGCCCCCTAACCCCCAAAGGGGGAATGATTGAAATTAGCCTTTATGAAATCCATACGAGAAATTTTTAAAAACAAAGACTATCTTTTGGACAAGCCCGAAGTAGAAGAGCTTATGGACTATTGCGAGGCCTTGCAAGATGAAATTGTGGAATTTAAATTTAAAAAAACCAACAATGGATAATTTTGAAGAATATTTACGGCAAGGCGAACCAAACAAAGCAGAAAAAGCAAAAGTATGGAAAACCGCCATTGGCTTGCAACAAGTTGATGGGCTAAAACCGTCTGAATACCTCATAACCATTGCCAAGCAAAACATTGATGGCGATATTAGCATTGAGGAAGTAAAACAACGCATAGACAGTTACTACATACAGCATCCTGTAAAAAATGACTCCAATAATAACCAGGACAGAACGGAAGAAGCCGATAAAGTTTCAGCACGTATTGCAGAAATGCTAGGCGAAAAAACATTCACCTTTTCTCCTGCCGAATATCTTAGCATTCACCGCAGGTTGTTTCAAGGCATTTACAACTTCGCAGGGGAAATTCGGGATTATAATATTACAAAACAAGAATGGATTTTAGACGGAGAAACCGTTCTATACGCCAGTGCCGAGAGCATAAAAGCCACATTTGAATACGATTTTGAACAAGAAAAAAAGTTTAGTTTCAAGGGTTTAAGTCAGCCAGAAATTATAGCACATTTAGCCCAGTTTATTTCCTACTTATGGCAAATTCATCTTTTTGGCGAAGGTAACACCAGAACAACAGCCATTTTTCTAATAAAATACCTACGCAAATTAGGGTTTAGAGAAGCAAACAACGATTTGTTTGCCGAGCATTCCTGGTATTTTCGAAATGCGTTAGTGCGAGCCAATTACGAAGATATATCCAAAGGAATATACAAAACAGAAAAATACCTTATTCGCTTTCTTTCCAATTTACTTCTAAAAGAAAACCATTCACTAAAAAACCGAGAAATGCATGTTCATTACGTTGAACCTGTAAATGACACTGTAAAATTAGAAATTGACACTGTATTTGACACTGTATTTGATTTGATAAAGCAAAATAACAAAATAACAGCCACAGAAATCAGCGAACGTTTGAAAATAAGTTTAAGTACTACAAAACGAAAAATAAAAGAGCTTAAAGAACAAAAAAAAATAGAACGCAGCGGAAGCGACAAAACGGGTAATTGGAAAGTTATTGAACCATAAACGTAAATCCCAATAATTGAAATTAATTTTTGAAATAGAAATTACCTTTGTATATGAAATCCATACGAGAAATTTTTAAAAACAAAGACTATCTTTTGGACGAGCCAGAAGTAGAAGAGCTTATGGACTATTGCGAGGCCTTGCAAGATGAAATTGTGGAATTCAAATTTCAACAAGCCAAAAACAAAGAATTGGCGATGCTCGATATGCTTAAAGAAGTGCTAAAAGGTTGCAACGCTATCGAAAAAGAACAAATGGAACACGAGCGTTTTGGCTACGAAGCTCCGAATTATCAAGCCACAATTTCGAATTTGAAAAGGTATATCCTAGAACGCTGTCGAGACGAGAAGATTTATTTATGATGAAATTCCAAATTCATCAAATCACAATAAAAAAA
>JAGOFG010000269.1 GCA_017997335.1 Flavobacterium sp. | reverse complement strand
ATTTTAATTTGTGTCAATTCTTGAAATTCGTGTTTCTTTCTTTACATTTGCAACAGATGACAAACAAAGCTTTCATATCTAGAATCTTTTTGCTGATTTTGTTGGCGACTATGATTTTTCAAACCAAGCACAGTTATGCCCATTTGATAGAGCAGCTAGAAGCTCCGATTTGTCATCACGAAAACACGACTTCAAAAAAACAAATCACACACGCGCACCATTATGCGCAACCTTGTTCGGTTTGTGCTTATTCTGTTAACAGTTTCTTGCTGCCTTCTTCCTTTTTTTGGGAAAATAGCGAGGCTGTAACCTATAGTAAAACGACTAAGTTTTATCTATCTTCAACTTTTACTTGCTACTCAGGAAGTTTATTTGCGTTACGGGCACCGCCTGTAGTATAGCTTTTTTTTGGAAGTGAACGTAACTTTTTGATAGTCTATGATTTGTGATTAAAGAACATTTTGTAGTCAATTAAATAGCGTTTATCTCACTTCAATACGTCATTTTCGATACTCGGGAATGACAATAATCCTATTTTAATTTTTTTTGAATATCAAAATGCGAGCAAAAAGCTATAGTGTTTTCGTGTTCTTTTGGTTTACGGCTTTGGTTTTTTCACAAAACAAACTAAGCGGTACCATTACTACTGAAACGAAAAAAAACCTTGAAGGTTGTCACGTACACATTGGAAATAAAACGGTAAACACCAACAAAAAAGGGTTTTACGAAATCAAAGACTTGCCTTCAGGTACGTTGAAGGTTTCGTTGTCCTATGTGGGCTATCAAACTATTGACACGGTGATTACATTGACATCCGATACTGTATTGAATTTTGTTATGAAGCAAAATACAGAGGCTTTGTATGAAGTTTTGGTGAAGCAAAAAAACACGACACCCAATCAGTCGGTGCTGGAACAAAAAGTAAAAGCAGCCACGATTGAGAAGTTTAGTAATCAGTCCTTGGGCGATGTTTTGCAAGAAGTAGCTGGAGTTTCAGGTTTAAAGACAGGAAGCACCGTGGTGAAACCTATTGTAAATGGTATGTTCGGAAACCGAGTACCAATCATCAATAACAACGTACGTATGCAAGACCAAGAATGGGGAACAGAACACGCTCCCAATTTTGACATCAATGCAGCGGGAAAAATAACAGTGATTAAAGGCGCTTCAGGATTGCAATACGGTGGCGACGCTGTGGGAGGTTTGGTGATTTTAGAACCGATTCAAGTCCGAAAAGACACCTTGTTTGGAAGAACGATGTTCAATTTGGCTTCCAACGGGAGAGGCGGGTCGGTCACTACAAGTTTACACAAAGGCAATGACCTAGGTTGGAGCTGGAACGCACTCGCTACCTTTAAGTATATGGGAGATAGAGAGGCACCTGATTATGTTTTGTCGAATACTGGTAACCGTGAATCGAATTTTACGGGTGATATAAAGTATACTGGAAAACATTATTTCCTGTCAGGATTTTATAGTTACTACAACGCCACTATTGGAATTTTGAGCGCAGCACACGTTGGGAGTACTAATGACTTGTATGATGCGATAAAGAATAAACGTCCTTCAGTGATTAAGGATTTCACCTATACTATCGACAATCCAAAACAAGAGGTACAACACCATTTGGCGAAGTTGAATTATCAGTACTATTTTGATGAAACGGCTTCTCTTTCTTCGCAATATTCTTTTCAATTCAATAAGCGATTGGAATTTGATATAAGAAGAGGTGTTTTCAATAACAGAGCGGCTTTGGATTTAGAATTGTCTACGCACAATTTGAATGTAGATTTCAAGAAAACCTACCACGATTGGCATTTGAAATCGGGAGTAAATGCAGGTTTCCAAAATAACTTTGCCAGTCCTGCCACAGGGATTCGTCCATTGATTCCAAATTATGAAAAGCTAGACGCTGGAGTTTACGGAATTGCGAGTGTTTCTTTATCAGACGGTTTGGTTCTAGATGGTGGTTTGCGCTATGACTTTTCAAAAGTAGATGCCAAAAAGTTTTATTTCAAAAGCAGATGGACCGAAAGAGGTTATGATGTTCTTTTTCCACAATTTGAAGTAAGAGAGGTGGGAGACCAAATTTTGGCGCACCCTACTTTTACCTTCCATAACTTATCGGCTAGTCTAGGTTTTAGAAAAACGTTTGACAAGCAATGGGATTGGTATACCAATATTAGTTTGGCGACTCGAAATCCCAATCCATCGGAATTTTTCAGTGATGGATTGCATCATTCTAGTGGTATGATTGAATTGGGAGATTTGGCGTTGAAAAAAGAGCAATCCATAAAACTATCATCGACCGTACAGAAAACATGGAATAATTTTTCGCTTGAAGTAAATCCTTACATCAATGCTGTTCAGAACTATATGTTTCTACGTCCAATTCGCCCTGAAACAACAAATCGTGGTACGTTCTTAGTTTGGGAATACCAACAAACCAATGCGCTACTGGGTGGAGTTGATGTACAAACGAATTGGACAATCAATTCGCAATGGCAACATCGTTTTACAATGGCTTACATCAAAGGGGATGATCTAGACAATGACGAACCGTTGATCGATATGCCTCCTTTTCATTTTACGAATACCATCGAATTCAAGAAAAAAGAATGGCATGAGTTATTGCTAGAGTTAAAGAGCGAGGTTGTGACCCAGCAACAATCCTACCCTAATAATAATTTTGAAATCACCGTTATTGAAAATGGCAATTTAGTGCCTCGAGAGTTGGATATTAGCACGCCGCCAGCAGGGTATCATTTGCTTCATTTTTACAGTGAAATGAAATTCAATACGTTTTACAAAACCACGACTACACTTGGGTTTTCTGTTCAAAATATATTCAACACAAATTACAGGGATTATCTCAATCGCCAACGCTTCTTCGCAGATGAAGTAGGGCGCAATTTTCAAATTCAAATAAAATTTAATTACTAA
>JAGOFG010000268.1 GCA_017997335.1 Flavobacterium sp. | reverse complement strand
TGAACTTTTTTTTGTAAACTTGTAAAACAAATCTGATAGTAAAAAGTGGTATGGAAGAACATATGTTGCCTTGTATGAACAAACAACTTTTTGGAGTTGAGTGTCCGGGTTGTGGCACACAAAGAGCGATTGCTTTTTTATTAGAAGGAGAATTTTATGAAGCCTTTAAAATCTTTCCTGCTATTTACACTCTAGGTTTGTTTTTTATCTTTTTAAGTCTACACCTACTAGACAAAAAAAGAAATTATGCTAAACTAGTGATCGCTAGCGCTATTTTAAATGGTGCCGTAATTCTGATAGCTTACTTCATCAAAATTTATTTCAATACCGTAACCAATTAAACTTTATCAATATGGAAAATCAAAAATTACCTAATGCCACCGCAGTACTTATTCTGGGGATTTTTTCAATCTTAACTTGTTGTTGTTATGGAATTATTAGTATTATCCTTGGAGCTATTGGATTAGTTTTAGCCAATAAAGATGCTAAACTATATGCCGAAAATCCGAGTGCTTACACCAACTATAACAATTTGAAAATAGGTAAAATTCTAAGCATCATTGGAATTGCATTAGGAGTTATTTACTTAATTTATGTAATATTCTTATTCTCAACATTAGGAATGGAAGGCATTGAACAAATGCAACAAGAAATGATGAGAAGATACGGAGGACAATAAAACCAAAACATTAATCCACTTAAAAAGAACGCTATCAACAAGTTAGCGTTCTTTTTTTATTCAATAACAACTCATTAACAAATCGTTCACAACACTTTTTTTGAGTTTGGCACAGCAATTGAAAATACCTAATCAAGCAACAAGTTTTAGAAACGAGTTTTAAAATGAAGTTGCCCAACTTTTAAATTGTTGTATCATGAAAAAAATTACACTTTTAGTAGTAGCCAGTATCCTTCTGGTAGGGAACATGGCTTTAGCGTCAGAAAACCCTGTTTTTTCTGACAACACAAACAGAAGAGGTTATTACATCGATTATAGAGATGCAGAGCCAATTATCTTCAAAGAACGTGGTATTGAGTTTATGTTGTTTCCAAATGGAGAATTTGATTTCAATACAAGACCTTCAGTACCAAGATACCACGTAAACGGTACAAATGGCGCTCCTGGAACTAGAGGTTACTATGGTCCTTCTGAAAGAGGAAT
The DNA here is from genome assembly GCA_017997335.1 of Flavobacterium sp. GTDB lineage: Bacteria > Bacteroidota > Bacteroidia > Flavobacteriales > Flavobacteriaceae > Flavobacterium. The sequence goes on along the minus strand of JAGOFG010000268.1, from coordinate 1,824 downwards.
CCGAGTTGAGCACGATAACTTTGGTAGAGTAAGACGTGTAGGAAATGTATACATCAACTACGACGCTTTTGGAAGAGTAAAACGTATTGGAACTATTTATATGAGCTATAACAGTTTTGCTGTAACTAAAGTAGGTAACATGCGAATTGTTTACGATAGAAGAGGACGAATTGTAGATGTATACGGTTTTATCAACCACGCTAACGGCGGATATAACTACAACCCTGGAACTCATTACTCAGGTGGAAATGGCGGTTATGGTTACGGAGATGATTATGGAGACGACTATAATGACGACGACTATTACTACTATAGAAAAGACGGTTCTAAAGCAAAAATGTCTGATGATGAAGTAAAAGAAATCAAAAAAGAAACTTTAGAAGTTAAAAGAAAATAAAATTGGTTGGTTGGTTTGTTTTTAAATCCTGCGGATTCTGGGAAGATGAAGCAGGATTTTTTATTTCAAAAATTTCTTGAAAACTGAATTAATTACAAAATTAATATCCGAAGAAATCTTTAAATAATAACTCAATCCTAAATAGAAAATAGACACCAAAATAGATTTTAGAACAATATTTACAAAAGGATGAAAACTAAAATCCCAATAATAAAACACGCCAAAACTTACTATTGTTAGAACCAAAGCCACAATAGTTTTTTTAGTAAACGGAAATAGCTTCATTTTAAGCACTACAAAAAGTAGTTTTGCTAAACTATATAGCGTAATTGAAATTAAGGTCGCTATTGCTGCTCCATTCAAGCCATAAAGCGGAATGAAAATCATATTTAGAGAAACGGTAAGAAAAACCAAAAACAATCCTAAAAATAATACCGCTTGATAATATTTGGAGTTGAAAATTATAGCATTGTTGTTTCCTAAAACCAAATCAAAATACTTCGAAATCCCAATAAAGAAAACCACAGCAATTCCTTCGCTATAACCTGATGGCAAAACACTATACAATTCATTGATGTTGACCAAAATCCCTACTAAAATCAGACCTCCAATAACCTGAAGCGTAATCGAAGACTTTTTGTACAACTCATTCAGTTCGTCCTGCTTGTTTTCACTCATTAATTTAGCCGTGATAGGATACGTAATTTGATGCATGGCACGACTTGGTACCGCAATTACTGTAGCAATAAATATAGCAACCGAATAAAACGCAATATTATCGATGTTAATGTAAAAATTCAGCATGAATTTATCAACGTCTAACAATAAATTAGCTACGCTTCCCGATAAAATAATAAAGAAACAATAAGTTAAAACCGCTTTCGCATTGTCAGGAAAAACCAAATTAAATCGTGGTGTTTTGACTTTCATCGCATATAAAAACATCGCAAAAAGCGATAAAAAGTAAATTCCCATTAACGCAAAAACGAATTGTTGAGGCGAAATCACATCAAAATAAACTGCGAATAAGAAGATTGATATTAAAATACGAAGTAAAACTTCTTTCACAAAACTACCATAAACCGATTGCAAATGTACTTTTACCCAAGCATAAAAAATCTCAAAATAGCCCATACAAAGACCAATTACTGGAATTTGCCAAACATAATCGTAAACAATTGGATTTTTCTGAGATAATAATTCCGCTATTTCATGATAGCCTAAATAACCCATCAAACTTATCGGAAGAATTATCAGTAAAGGCAAAACCAAAACAAAGGTTAGGAATTGCGATTTTTTTTCTTCGGTTTCGTATTCGTTGTAGAATTTTACCAACGTATTGTGCACGCCAAAAGCCATCAAAGGCATCATAATATTGGCTGCCGACAAAATAAATCCGACCAAACCATAAAAAGTATCACCCAGAA
>JAGOFG010000267.1 GCA_017997335.1 Flavobacterium sp. | reverse complement strand
GTGCGTTGGGATATTTTTTCGGGTAGCGGACTATGGCATTGGCTATTTTACATAATGTTATTATAGGACATTTTTGCGTTGGCGTAGTCGCCTACAAGCGTGGGGAAAATGTACTATAATGCCACATTATGTAACTTAGCTTCCACCGATTTGCATACTGGCATAAACGGAACGGTGGTGGTGGTTGGAGTGCAGTGTCTTTTTGCTTTGTTTTTTGGGTGTTGGGACAGCTCTTTGCCACCGCAGGAACGAGGATGGCAATGTGCTGTAGCGCGTTGGCAAAAACAACGCAAAAAGTATGACAGTTGCAAATCGGTGGCAATGCCATAGAAGACAGGCGAAGCGTTGGGCTTGTGCGGTTGGCGCCTGGCTTAAGCCGTATTTTTTCTTGGCGTGGGCAGAGCGTGGGATATTTTACAAGTCCTATAATAAGTCGTAGTAAGGATATGAGGAACTAAGCCATTATCTCTTTAAACACAATAGCAGCTTATAACACAATAGTATTTGTGCATAAAACCAACTTGTATTATTTGTTATATTGTCATATTTTTATTAAGCAAAAAAAGTTACCTTTGCAGTAAGAAATGGCACAGTTAGATTACATAAAAGAGATAGCGAAATATGGTCTGGAAAACGACCAGGAACGTTTATTGTCTGTGCTGAACGAATTAATTGAGCATTCAAAAAAAACAAAGAAACTCAATTTCGCCATTCAACTCCAATCCATTTTAAAAGATAGCTTAAGACTTCAAAAGTCAAATGGATTAACAAAAGTTGGTTCAGAAACTCATCTTAATAGAATTGAAGACAAAGAGTTATCTGAACTTATTTTAGAGAAAATCACTTCTGATTATTCATTAGATAATATCATTGCCAACGAAAAGATATATACTGAACTGAAGTTTTTTATTGAGGAACACCATAAGATAGAAATCTTACAACAGTTTGATTTACCAGTTTCTAATAAATTGCTTTTGTACGGACCTTCGGGTTGCGGAAAAACTCTTGCTTCCTATGTTATTGCAGGCGAATTAGATAAAATGATGGTGGTTATTAATTTAGGAGCTATTGTTTCTTCTAAATTAGGCGAGACCAGTAAAAACCTATCTAAAATATTTAAAAAAGCAGCTACAGAAGATTGTATTATTTTTCTTGATGAATTTGATAGTTTAGGTAAAGTAAGAGATTATAGCCAAGACCACGGCGAAATGAAACGTGTTGTTAATACAATACTCCAATTGTTTGATTACCTTCCTCAAACTAGCATTGTTATCGCAGCAACAAATCAAAAAGATATGTTGGATGATGCTTTGTTAAGAAGATTTGATAACATCATTGGATTTGAATTGCCGAATGAAGCTGATATTAAAAAGCTAATTGAATTAACATTGAAAAATGGCAATTTTAAATTCGATAATAAAGCTGCTGCTAACAGAATTATTAAACAATCTATTGGTTTATCTTATTACAGCATTCAAAAAACCTTGATTACTGCTATCAAAAGAACATTATTTGCTTCTGCAGCACCTAAGAATATACTTTCCGCTCAAATCAATACGAGTATTTGGAAAACACTTGTTGAAACTGAAAAACATTCTTTAAACGTCTAATTCATCAGCTTCAAGTCCTGCGTCAATATCAAGTTCTTGTATTACCTCAAGTTGGTTTATTAATTGAATTTCATCGTACAATTTCCCTGAATTATTTTTGATTGTTTCCTCTATAGATAAAACTATTGAGAAAGGAAATTCTGTAGGATAATCTTCTGGTAAACCACCTACCACCTGTTCAGATAATTTAGCGTGAACAGCTAACTTGAAAGTATTTCCTTCATTATTCAAATCATCTACATTTACATTCAGAAATATTTTTTGAGTATTAGAATACGGCAATGGCTTTGATACATACCTGCCATTTTCCGACCAAGATAATGTTGTTTTTAGTTTTGACTTCAGTTCTTCATCGGGCTTCATAATATCATCAGCAGAATGGTTTTTGAAGATACTAAATGCCATATGAATTGGATTATAGGACAGCTGATTATTTTTAATCGGCAAAAATTTGAAGCACATTGTAGCGGTAACTTTCAAGATGCCTCGTTTTTTACCCAAATCATCTTCAATTAAGTATTTCGGAAAATTGATAGGATAAATTCTAATATTGCCATTTCCAATAACATCCTCCAATATCAACGTTGCAGAGTTCTCATCAGAATATAAACTTTTCAAATCGTCAACTAAACCGTTGCCAATTACTCTGTTTCTCAACTTTGATACGTCTGTTGCAAAAGGTATTAAGTTTAATGATGCTCCATTAATTATAAGTGCTTTTACACTTTCATTAGATAAAGCAGGATAATTTTTTATAATTTTTGCTGCAAGATTAGCTGTTAAAGGAGCGGCGAAACTTGTACCCACTTCCTGCATAATACCAATCTCTGGTCGAGCCGATAATAATGTTAATGCAGGCTCGTCCATCCAATCTAAAGTATTAGCATTGTAATATCCCATATCGCCACCACTTTCAATTACATCGGGCTTGAAGTAGTTTTTATTTGTTTTCTTGGGATTGTAAATCACTGACAAATCAATATGCCCTTTTCTGGTGTAGAGTGTTGGAAATTCACGACCTGATGCGATGCCTAAAAATGCACCATCTTTTAAATTATCAGCTGCTGCACCAATGGTAACATTGTTCATACTATCAGCAGGTGTTGATAGATTAGTATGGTCGCCGTGGAAATAAGACAAATCATAACTTGTATTTTCATTAATACAATTTTCATTGTTACCTGTACAAATAAAAATCAAGCTGTTTGTTTCGTAAGCGAATTTATCTAAGGAATAAGTATAATCAGAAAATGTTTCATTCTTATACATAAAGCTACTGTAGCAAGTTGTTAAGGTAAATAATCTGATTTCAGGATATTTAGCTTTGACATCATATAACATATTCAATAAATCAATCTCTGAAATATAACCACTTCCATTATC
>JAGOFG010000091.1 GCA_017997335.1 Flavobacterium sp. | reverse complement strand
TATCTTTGTCTTTTTAAAGAAAAAAGACAAAGGATGCCGCTGCGATCAAGGCTAAGGAGCAGCATTGTTGCTTTTTTGGTTTCCAACCTACTAAATAGCACCATAGCTTTTTGATATTTTTAACGCAGCTTCATTACAGAAATAGTACCTTTGCAAAAAAATTGAAAGATGTCAAATAGTTACATAGGATACCATTTTACTATTGAACCCAAAGAATTAGGTTCAGAAATTCTAATTGCCGAGTTGGGCGAAAAAGCATTTGAAAGCTTTACTGAAACTGAAACAGGAATTGACGCCTTCGTTCAAAAAGACCTTTGGGACGAAACTATTTTAGAGGATATTTTTATTCTACAATCCGAAGAATTCAAGATTAGCTATACCTTCGAAGAAATCGAACAAATCAATTGGAATGAAGAGTGGGAAAAAAACTTTGAACCTATAGATGTAGACGGAAACTGTCACGTTCGCGCTCCATTTCACCCAAAAACAGATGCCGAATTTGATATTGTCATCGAACCGAAAATGAGTTTTGGTACAGGCCATCACGAAACCACACATATGATGATTCAGCACCTACTCGATATGGATGTTGCGGGTTTAAAAACACTAGATATGGGATGTGGTACTGCTATTTTGGCCATTTTAGCCGAAATGAAAGGAGCCCAACCTATTGACGCGATTGATATCGACAATTGGTGTTATTTGAATTCCATTGAAAACGCACAACGCAATAATTGCGAACACATTAGCGTTTACGAAGGTGATGCCGCTTTACTCGCTGGCAAACAATACGATTTGATAATTGCGAACATCAACAGAAACATTTTATTGAACGATATGCAAAGTTATGTTGATTGTTTGAATCCAAAAGGAACCTTATTATTGAGTGGTTTTTACGAAGAAGACATTCCGTTCCTAGACGCTTCTTGTACTGAAAAAGGACTAACTTTTGTAAAAAAACTTCAAAGAAACAACTGGGTTTCGCTTAAATATAACAAGTAATCATTTTACACCATTCCTAGTATCAAAACACAGCATTATGAGTACTAAAGAAAAAGTAAGAGAAAAAGTCAATATCAAGGAATTGATGGGACTCAACAATGAAATTATAGTATACAATGACGATGTAAACACCTTTGACCACGTAATTGAGACTTTAATTCGAGTTTGTGACCACACCCCTGAACAAGCAGAACAATGTTCGTTAATCATTCACTATAACGGAAAATGTACTGTAAAAACAGGGCCTTATGACAAATTAAAACCGCAGTGCACGAAACTATTAGCCGCAGGCTTAAACGCTGAAATAGTCTAAGAAAAAAACTTTCATAAAAAAGCAGAATTATCAATACAATTGGTAGTTCTGCTTTTTCTTTTTTATATATTTGATAAAAAAAAAGTACTTTATGGAAGAATACGGCAAAATATTAGTATTTGTAATGCCTATATTTTTACTACTCATTGCGATTGAAAAAATCTACGGGCATTTTAAAGGCTATGACACTGCACCTTATATGGATACCGTTTCAAGTGTAAGTTCAGGAATGACCAATTCGGTTAAAGATGTTTTGGGCATTAGTATTTCCATTCTAACTTATGAATGGCTTGAATCCCATATTGCCTTATTTCATTTGGAAGCCACTGTTTGGGCGTATATCATTGCCTTTATTTGTATTGATTTTTATGGGTATTGGTCGCACCGATGGGCACATCAAATTAATTTTTTATGGAACAAACACGCTATTCATCACAGTAGCGAGGAATTCAATTTGGCTTGTGCGTTGCGTCAAACCATTTCAAGCTTTGTCAATCTTTTTACCTTTTTACTTATTCCTGCCGCAGTTTTGGGAGTTCCCTCGGTGGTAATTGCCGTTACCTTACCCATTCACTTGTTCTTGCAGTTTTGGTATCATACCAAACATATCAAAAAAATGGGCTTTTTAGAAAAAATCTTGGTTACACCTTCTCATCATAGAGTGCATCACGCCATCAATCCAGAATATATTGATAAGAATCATTCCCAAATCTTCATTTTTTGGGACAAACTCTTTGGTACCTTCCAAGAAGAATTGGATGAAGTCCCTCCTGTTTTTGGAATTACCCGACCTGCACAAACTTGGAACCCTATCCGAATTAATTTTCAGCATTTAGGATTGCTTATTTCGGATGCTTGGCGTGCTAAAAATTGGAAAGACAAACTCACCATTTGGTTCAAACCAACCGGTTGGCGTCCAGAAAATTTTGAAGAAAAATATCCCGTTACTAAAATTAGCGACGTCTATCATTTTGAAAAATATGGGACTCAGCATTCTAAAAAACTGATGTACTGGTCTATTTTTCAAGCATTGGTTACTTTGCTTTTGATAACCTATATGTATGATTCAATAGGGACGATTGGCTTACCGCACGTGTTTGTGTATGGGGCCTTTATCTTTGTAACCGTATACAGTTACACAGAATTGATGGATGCCCGAAAAACGGCTGTATTTTGGGAAGCTTTACGATTCCTTTTTGCTATGGGGCTGCTCTATTTTTATGGTGATTGGTTTGGATTGACCCATTTATTACCCATGAGTACCTTTATTTTAATTGGGTATTTTTCGATTTCCCTTGCTATGAGCATTTACTTTGTGGCTGTTGATTTTGAAAAAGAAAAAATAGCACTCGCCTAGTTGCTTTAACATATTTTAACCCGTTGGGTGAAATTCTAATTAAACAAAATTTAACCACATAGGAGCAGCATAGATTAAAAGCAAATCAACTAAGAAAAAACAGAAATAGCACTATTTCCCACAATAGATAAGCTATGCAATTAGTAAAACATCTATTTATCTTTCTAAAAACTATAAATTCTATGCTTCTATCTAGAACTGAAGCATAGAAGTGTTAAAAAACAATTTCACCTAATGGTTTTATTCCAAACTAATTTAATTTCCATTCCGTAGTCGCATAGACTGCTTACTACTTCTTGTGTCTTATGAAAACAAACAACATCCTCAACAGCTACCTTGTTTTTAGCCTACTATATTTAGTATTACCTTTTATTGGACTAGATACTGTTAATTGGTATTTAAAGCCTTTTTTGTTGCCCTTTTTGCTAGCTACGGTTCTCCTTACAGCCGATTTCCAAGGCAAAAAATTATTGCTTAGCGCTTTATTGTTTTCTTGGATAGGAGACATCATTTTGATGTTTGTAGACAAAGCCGAAATTTATTTCATTTTGGGATTGGTTTCCTTTTTACTTTCTCACATCCTTTACAATATCCTTTTTAGCAGACAACCCAAATCAGCGATTAAAGGTAATCCCCTTGCTTTGTACCTAGGAGCTATCCTGATTCTTGGTTACTTCTTTGGTATGGTTGGTCTATTGTTTCCGAAATTAGGTCCTTTGCAAATCCCTGTGATGGTTTACGCTGCAGTTATTACTACAATGCTCTTTGTTGCTTATAAAGGAAGTTTGACTTGGGAAAAACCAGCTGCTTATTTTATCCTAGCAGGTGCCATTTTCTTTGTGCTTTCGGACAGTATTTTGGCTATTAATAAATTTTACCAACCATTAGCTCAATCTGGTTTTTGGATTATGAGCACTTACATCTTGGCACAGTTCTTTATTGTTTCAGGTATACTTCGCCTAAACCAAAAAAAGTAGTCTTTTCAGCATAGAAAGACTACTTTTTTTATCAATTTTTAACTAAAATTCTATTCAGAAGCTTAATGAGGTAGTTTGTCTTTTGTCAATCCATAGACAAAAGTTCCTAAAAGTGCTCCCAATAGCACTAGCACCACTGGGAAAAAGCCAGCGCCTAGTAATATAAAGATAGGTCCAGGACAACAGCCTACAAGGGCCCATCCTAAGCCGAAAAGAATGCCTCCAATCCAATAGCGAGCTGACCCTTTTTCTTTGTCTTCAACTTGCATAAGCGTCCCTTTGATATTTTTGATTTGAAACCGTTTCACCAATTGCATTCCGATTAATCCAGTGGCTACGGCAACGCCAATTATTCCATACATGTGAAAGGATTGAAAGTGAAACATCTCGTAAATACGGTACCAAGAAACGGCTTCCGATTTCGTTAAAACAATTCCGAATAGGAATCCAACGAGAAGGTATTTTAAAGCTTTGAACATAACGTAATTATTTTAAAAGTAAAGGCAACAAGAGATGCGCCATAATTAAACCACCAATAAAGAAACCAATTACCGCTTTGAGCGAAGGCAATTGCAAATTACTTAAGCCTGTAATAGCGTGTCCTGAAGTACAGCCACCGGCATAACGAGAGCCAAAACCAATTAAAAAACCACCTAAAAGCAATAGCGCTATTCCTTTTGGAGATTGAAACACCGAACTGCTAAAAAGCGCATCAGGCACTAATTTCCCATTCGGAGCATCTATTCCTAGCGTTGCCAATTGCTCGACAGTTTGAGGATTGATTGCTACGTTGGTTGGAGCACTCATATAATGTACCGCCACAAAACCACCTAGCATTGCACCTAGTACCACGACTAAATTCCAGCGGGAGGCTTTCCAATCAAAATCAAAGAAAGGCACTTTTTTGCCCGCACCAGCCAAGGTACATAAAGAACGAAGATTAGAAGACATGCCGAATGTTTTTCCAAAATACACTAAAAGAAGCATGACACATCCGATGATAAAACCAGAAACGTACCACGCCCAAGTTTGAGAAATAAAATCCATATACACTGTTTAATTTTCGGCAAAGATAGTAAGCAAATCTAAGTTTCATACAAAAAGTGCTTTTTTGAATTAAAATCGCATCTTGAAAATTCTGAGCGTAATTCAAAACAAAGTTTGCCTACCCTACATTTGCTGTTTTTACTCTACTGCAAAGTAAAAGGCTCGAGTATAGCGGAGATTTGGCCTTTATTGCCCTAGAAAACCTTTTACTGCCTCTAAAATATGTCATCTTACAAACTTGAAATTCCTACTCTCAAAAACAGAAATAATCTCGAGTAGTAAAATGTAAAGTGTTTATATTTGCTTTTGAAAAGCATTACAAAAGTTGGTATCATTCTTGTTTGACCCAAACAGCGTATCTACCCGAAACACTTGAAAAGAATACAAAATTATAACTTCTAATTATGAAAAAAATCTTTGGACTAGTGGCTAGTCTTTTTCTATTTGTCTCCTGCATCAGTACCAAATCGACTTTGAAAAATGTGGACAACAATGCGCCAATACCGAAACTTACCAAGAACAATACTTTTGTCATTACGGAATTCAGTAAAGACAAAAAGTATGGGTATGACAAAGATTATCCAATCAATATCTTTTATCGTGGTACCAAAGACGATGTCATCAATCAGCAGCGCTTTTTGAATGCTTTGGCTGGGCCAAACGGGGAAGCAATTACTTTTTCGAAACTAGAAAGTTGTTGTCCTTTCCCTTCAAAAAACACGGAAATGGGTGCTGGATTTCTAGATGTCTATGAAATAAAATGGGAAGGACTTAAAAAGCCAATTTTATTGTATTTGAACATCTATGAAAGAGGCCAATTGATGGTTCCTGTTGGTTTTAGCTTGAAGAAAAATTAGTTTGCGTTTGCTGCAATGCTTAAGACTTTCTTAACTACAACTCTAAAAACAATATTTCCCCTTTATTTTTAATCAAAAATCGCAAAAGCTAATTACCTTTGCACACAAAATTTAAAAAAATGAACATACATCATATCCCGCAAATTAAGCATACCGATAGTGGTAATTTCTTTGTTTTAGCAGGTCCTTGCGCCATTGAAGGAGAAGAAATGGCTTTGCGTATAGCAGAGCGTTTGGTTGGCATCACTGACAAATTGCAAATTCCATACGTATTCAAAGGTTCTTTCAAAAAAGCCAACCGTTCTAGAATTGATAGTTTTTCTGGAATTGGTGACGAAAAAGCTTTGAAAATTCTTCAAAAAGTTTCTGAAACTTTTGGTGTTCCAACCGTTACAGATATTCATACTAATGAGGACGCGGCTATGGCTGCTGCTTATGTAGACGTGTTGCAAATTCCTGCTTTTTTGGTTCGACAAACGGACTTGGTTGTAGCTGCTGCCAAAACTGGAAAAGTAGTCAACTTGAAAAAAGGACAATTTATGAGTCCAGAGAGTATGAAACACGCCGTACAAAAAGTTTTGGATTGCCAAAACGAAAATGTAATGGTTACTGATCGCGGTACTATGTTTGGGTATCAAGACATGATTGTGGATTATAGAGGTATTCCAACCATGCAGCAATATGCTACAACGGTTTTGGATGTTACGCATTCTCTACAACAACCTAACCAAACCGCTGGTGTAACTGGAGGTCGACCAGATATGATTGAAACTGTTGCCAAAGCTGGAATTGCAGTAGGTGTAGACGGTATCTTTATTGAAACTCATTTTGACCCAGCTAACGCTAAAAGTGATGGAGCGAACATGTTGCATTTGGATTATTTTGAAGCTTTAATGACCAAACTTGTAGCTATCAGACAAACCATTAATCAATTTTAATTTTTTTACACTTTACAAGCCCCATGAAAACATCGTATTATTATTTCGTTCTTTTTTTAGTAACGACAGCAATTACTTTTGCACAAGAAAACACTCCTATAAGATACACTGCTCACAATAAAGGAAAGTTCTTTATCTCGTGGGGAGGAAACAGAGAATCCTATAGCAAATCGGATGTTACTTTTACTGGTAAGGATTATCGTTTTACAGTAGCGGATATGCGCGCTCACGATAAACCCAAAGGTTGGCATATCGATTACATTAACCCTACCAAAATGACGATTCCACAAACCAATTTGCGTTTGGGTTATTTTTTCTCGGATCATTATAGTGTGGCTATTGGGGTGGATCATATGAAATATGTGATGACCCAAGATCAAACGGCCAATGTAACAGGTTTTATCAATGGTCCTGTACATAATGGGACGTATAACAACACTCCCGTTGACTTTACAGACGAAACATTTTTGACCTTCGAGCATACTGATGGTTTGAACTATATCAATACCGAAGTTTCTCGTCATGATGATATTTCTAAGTTATTCAAAATTGGGAATACGGATAAAATTCAGGTTAACTTGACCGAAGGAGTTGGTTTTGGGGTATTGTATCCAAAAACAAATACCAAATTACTGGGTAAAGAACGTCATGATGATTTTCACGTATCCGGTTTTGGAACTTCCTTGAAAGCCGGTTTGAATATTACTTTCTTTAAATATTTCTATATCCAAGGAGAATTAAAAGGCGGTTATATCAACATGCATGACATCCGAACTACAATGAGTACGGACGACAAAGCATCACAAGATTTCTTCTTTTTTCAGAGAATCCTTGCTGTAGGTGGAAAATTTAGAATCTAAATTTTTACCGCTAAATGATATAAAAAAAATCTCCTTTTCAGGAGATTTTTTTTATAATAACAGAATGGGCTAAAGCCATTCCTATTGAATTTTTGTATAAAAAATAATAACAGAACGGGCTAAAGCCCATTCCTATTCATTTTTTGTATAAAAATAACAATCCATTAAGGTTACAATGCTTTGCCTCTGCAATAATAGATTGGGCTAAAGCCCAATACATAACTCATTTTAATGAATGGGCTAAAGCCCATTCCTATTCAATTATTACAAAAAAAAAAATCGAATACGGTGATAAAAGGATGGGCTAAAGCACATTCCTATTGATTTTTTTTGAATAGAAAACAATAATCGAACTCAATAACAGAAAGGGCTAAAGCCCATTCCTATTAATTTTTGCATAAAATAACAATCCAATAAGTTTACAATGTCTTTGCCTCTGCAATAACAGCTAGTAAAATGTCGTGGTTGATATCTTCTAGATTAAAATAACGAAGCGATTTTACCGTATTTCGCTTCTCGCCAATCAAATGGGACTGATTGTGTTGCAATTGAAAACCTTTGGCAAAACCCAAATCTACAAATCCTTTCTTGTGATTGGGAGCGAGATAGCAAAAGGGTTTCTTTTTATAATACACATAAGGAATGCCCCATTTGAACAACACTTCACTTTCGGGTAGTTGTTGCTGAATCACCTGAAGTAAATGCAACATAATACTCTGGTACAAGTGCGGCTGATTGAAAATATAGGCTTCAGCGGGTTTCATAGTTACAAGCCTTTTTGATCCATCAAGTACAACAAAGAAGCCATAGTAGCTGCTCCCAATTCCAATTCTCTTTTGTTGATGGCATCAAAGGTATCGTTGGCCGCATGATGGTAATCAAAATAGCGTTGAGAATCGGGTTTGAGTCCTGCTTTGACGATATGCTTGGATGTCAATGGTCCAATATCTGTTCCGCTATGTCCCTTTACAAAACTATGAATCAAATAAGGTTCAAATAACCCTTTCCAACTGCTAAATTTAGCGAACTCCTCATCATTGCATTCGAATGAGAACCCTCTCGGCGAAAAGCCTCCAGAATCACTTTCGAGTGCAAAAACGTGATTTTCTTTATTGGTTTGTGCCAATTCTGCATATTTTTTTCCGCCACGGTTGCCATTTTCTTCGTTCATGAACAACACCACACGAATCGTATTTTTGGGTTTAAAATTCAGCTGCTTCAAGATACGTAGCGCTTCCATGCTTTGTACCACTCCTGCTCCATCATCGTGCGAACCATCGGCTAAATCCCAAGAATCCAAATGACCACCCACTACCATAATGTTTTCGGGCGTTTCGCTTCCTTTCAATTCGCCCACCACATTATAAGACAACACATCGGCCATTTGTTCACAGGATTGCTTAAAATAAAATTGCAGTTGTGGGTTTTCTTTTAACTTCTTGCTTAACAAGTCCGCACCATTGGTACTGATGGCTGCTGTAGGAATCCATTGTGCTTGCGGTAAGTCGCCATAGCTTTGGTTACCAGTATGCGGAAAATCATCAAAACGTAAATTCATAGAACGCACAATTGTTCCCACTGCACCATACTTTGCCGCTTCTCTCGCGCCCGAAGAACGCTGGTCCACACAATGTCCGTAAGCTTTAAACGTTTCGATTTGTTCTGCATCCATTGGGCGGTTATAAAAGACTATTTTTCCTTTCAAAGCCGTTCCCAAGCTTTCTAATTCTTTGATACTATGCACTTCGATTACGGGTGCTAGCAAACCCTTTTTAGGTGTGGCAATCGACCCGCCCAAAGCACAAATTGGCACTTCAATTTTGTTTTTTCCATCTTTGATATAAGCGGTTTCTTTTGCACCACGTACCCACTTTGGCACCATTACTTCCTGCAAAAACACTCTATCTAACCCTAAGGTTTCTAATTGTGCCTTGGTGTATTGTACCGCTTTTTCAGCATTATCAGAGCCTGATAAGCGGTGTCCGATTTGGTTAGAAAGATAGTCCAGCCATTGGTAGCCTTGCCCTTTGGTCAATGCCGATTGGTAAATGGCTTTGAGTTGCAACTCCTCTGATGATTGCGAAAAAACGACTCCGCCTAGGCATAACAACAGGGCTGTAAAAAAAGTTTTCTTCATAGTTTTAGGTTGGTTTTGGAACTTTATAGTTGGTGGCAATTTCGGGAAAGTTTATGAATTATGAGGTAGGTTGTTTAAAAAATGGTTTGGGGTTGTTTAAGGTTTAAGATTGTTTAAAGTTTAATCGGTTAATTGGTTAATCGTTTAGGGTTTGGGGTTGTTTAAGGTT
>JAGOFG010000090.1:7685-9723 GCA_017997335.1 Flavobacterium sp. | reverse complement strand
AAAAAATATCATTTTTTTTAAAAAAAAGGTATTGATTATGTATTTTAAAAAATATATCTTTGCACACGGAAAAAAGCATCTGAAAGACCTGATTTCTGAAGATGAATTTCACAAACCTAAATAGCTATTTAATAAATACATAAGTAATGTCTAAAGTAATAGGAAAAGTTGCCCAAATCATTGGCCCAGTAGTGGACGTAGTTTTCAACGGTAAGGATGTTGAACTTCCAAAAATTTATGACTCATTAGAAGTCACTAGAAAAGATGGTACTTTATTGGTGCTAGAAGTGCAATCTCACATTGGTGAAAATACCGTTCGTACCATTTCGATGGACTCTACAGATGGTTTAAGCAGAGGTTATGAAGTAGTTGGTACAGGAAGTCCAATTCAAATGCCAATTGGTCCAGACGTTTACGGACGTTTGTTTAATGTGGTTGGAGATGCAATTGATGGTTTAGGTGAATTGCCTAAAACAGGTGAAAACGGATTGCCAATCCACAGACCAGCTCCGAAATTCGAAGATTTATCTACTTCTTCTGAAGTTTTATTTACAGGTATTAAAGTAATTGATTTGATTGAGCCTTATGCAAAAGGTGGTAAAATTGGATTGTTTGGTGGTGCTGGTGTTGGTAAAACAGTATTGATTCAGGAGTTGATTAACAATATTGCAAAAGGTCACGGTGGTCTTTCTGTATTCGCAGGAGTAGGAGAAAGAACTCGTGAAGGAAATGACTTACTTCGTGAGATGTTAGAGTCAGGAATTATTAAATATGGTGAAGATTTCATGCACTCTATGGAAAATGGAGGATGGGATTTATCTAAAGTTGATATGCCAGGAATGAGAGAGTCTAAAGCTACTTTCGTTTTTGGACAAATGAATGAGCCTCCAGGAGCTCGTGCACGTGTGGCACTTTCTGGATTATCTATCGCTGAGTATTTCCGTGATGGAGCTGGTTCTGATCAAGGAAAAGATGTATTGTTCTTCGTGGATAACATCTTCCGTTTTACGCAAGCAGGTTCTGAGGTATCAGCACTTTTAGGACGTATGCCATCTGCGGTAGGTTACCAACCAACATTGGCTACTGAGATGGGTGCGATGCAAGAGCGTATTACTTCTACAAACAAAGGTTCTATTACATCTGTACAAGCGGTTTACGTTCCTGCGGATGACTTAACTGACCCTGCGCCAGCAACAACTTTTGCTCACTTAGATGCTACAACAGTATTGTCTCGTAAAATTGCTGAGTTAGGTATTTATCCTGCGGTAGATCCATTGGATTCTACTTCAAGAATTTTGACTCCTCATATCTTAGGTGATGATCACTATAACTGTGCACAAAGAGTTAAAGAAATTCTTCAAAAATACAAACAATTGCAAGATATCATCGCGATTCTTGGTATGGAAGAGTTATCAGAAGATGATAAATTAGCAGTTGCAAGAGCACGTCGTGTACAACGTTTCTTATCTCAACCTTTCCACGTAGCGGAGCAATTTACAGGTATTCCTGGAGTTTTGGTTGATATTAAAGATACCATCAAAGGATTTAATATGATTATTGATGGTGAATTGGATCACTTGCCAGAATCTGCTTTCAACCTTAAAGGTACTATCGAGCAAGCGATTGAAGCAGGAGAGAAAATGTTAGCCGAAGCATAAAATCAGTTAGCAATTAGAAGGTGGCAGTATGCAAATGGTGCTAATCACTAATTACTAATTACTAATCACTAAAAAAATGATTTTAGAAATTGTATCAGCAGAAGCAAAATTATTTAATGGAGAAATTACTTCTATTACCCTTCCAGGTGTAGACGGAAGTTTTCAAATCTTGAATAATCACGCGCCAATTGTCTCGTTACTAAAACAGGGAACTGTAAAAATTGCAGCCAATAGTTTTGATTTTATAAGCGAAGGAGAAACTAAATTTAAAAAAGTTTCTAATCAATTATACACACTTGATATCGAGTCTGGAACAATTGAAATGAAAGACAATAAATTAATTCTTTTAGCAGACTAAGAGAATATAGAATAGAAAAGAA
>JAGOFG010000090.1:0-7585 GCA_017997335.1 Flavobacterium sp. | reverse complement strand
TTCTTGTTTTATATGCTTGATTGCTGTTGGTGATGTTTTCCAATTATCGTCAAAGCAGCGGCCATTAAGACTAAATTCTTGACAATATATTGTCCAATTAATGTTGGGCAAAAAAGCGTGGTGTCAAAGCATAATTTTGGAACGATAACTATTGGAAAAAAGGTTACGAACATGTGCAGCAACAAAAGTAGTATCACTATTGGCGTCCATTTTTTTATTAAAAGTCCAATACCAATCATTAGTTCTGCTACTCCTAGTAAAGGCACAAAAATTGAGGGCTCCAACCAATATACGGTTTCTTGAACTAATACTTCCGCAGGGCTTGTTTCGAAGACTTTTAAAGCGCCAAACCATATATAGACAATAGCAAGTGATACTCTTAACAGTATTGAGCTATAAGTGTCTATTTTTCTACTAAATTGACCATACAAGGTGTTGAGTTGTGTTTCCATAGTATTTGATTGAATTAAAAACCTAACAGGGGCTCAATCCTGTTAGGTTGCATTGATAATAAAAGCAATAACCAATTGTTATATTACCAACTTTTTATTTTTGTTTTTTATTCAGCGCCATCTGTTTTGGCTCTTGAAACTGCGAATGCACCAACTGTTTCACCTAGTAATAATCCTTTTTCACAATCGCTTCTATAGTGAATGGCTCCATATAGTCTTGAATTAGAAGCCTCTTTGGCGAAAGCATTGAATTTCTCTTTAGATTCAGGTAGTAGGTGTGACAATACTGTTGCTGCAGCTGCGCTAAAGGTAGAGTGGCCAGAAACGTAAGCAGGGAAATTAGGAATTCCTGTTGTAGTTTTTATCGAGGTGTCCATTTGTGAAGGTCTTGGGTTAAAATAGAAGTACTTGGCATCCCAGCAACTTATAGCGGCATCCATCATAGCAAGGTTAAGTAATGCCATATTTCTTGCCCAGCGGATTTCACTATAATTCTGTTGTACAAAATGTTCAGTTGCAATGGCATTCCAATGTCCTGGAGGCGTGTAAGTACCAACCCCATCTGCCCAAAAAGTCACAATTCGTTGTTGTTCTTTAGTGATACTAGTGCTAAATTTTTTTATCTCAGCCAGTTCTTTTGCAAAAGTTTCAGATTTTGTGGATGGAGGAGGTATAGGACGGCTCGCTACTACATCAGCTGGCGTCATTAAGAACGATTTTACATTTCCAAACAATGGTAGCATCGGTGGGCGTTTTGGTGCATCAAGTGAAATCCAAGGTGTTTCTCCTTTTGCGATAGCGTTGGATTCTAATTGAGCCCATATTGCTGGTGTTCCTATTGCGGCTCCTGCTCCATCGCTTGCGGCTCTAGCAATAAATTTAGCAGCAATTTTTCTTCCTAGAGCAATTCCAGCTTCTACATCACTACGAACGTTGGCACCACTAATGATTCGGTACAATTTTTCTTCATCTGCTTTTTCTTGAATATAAGCGATTTCTGTCGGGAAAAGTAATTTTAGTAATTCTACGGTCACTCCAGAAAGTACTCCGTCTTCAGAAGGGTAGGCTGGTAAAGTACTTTTTGGGACTAATACTTGTAAAGTCGCATCTACAGTATAGGGAGCGGCTCTATTGTATAATTTTTTGTAATGCCAAGCAGCGATTAATGCGTCATATTGTGCGGCACTTACATAAGCATAGGCTCTTGCTGCATAAGGTGGATTTGAAAACGGAAATTGCGGATACCCAAATGGATTTGCAGCAGAAGGCGCAGGATACGTTCCGTCTTCGTTTTGATAGGGCGGACGGTTGTGTCTAGCAACCAAGGTGCGCATAATTTCATTCCATCGTAAAACGCCGCCCACTCGCCAATAGGCGATAATTTTTTTTTGTTCTTCGGTTATAGCTGCTTGGTAGCTTTTGATTTCGTTGATTTCTCGAGTGTAGGAAGCTGTATTTGTTGCTACGGGAACATCGATTTGGAATTCATCTGGCGCTGTTAGTAAAATTGGTTTCCAAGTTCCGCCGTTAGCATCGATATTAGTTGGGTTTAAAGCTTGAAAATTATCATTATGTTCTGTAACCTCTTCACTACAAGAAAAAACAAATATAGACAGACAGATAATAAGACTATTTAAAAGAAAGTGGTATAGTTTAGTTTTCATTTTCCGTAGATTTTTTTTCAAAATTGATAATATAAAATAAGCCTCCGTAAACGGTTTTGGATTGTCCAACATTTTTACCTTCTGCTACATAGTTGTACCCGCCAATTATGGCTAGCTCAGGGATGCTTTTTAAGGTGTATTTTGTATTTATACCATACCGTATGGCGTTCATAGTATTACTCGGGAAAGGCATGTTGTTTTTGGTAATGTCAAAACCTCCTTTTTGAGTAACCCAATTATCAATTATGAATTCAGCAATTAATCGATTAGAGCGATAGCCTGTTCTAAAATTAACCGAAATAGCATCTGGCATATTCACTTTATTTGAATAGATGATTTCGTCATTCGTTAAATAGGAATTTCTTTCAATTGTAACGTTTGCTCTTTTTATATAAGCTCCAGAAAGGGTACTGAAAAAATTACCTCTTTGAAAATCTCCCATAACTCGTAATGTCCCTGTTTTGCTTCCAAGGCCCAAGCTCAAGGGTAAATAATCGACAGCATAATTGGATAGTGGAGTAGAATAGCTCCCAATAAAATAAATGGAATAGGTGTTTTTTCCAATTGTTTTTTCAATTGGCATGTATTTTAAAGTTAAAGTAAGGTCTTGTATTCCTTTTTGACCTTTCATAGTGCCTTCAGAAGCATTGGTTTTTACATAGGGCAAGCTGAACAATAGATTCAATTTATCCGAAATTCCGTAATTACCCATTACTGCTAATGATTTTGTGCTTACAGTTCCAAGATTTAAATTGGTTCTTTTGAAATTACCTTCCCAGTAGTTATCCCAACTGCTGTATTGGTATATTGCTCCTGTGCAAAAGTTGTTTTTACTCATCATTATCCCGTCAATTTCGGTTTGAGAGTATGTTATTAGAGAAGACAAGAATAGCATTGTCCAGTATATTTTTTTCATATATATGTAAAAGTTATTTGTTAGCGGTCATATAAGATGTCGCCTTTTTTTATCAGCGTTTGCTTATAACAAACTTTTTATTAATGGCGATTTCATATGAATTTGCTAAAATGTAAGCGATGATTGACTTAATAAGGTCAAAATCGCTTTTTCAGTATCGCTAGTATAATTCAATTTTGATGTATCGAATCCATCTAAAAATGATTCAGCTAACAATCTAGGGTTTTGAAATAGTTTAGGTTGTTTTTAAGGTATAAGTTGCCTAATAGGCTTTTTCGAAATTCATATCAATGAGTGCATTAATTGAATGCTCAGCAATACGAAGAGATTTGAATAGTAGAAAAAGGAAAATCTAAACGAAATCCGGAGGAGAAAAAGGTACGTTGAAATAGCCACAAACTGGTTTCGTGATTTGTGTTTTTTGAAAAGAAACTTTGGCTATCTGATGCGTAGAAGGTGTACTAATTGATAAAGGTTTTGTAACCAAATAATCAGTTACAACCGTTTTTAATAGTTTTTTTGCAGGCGATTCTTTTGATGGAGAATCATCAAATAATTGTTGATTTACAAGGTTTGTAAGTTCAGAACTTATTTTGTCTTGATGCTTATTTGGTAAATAATACAAGTACAGGATGTTGTTTTTTATACGTTTTTTAAAAACATGATAATATGTATTGTTGATTTCTATGTTTTGGTTTACGTATTCAAAGTCTGTGTCTTGTACAAAAGAATAAATGGAAGCGTTTACTTCAAGAACTTGGTATTCAGTAGTTGCTTTTTCTTGCATACTAGAGACCCATTGGTGTTCTTCTTTTTGATGAAATAGCAAATAGTACCCTATTACATTGTAGAATAAGGAGGCAATTAGAAATACCGATGCCAAGCGTTTCATCATACTCCGAAAGTAAAAAACAAAATGATTGATTTCGTGTTGTTTAGTGTTTTTTAAGTTTTTTTTAACATTAAAAAAATTGATAGTAAATTTTTATTATTAAAAAATTAAGAATATTTCATCAATTTTTTCCAATTACTTGTTTTTATTAAATGACCAAAGCGAATTGTGTTTTTAAAAAAGTCCTTATTTTTGTTGACTATGAAACAGCTTCCTCAGCCTCTTGAACAAAAGTTAGCCGCCAGACAAGAGCAAAATGCGCTTAGAAAATTGCCTTTGGCTAACCAATTAATCGATTTTGCATCAAATGATTATTTAGGTTTTGCAAAATCGGAAGCTATTTTTACTGCCGCTCACCAATATTTAGTTAATCATAATTGCATAATTAATGGAGCAACAGGTTCGCGATTACTTTCTGGGAATCATACTTTGTATCCTACTACAGAAACTTTTGTAGCTGCTTTTCATCAAGCACCATCTGCTTTACTTTTTAACTCAGGCTATGATGCCAATGTTGGTTTTTTTAGTGCTGTACCTCAAAAAGGGGATTTTATTTTGTTTGATGAATTGTGTCATGCATCGATAAGAGATGGAATTCAATTATCTTATGCCAAAGGATATAAATTCAAACATAACGATTTTGAGGATTTGGAGTTGTTGATTGAACGTTGTCATACCGAGCGCAGTCGAGGTAATTTGCATAACGAAATTTACATTGTTACCGAATCTGTTTTTTCTATGGATGGAGACTGTCCAAATTTAGAAGAACTGGTTCAAGTAACCACAAAACATAATTGCTATTTAGTTATTGATGAAGCGCACGCTTTGGGGGTTTTTGGTGAAAAAGGAGAAGGATTGGTGCAATTTTTGGGTTTACAAGAGCATTTTTTTGCTCGTATTGTTACTTTTGGAAAAGGCTTAGGTTGTCATGGTGCTGTTGTGTTAGGTTCTGAGGCATTGAGTAGTTATTTGGTCAATTTTGCTAGAAGTTTTATATACACTACAGGACTTTCTCCACATTCGGTTGCAACAATTCTTAATGCTTATCAGGAGTTGGATGCTAAAGCAGCAGCAATTGGTGAATTGAAAGAGCGAATTAATTTTTTTAATCAAGAAAAAAGCCGCTTCAGTTTGAAACCGCTTTTCGTTCGAAGTAAATCGGCTATTCAATCGGCTATAATTCCAGGAAATGCTACTGTAAAAGCCATTGCAAAACAACTTCAAGACAAAGGATTTGATGTAAAACCCATACTTTCTCCCACGGTTCCCGCCGGACAAGAGCGCTTGCGTTTTTGTTTACATAGCTACAATACCGAAGCTCAAATTTCGGAAGTTTTGTATGCTTTATCTTCTTGTCTCTAATAAAAATAGTTCTATCTGAATTTTGTGGGTTTTGCGATTGATTAAAAAGTAAACACGAATTTCACTAATTTTTACGAAAAGAGACTGTTTTAATGACACAGCTTTATTGAAACCAAAGAATTTATGTGCTTATTTTTTAAATTAAATTTTATCTAATTCTTTTAAGATAAACCACAAATTATAAACCCTTGTGGATTTTTTTTAACCATATAAGACATATAAGGTCATTTAAGTTTTTTCTTTGCAAGCCTTGCGTTTTTTTTCAACCATATAAGACATTTAAATTCATTTAAGTTTTTTTTGTGAACCTTGCGTAAATCTTTGCGAACCTTGCGGTTAAGTTAGCTGCGCATTCGTGTTAATTAGTGTAATTCGTGTTTGAATAAAAAAATTACACTTCATAAGTCTTGTGGTTTCTGGGTTTTTTGAAAAAAACAAAAAAAGTTTGTAACGTTTTTAGTTGTTGATTACTTACGAGTCGTAATCAAATAATTAGCTATCGTTTTAATCATCAATCATTAACCCAAAAAATCAAAACCCATGAAAAATGTAAAGGCACAATCCCAAAACCAAATCTTTTATGTATTACTTTTTTTAGCTGGAATTAGCTTAGGTTATAGTCTAGTAAAAGAGTTTGTATTTGAGAAACCAGAAAACGGTTTACTACTAATCACTGCATGCTGTTTGTTAGCCAGTAATTCCTCAACAAAGAATAAATAGAAGGCTAAAACACAATCATCAATCAAATCAATCAAATCAATCAAATCATCATTAATCAATCATCAATCAAAAAAATCAACAATTATGAAAACAATTAAAACACTTATTTTAGGTTTAGTAGCGGTAACAAGCTTTAGTTTTTCAACACAAGCGCAAACCAAAAAGGCAAACGAAAATTCTTTATTATGGGAAATTTCAGGAAACGGATTAGCACGTCCTTCTTATGTATACGGAACCTTACACATGATGTGTGAAAGTGATTTTACCATCAAAGAAAAAGTAAAAAAAGCATTTGATAAATCAACTAAATTAGCCTTAGAGTTAGATTTTGATGAACCATCAGAAGTAAAAGCGATGCAAGAAATGAGTGTGAGCAAAGTAGCTTTGAGTACTCTTCTGACCCCTGAAGATTATAAAAAATTAGATGTTCTTTTGAAAGAAAGGGTTGGAGCAGGAGCGAATCAATTTGAGCATACCAGTTTACATTCTTTGCTGAGTATGATTATGTTTAAAGCATTAAATTGCAATCCAAAAATGTATGAATTTGAGTTTTTACAAATGGCTCAAAAAAGAAAGATGGAGATTTTAGGTTTAGAGAAATTTGCGACTCAATTTGCAGCAATGGATGCTACTTTTTCACCGCCAGTAATGGTAGAGCAGTTGAGCAATTATGATAAAAAATATTTCGATTTATTAACTCAAACCTATAAAAGTGAAGACTTAAAGGCCATTTATGAAATGGTTAATGACCCTAAATTTATGGATGAGAAAAGTAAACCTGTAATGTTAGACAACCGCAATAGTAATTGGGTTAAAGATATGCCAGCTATGATGAAAAACGAAAGTGTATTCTTTGCGGTAGGAGCAGCGCATTTAGGTGGAGAAAAAGGAGTGATTCAATTATTACAAAAAGCAGGATATAAGGTACAACCCATAACCAACTAATTTGACTTTGAAGACAAAAGAGCAAGAATTTTTATCCCGAATCGAGCAGCATAAAGGCATCTTGTACAAGGTTTCCAAAATGTATATGGACAACCGAGACGATCAAGAAGATTTGTTTCAAGAAATCATTTGCCAATTATGGAAAGCCAACGATAGTTTTAAAGGAGAAAGTCAGTTTTCAACTTGGATGTATCGTGTAGCCATAAATACTGCCATCGTTTTTCTGAAAAAAGAAAAAAAGAAAGTAGACAAATACGAGTTGTCATCTACAAATATTCCCGACGAAGAAGGGGATGCCGATATCAAGGAGCGCCAATTGGAACACTTTTATAGGGCCGTTCAAAAATTGGATAAGATAGACAAAGCGATTATTTTTTACCAACTCGAGGGATTTTCTCATAGAGAAATTGGAGAAAATCTTGGGATTTCAGAAGGAAATGCTAGAGTCAAATTAAATAGAGCCAAAGAAAAATTAAAAGAAATTATAAAAAATCAAGGATATGGATTTTAACGATATACAATCAGCCTGGAACAATGAAAACACAAAAAATGTAGTTGTTCCCACTCAATTAGAGAAAGTACAACAGGCCAATACACCACTAGACAAGATTAGGAAAAATTTGAAAAATGAATT
>JAGOFG010000266.1 GCA_017997335.1 Flavobacterium sp. | reverse complement strand
AACTAAAGCTTTAACAGAACGAGCTTCTGAATTGAGAAATGTAGAAATTTGTCATTTACATACCGAAGGTCCAGCACCATACGCTAATCCTGATTTAGCAGAAAGCTTTCACGTGAATTCTTTTTTTATTGCAAAAAATGTTCGACACACATTAACAGCAGGAAATGGTTCTTACACGCCAGTCTTTTTAAGTGAATTGCCGCGTTTGTTTAGAAAAAAAGTAGTTCCGTTGGATGTAGTTTTTATACACGTTTCACCACCAGACAATCACGGCTATTGTTCCTTAGGGGTTTCTGTAGAGGCAACAGTCGCAGCTATAGAAAGTGCCAAAACGGTTATTGCGCAAGTAAATCCAAATATGCCAAGAACTTTTGGTGACGGAATTCTGCACGTATCCGAAATAGATTTTTTAGTCGATGTAGATTGTCCAATACACGAAAAAGAAGAAGAAGCAATAACGCCTCTCGAAGCCAAAATAGGCGCACATATTGCCTCTTTAATCGATGATAAAAGTACGCTACAACTAGGAATTGGTTCGATTCCAAATGCTGCTTTGGCTAATTTGATGAATCATAAAGATTTGGGACTCCACACCGAAATGTTCTCGGACGGTGTAATTGATTTAATTTTAAAAGATGTCATCAATTGCAATTATAAAGGAGTGACTCGCGGACGTGTGCTTTCAACTTTTATGTTGGGTTCAAAGCGATTGTATGATTTTGTGAACGACAATCCATTTATAGAGTTAAGAGAATCGTCTTATGTAAATGATACCGCCAAAATACGACGAAATCCAAAAATGGTCGCTATCAACTCGGCTATTGAAGTCGATATTACAGGACAAGTTTGTGCAGATTCAATTGGCGGATGTATGTATTCTGGTGTAGGAGGTCAAATGGATTTTGTTCGTGGCGCCTCTTTGAGCGATGGAGGAAAAGCGATTATTGCCCTGCCTTCGGTTACCAAAAATGGAGCGAGTAGAATAGTCCCTTTCTTAAAACAAGGAGCTGGAGTGGTTTCTACCCGTTCGCACGTGCAATACATCATCACCGAAAACGGAATCGCAGATTTGTATGGCAAAACACTTAAAGATAGAGCAATGGAAATGATAAAAATTGCACATCCCAATCATCAAGAATGGATTGATAAAGCCTATTTTGATTTACTAAATACAGGAAGACGATTTTAGTAGTTGCCTGAAATGAATGGCAATTAAGTAGTATTACAGAAAGAGGTGTTGTGTAAATTGTCAGAACGCCTCTTTTTTATGAAATATTTAAAAAGCAACTGTATTAAAATTAATATATTTGTCGCAACAAAAAAATCGACCTTATGTTTGGAATAGGAGGAGGAGAATTAATTTTTATTATGTTCATCGTTTTGATGTTGTTTGGTTCTGATAAAGTGCCAGAAATTGCTCGTACTATGGGAAAAGCGATGGCGCAGCTAAAGCACGCTACAAACGATATTAAAAATGAAATTCAAAAAGGAGCAGAGGCCAACGGATTGGACCAAAACACTTTAACCGATTTAACCGGAGGAATCAATTCCGAAATAGATAAAGCCAAACAAAATCTATTAGGCGATTCTGCCAATTCGATTACTAGTTTTGCTACTAATTTTACTTCCGAAATTACCAATGCATCAAATGCCGTAGAAGGAAAACCTTCTGCAACCGAAACGCCTACTACTGAAGAAAGCAAGGAAGTTGAAGGACCGATAAAAAGACAAATGTAATGTTAGAAAAGCTAGAAGCATTAGACATTCAGTTGTTTGTTTTTTTAAATGGTTTAGGTTCTGAGACCTTCGATGGTTTGTGGTTGTTTATCACCAAGCAAGTCAACTGGACACCCTTGTTTTTGTTGCTTTTATACATCATTTACAAAAAAGTAGGAGCCAAGCAAACACTCTTTTTATTACTCTTTGTTGCAGTTTTAATCGCTTTTACAGACCAGACAACCAATTTGGTCAAAAATACGTTTCAACGTTTGCGCCCTTGCAATAATACAGACATCAATAGCCTAATTCGCGTCGTGCAATCCAGAAATTCTTTTAGTTTTTTCTCAGGCCACGCGGCCAATTCTATGGCGGTGGCTACCTTCTTGTTTTTGGTGTTGCGAAATAAGTTTCAGTATTTTGGACTTCTCTTCTTATGGCCTTTGATTTTTGCCTATAGCCGAATTTACCTTGGTTTGCACTATCCACTAGACATTCTTACAGGATATTTTTGTGGTTTCACCTTTGGTTTTTTAACCTATAAAGGGTATCAAATTCTTCAAAAAAAGTACTTTCCAATTACCAATTAGGAGCATAATCCAGCTGTACATTACAATCTTTTGGTTTGAAACTGTTTTTTTCTAAGACCAAAAAAGAGCTTCTTCCAGTCGCTTTTTTTAGTCAAGAAAAAATACCGTTCAACCCAAAAGGATTTTCATTCCCATCTGGGCTAGGAATCGTATTTTGATAAGACGTATAGGGGTTTAAAGTACTCTACTCACCGTAAGTCCATCTCGAATAGGAAGTAAAACCGTTTCTACTCTTGGGTCATTAGCTAGGAGTTTGTTGTATTCCAATAAAACTTTGGTGCTCAAATCATTTTTTTGCAAAGGCTCAACAACTTTACCGCTCCACAAAACATTGTCTGATAAAATGATACCACCTTTGTTCATTTTAGGAACAATAAGTTCAAAATAGTTTAAGTAGTTTTCCTTATCGGCATCAATAAAAACTAAGTCAAATGTCAAATCAATAGTAGGGATAATTCCAATTCCTTCTCCTAAATGCTGCACAATTTGATGTCCCCAAGCCGACTTGTCAAAATGTTTTCGCTGAAAATCAACCAATTCTTCTTTGATGTCTATGGTGTGTAGTTGTCCATTTTCTTGCATTCCTTCACACAAACACAAAGCTGAGTAGCCAGTGTAAGTACCTATTTCAAGAATATTTTTTGGACGAATCAGTTTAGAAAGCATACTCAAAACTCTTCCTTGAAAATGACCGCTAAGCATTCTAGGCAATAGAATTTTTTGGTAGGTTTCTTT
>JAGOFG010000265.1 GCA_017997335.1 Flavobacterium sp. | reverse complement strand
TATGGGAAAACAAATTAAAGGCAACGGGAATGTGATTACAGAAACCCGAACTACTACAAGTTATGAATCCATAAAAGTTTCTGGCTTTTTTGATGTGGATTTAGTATCTGGAAAAGAAGGTAGTATCACTATCAAAGGAGAGGAAAATATTTTGGATTATATTGATGTAGAAGTAGTTGATAACGTCTTAAAAATTGGAACTGAGAAAGGATATAATTTCAAGTTATCTCCTGGAAAATCAGTTCATATTACCATTCCATTCGAATCGATTAATGGTTTGGTATTAAGCGGTTCAGGCGATATTGTTAGTAAAGATGTTATCAAAACGGATGCTTTTGATGCCAAACTTTCGGGTTCTGGTGATTTAAAACTAGCGGTAGATGCTCAAAAATTCAATATGAGTTTGAGCGGTTCTGGAGACATCGTTTTAAGCGGAACTGCCGATGACTTCTCTAGCAGTATTTCAGGTTCAGGAGACATCAATGCTTCTGATTTAAAATCAAAAACAGTTAGTGTTAGTATTTCGGGCTCTGGCGATACGAAAGTAAGTTGTTCCGAGAGTCTATACGCAAGAGTTTCTGGTTCAGGAGATATTGTGTATTATGGAAATCCAACTAAAAAAGACACTAAAGTGAATGGCTCAGGTGAGATTTCTAAAGGTTAATTATTTTTGTTTTTTAGTCACTAAAAGCGTCTTTATTTAAGACGCTTTTTTTGATGGTACACGTTTTAATAAAAGAACCGCGATGAAAAAGAATAAAGCCAAGAAAACAATAGCAAATCTTGGACTGCCTGTCACTTGGTCAATTATACCATACACGCACATACCGATAACGATACCCACTTTTTCAGCTACATCATAAAAACTAAAAAAGGAAGCTGTATCGGTAGTCTCTGGCAAAAATTTAGAATAAGTTGAACGTGATAAAGCCTGAATTCCTCCCATTACTAAACCTACAAAAGCAGCCATAATATAGAATTGGTCAGGAGAAGTAATTATAAAAGCGCCTATACAAAGTAATAGCCAGAAACCGTTTATCACAATTAGGGTTTTGATATTTCCGAATTTTTCAGAAGCTTTTGATGTCAAATAAGCACCAAGAACCGCCACCAATTGAATCAACAGAATACATATAATCAATCCTGTAGTGCTGTCTTCCTTCGTTTTCCATTCGATTTCTTGAGCTCCAAAATAAGTAGCTACCAACATAACCGTTTGCACCGCCATACTTGAAACAAAAAAACCATACAAATAACGTTTCAAGGGCAAATTTTCACTCAGAATAAGCCATACTTTTTTTAATTCTTTGAATCCATTGAAAATGATATCTTTATTAATAGCTTCTCCTGCTTTTTTATTTCCTTTAGGTAGAAAATAGTAAGTGTACTGACTGAATAAAATCCACCAAACTCCTACCATCACAAACGAGTAGCGCATCGCTTTCATTGCAGCTTCACCATCAGTCCCAGTGATTCCAAATAATTTTGGCTTCATAATCATCGCCAAATTGATAATCAATAAAATCACACTACCTATGTATCCTAAAGAGTAACCTTTGGCACTAATCGCATCTTGCTGTTCAGTAAAAGCAATATCTGGTAAATAGGAATTATAAAAAACCAAACTTCCCCAATACCCTAGTAATCCAAGAAAATAGAATAACAATCCACTATAAATTGAATCTAAATCAAACCAATACAATCCCATACAAGACAAAGCTCCTAGGTAGCAAAAAAACTTCATAAAGCTTTTTTTATTCCCCACATAATCTGCAATTCCAGATAACAAAGGAGACATAAAAGCCACTACTAAAAAAGCTAAAGCCGTAATAAAACTTATCAAAGCTGAATTTTTTAAATGCATTCCAAAAACGTCAATATAGTGACTCTTATCGGTAAACAAAGCCTCATAAAATATTGGAAAAACTGCCGATGCAATGGTTAAAGTATATACCGAATTTGCCCAATCATAGAAAGCCCAAGCATTTAGTAATTTTTTATCTCCTTTAGGTAAGTTTGCCATATGTTTTTGATTGTTTTTAAGTAATGTAAAAATATCTTTTTTCTTCAATTAAGAAAATAAAACCGCTTTAAATTATAGTCAAAAAAAAACCAAGCTGAAACTTGGCTTTTATTCTATATACTAAATATTCAATTTAATATACCTTCCCAAATTTAGCCGCAATAGCCTTAGCTTCCGGCACAAGGTTTTGTAAATTAGCAACTCTCGTCGCATCTGAAGGGTGAGTACTCATAAACTCTGGTTGTGATTTTCCTCCAGATTGTACTGCCATTCGTTTCCAAAAAGCAATTGCTTCTTGAGGGTTATAACCTGCTATTGCCATTAAAGTCAAACCAATTTTGTCGGCCTCACTCTCATGTCCACGACTAAAGGGAAGCATAACTCCTACTTGAGAACCAACTCCATATAATTGCTGCCACATATACTGACTTTCTGCCGATTGCCCACCAGTTAAAACAGCCAAACCGACCGCTCCAACACCTTGTAACTTAGCAGCACTCATACGTTGTGCACCATGGTTGGCTAATGCATGCGATACTTCATGAGCCATAACAGTGGCTAATCCAGCATCGTCTTTTGTTACAGGCAAAATACCTGTGTAAACAACAATCTTTCCACCTGGTAAGCACCATGCATTTACATCCTTACTATCTACCAACTTATATTCCCAACGATAATCATTTAAATACTGATTCTGACCAATAGAGGTTAAATATTTCTCAGCAGCTTCTTTTATTTTGATACCAATATTTTCAACTCTTTTGGCATCAGCAGTACCTTGGATTACTTTATTTTCTTTCAAGAATTGACCGTATTGCTGAAATGAAGCTGGAAACAACTCGCTATTGGAAACAAGATTTAAAGTTTTTTTCCCAGTCATTGGATTAGTGGCGCATGATAAAAAAAACAGCAACCCTAAAAACGTAATAACACCGTAACAATTTCTCATATATCATTTTTTAAATTAAGTAAATACATTAATCTCTATTTCCTTTTTATCTAAGGCTTAAGTTATTGTTTTTTTT
>JAGOFG010000264.1 GCA_017997335.1 Flavobacterium sp. | reverse complement strand
TGCTGAAGAAACTCTGATAAAAAACGCACTTCTCTTTCACTTATTATCTTACTTTTGCGAGTACAATTTTTTTAATACCGATTCCGATGACTTTCAAAAAACACATTCCTAATAGTATTACCTTATTGAACTTATTTTGTGGTTGTATTGCTATCACTTTTGTGGTGCAACAACAATTCGAAATGGCCTTTTATTTTGTGTGTTTAGGAATTTTTCTTGATTTTTTTGATGGTTTTTTTGCACGCCTCTTTCAGGTTTCTAGCCCTTTAGGATTACAATTGGATTCTTTGGCTGATATGGTGACTAGTGGCGTAGTTCCAGGATTGACAATGTTTTATATGATGTTAGAAGCCTTTGGTTTACAAATTAGTGACCCGTTTTCAGGTCAATATGCGTTGGCTTTTTTGGGTTTTTTGGTCACACTGGGTTCTTGTTATCGATTAGCTAATTTTAATATTGACACGCGTCAAACCGACTCTTTTATTGGTTTGCCTACTCCAGCCAACGCTTTGTTTATTCTGAGTTTGCCCTTGGTTGTTCGTCATTTTGATTCGTTTATGCTATTCGAATTATTGTCGAATTATGGCGTGCTTTTGGCGATTAGTATCGGGAGCGCTTACATTTTGAATGCTGAAATTCCTCTGTTTTCTTTGAAAGTAAAAAAGTTGACCGTTAAAGATAATAAATTGACCTTTTTCTTTCTGGCGGTTTCACTTTTACTGTTGGTGACACTGCAATTTTTAGGCATTCCATTGGTCATCCTTTTTTATATTTTTCTTTCTATCCTTAACAATAAATTTATCAAGCAATAGGGGATTACAATATGAGGAAAGTGACCAAAAACTATCCCAGACGTCGACCGAATAAGAAAAACAATCAAGCTATAGCTACCCTCAAGAAATATGTCTGGGCAGCTTTTGGATTACTGTTTTTAGGAAGTGTCATCTATCATTATCGTACGGCTTTTGCGTATTATTTAGGTTTTAAATCAGACAAACTCAGTAAAACCGATGTTTTTTCGGAAGCCAGAAATTTGCGCGTACTCGAAAAACACGAGGGAAAGACCGTTGGAATTGATGTATCGGAATACCAAGGTAAAATAAGTTGGTCGTATGTTGATACGATTGAGAACCAATACCCTCTGCATTTTGTGTTTATCCGAGCCACTGCGGGTAATGATGCGGTAGACCGACGTTTCAAACGCAATTGGGAGGGAGCCAAAAAGAACAAAATGATTCGTGGTGCTTATCACTATTATCGCCCGAATGAAAATTCTTTAGAACAAGCTGAGTTATTTATCAAAACGGTTCGATTGCAAAAGGGAGATTTGCCTCCTGTATTGGACATTGAAAAATTACCCAAAAATCAGTCGATGACTAACCTCAAGAAAGGACTTCGAAGATGGTTGCAAGCCATAGAAAATCATTATAAAGTGAAACCCATCATATACACTGGAGAGAAATATTATGATGATTTTTTGAAAGAAGAATTCAGTGATTACCTCTTTTGGATAGCCAATTATAATTTTTATCGAGAGGAAATTCAAGACGATTGGTTGTTTTGGCAGTTTACAGAACGTGCTGCCGTTCCTGGAATTGAAGGTAACGTAGATGTCAATATTTACAACGGCGATTTGCAACAATTGCAATTCATTACAATCGAGTAAAAAGTTAATTGTTTAGTTGGTTAATCGCTTAACTGATTAATCGTTTAAAAGTTTTTGATTGGTCTTTACACTTATATTTTCTTATTTGCCTTATATGGTTCAAACCACTTCCACTTTGAATTAAAAACTTTATTGACTTATATGTTTTAACCTTTGCGTCCCTTGCGTAATTCTTTGCGTTCCTTGCGTTTAATTTTTTTTTCAAAACAATGTAAATATCACTAAATCTGGGTATTGACTTTTTAGTTCTAGCTTTATATTTTTATTACTACAAATACTGTTAATTATTGTAACAGTGTGTATTGTCTAATTTTAATTGAAAAGCCTTTGAAAATAAAGAATACCTTGCTCTTACTTTTAGTTTTTAGTTTTAGTTGTGCTTCCGTTTTTAGCCAACAAGGAAAAGTTGACCCTACTTTTAATACCTATGATGATGGTCTTTTGGGCGATGGTTTTGATAATACGGTCAGAACATTGTCAGTACAAGATGATGGTAAATTAATCGTTGGTGGTGATTTTCTAAATTTCAATGGTGTGGCGACACCTTATTTATGCCGATTGTTGCCCGATGGGTCCAAGGATGCATCTTTTTTCTTAGGAACGGGCTTTAATAATAAAGTCTACACTTCTTTGCTTCAACCTGATGGTAAAATTTTAGTTGCAGGTTCTTTTACTCAGTTTAATGGTACAGCAGTAGGACGTTTGGTTCGTTTGAATCCAGATGGAAGTCGTGATAGTTCATTTACTGCATCTCCTGGAGCAACCAATAGTATTATCTATAATATGGTATTGCAATCCGATGGGAGTATTTTTTTGGTGGGAAGTTTTACGAGTTTTAATGGAACAGCCGCCAATAGAATAGTGAAAATTTTACCAAACGGAGCTGTAGATACTAGCTTTGTTACAGGTTCTGGTGCTTCTGGTTTGATAGAAAAAATTGCACTCCAGTCCGATGGAAAAATTATCATTGGTGGAGGTTTTGAGGAGTTCAACGGTAGTACCGTGGGTAAAATTGCTCGATTGAATGCCGATGGTACTTTGGATGCAAGTTTTATAACAGGAGTTGGTTTTGATAACAATGTTAGTGCTATTGGTATTCAATCAGATGGTAAAATTATTTTGGGAGGTTCATTTACCACCTTTAATGGCACTGCTGCGAATCGGATACTAAGGATAAACACGGATGGAACTGTCGATGCTTCTTTTGCCTCTGGGACAGGATTTAATTCAGGAGCGGTGGAAACTATTAAGATGAATTCTAGTGGAGCATTTATGCTGGGAGGTTCTTTTTCTGGAACCTATAATGGTTTAGCGGTTAACAGAGTGCAACTTTTTCTTCCCGATGGTGCAATCAATACCGCATTTGATATTGGTAATGGTCCTGCTTCTGCCAC